>NZ_BAAGWC010000032.1:0-53118 GCF_054780555.1 Hymenobacter daeguensis
TTTTATTTTCCGTCGTTTCGCTTTTCAATCCGTTTCCGCCTCCTGTCGAAGCGGGGTGCAAAGGTAAGAAGCTTTTCTGATGAACCAAGCGAGGAAATAAATTTATTATTCGCTTTGATTCGTTGCCCGCCTCCGTTCGATTTGGGAGTGCAAAAGTAGCTGGTTTTTCTGGAAACACAAGCAGGAGGCTGAAATATTTGCTTGAATTACGTGCAGAAAGGTTTCGGGGAATTGACTGGGTGGTTGGAGGTGGGAGTAATGGCGCTGAGACACATTATATTGAGGGGTTAAAACTTGGTATGAGCCTGCTATGACTGATTATGCTATTCCTTCGAAACCTGTGTTGAAGAAGGCGCTGACGGCGCTGCAATTGTGGGCGGTAGGGGTGGGGTTAGTAATATCGGGGGAATATTTTGGGTGGAATTATGGCTGGGCGGCGGCAGGGCCGGTGGGTTTTTTGGTGGCTACGCTGGTGGTGACGGTGCTTTATGTTACGTTTATCTTCAGCTTCACGGAGCTGACGACGGCGATTCCGCAGGCGGGCGGGCCTTTTGCTTACTCGTTTCGGGCGTTTGGGCAGTGGGGCGGGTTCGTGGCGGGATATGCGACGCTGGTGGAATTTCTGTTTACCCCGCCGGCAATTGCGTTTGCGCTGGGGAGCTATGGGCATTTTCTGTGTCCGCAGTTGCCAGTGCTTTACACGGCTTTGGGATGCTATGTGGTTTTTACCCTGGTGAATTTGTTGGGGATAAAGGAATCGGCCAACTTTCTGCTGGTGGTGACGGTGCTGGCGGTGGCGGAACTCCTATTATATATGGGACTGCTGGTGCCGCATTTCAAGGTGGCAACCTTTCTGGCGCATCCGGTGCCGGTGCGGGCGGCGGGGGTGTTTGCGGCGTTGCCGTTTGCCATTTGGTTTTACCTGGCCATTGAGGGGGTGGCGCTGGTGGCGGAGGAAGTAGCTGACCCGCGCCGGACTATTCCGAAAGGTTATGGCTATGGAATGCTGACGCTGGTGGGGCTGGCACTGGGCGTGATGGTGATTACGGGCGGCGCTACCGACTGGCGGCGGCTGCAAAACTTGGACTACCCACTGCCGGAAGCGTTGGGGATGGTGCTGGGCAAGGCAAACGCATGGACCAAGTTTTTTGCCGGCATTGGGCTGTTTGGGCTGGTGGCTTCGTTTCACGGCGCGATAGTGGGGTATTCGCGGCAGCTGTTTGCGCTGGCGCGGAGTGGGTTTCTGCCAGCGGGACTGGCGCGGCTGAATGCCCGGCAGACGCCACATCGGGCGCTGGTGGTGGGTGGCGGGGTGGGATGCCTGGCGCTACTTAGTGGGCGAACGGACCAGATTATTACGCTAGCGGTGCTGGGCGCGCTGGTGATGTATGTGCTGAGCATGCTGAGCTTGTTTGCCTTGCGACGGCAGGAGCCGGAGCTGGTGCGGCCGTTTGCGGTGCCGGGCTACCCGGTGGTGCCGTTGGTGGCGTTGGGGCTGGCGCTGGGATGTCTGGGGGCGCTGGTGTATTACAATTTGGTGCTGAGTGGCGTATTTATGGCCGGAATGCTGGGATTGGGACTGCTTTACCGGCTGTGGGGGGCAGGCCCACTACCGGAGGATTAGCTTCAATGCGTGGCAAGACGCACCTTCATCATTAACGATACCGACGCGGATGGCTTACCGACACGTTATTGGCCAGCGGGCTTATGTATTTGCCGATTTGAAGACGCTGCTGGCGCGGGCCACGCCGTTGCGCTCCGGAGACGTGCTGGCCGGAGTAGCGGCCGCTACCTATGAGGAGCGAGTGGCGGCCCAGATGACGCTGGCCGACGTGCCGCTGCGCAATTTCCTGAACGAGGCGCTGGTGCCGTATGAGCAGGACGAAGTGACGCGCCTGATACTGGACGTGCACGATGCGGCAGCATTCAGCCGCATCGGTCATTTTACGGTGGGGCAGCTGCGGGACTGGCTGGTATCGGAGGGGGCAGATGGCATGGCGCTGCAGGAACTGGCACCGGGGCTGACGCCCGAAATGGTGGCGGCGGTTTCGAAGCTGATGCGCAACCAGGAGCTGATTGCGGTGGCGCGGCGCTGTGAGGTGATTACCAAGTTTCGGAACACGCTGGGCCTGCGGGGGCGATTGGCCACGCGCTTGCAACCCAACCACCCAACGGACGACCCCCGCGGCATTGCGGCCAGTATGATTGATGGGCTATTATATGGAAGTGGCGATGCCGTTATCGGCATCAACCCGGCGACGGACAATGTGCGGGCGGTGAGCAACCTGCTGCATTTGCTGGATGCCGTGCGCGAGCAGTATGCGATTCCGACGCAGTCGTGCGTGCTATGCCATGTAACCACTACGCTGCAGCTCATTGAGCAGAAGGCGCCGGTGGATTTGGCCTTTCAGTCGATTGCGGGCACGGAGGCGGCCAATGCGAGCTTTGGCATTAGCCTGGAAATGCTGCGCGAGGCGCAAGAAGCCACATTGGCGCTGAACCGGGGCACGCTGGGCCGGAACGTGATGTATTTCGAAACCGGCCAGGGCAGCGCACTCTCGGCCAATGCCCACCACGGCCTCGACCAGCAGACCTGTGAGGCGCGGGCCTACGCCGTGGCCCGGCAGTTTGCGCCGCTGCTGGTGAATTCGGTGGTGGGCTTTATCGGGCCGGAATACCTCTATAATGGCAAGCAGATTATCCGGGCGGCGCTGGAAGACCATTTCTGTGGGAAGCTGCTGGGCCTGCCGATGGGCATGGACGTGTGCTACACCAACCACGCCGAAGCCGATGAAGACGACATGGACACGCTGCTGACGCTGCTGGGCGTGGCAGGCTGCAACTTCATCATGGGCATTCCGGGGGCCGACGACATCATGCTCAACTACCAATCGACGTCATTCCACGACGCCTTATATATAAGGAGTGTGCTGGGGCTGCGGCCGGCTCCGGAATTTGAAAGCTGGCTGACGCAACAGGGCATTTTCGATTCGGCAAACCGCCTGCTGCCCGCGGCAGCGGCTTCGGGCTTGCTCCGGCAATTGCCGGCCGCCCTTCGCTGACCAGACATCCCGACTACCATACCCTAATATATCAGGTGTTGCACATGACTGATTCCGTTGCATTGCCAAACCCTGACGGTCCTGAGGCCGACCCGTGGGCTGCGCTGAGCGCTTTCACGGCAGCCCGCATTGCGCTGGGACGTAGCGGCCACAGCGTGCCCCTGCGGGAGGCGCTGGCTTTCCGGCTGGCGCATGCCCATGCGCGGGATGCTGTGTATTCGGTGCTGGATGTGGAGGCTCTCCAGGTTCGGCTGGCGGGGCTCCAGGTAGCGACGGAAAGCGTGAGCAGCCAGGTGAAAAACCGGCAGGAATACCTGCTCCGGCCCGATTGGGGCCGCCGCCTGGATGAGGCATCGCAGCGGGCTGTGGCAGCGCTGCCGACGGCGGGCAATGACGTAGCCATCGTGCTGGCCGATGGATTGTCGGCAACGGCGGTGAATGAACATGCGCTGCCTTTGCTGGAACTGTTGCTGCCCCAACTGCGCCGGGCCGGCTTGCCAGTGGGGCCGGTGGTGCTGGCCCGGCAGGCGCGGGTGGCGCTGGGCGATGAGATAGGCGGGCAACTGCGTGCGCAGCTGGTGCTGGTGCTCATTGGGGAAAGGCCGGGCCTGAGCTCACCCAACAGCCTGGGGGCCTACCTCACCTATGCGCCCCGGCCGGGGCTAACCGATGAGGCCCGCAACTGCGTATCCAACATTCGGCCGGAAGGACTGCCGTATCCGGCAGCGGCGGCGAAGCTGTTTTACCTGATGCACGAAGCTTTGCGGCGCCGGCTATCCGGGGTGGGCTTGAAAGACGAGCACGACCTGCTGCCGGGTTAACGACTAGGCAATATGACGGGATTGCGTTCGGCCGCCGACCCGTAGCGGTTATTTGTGGCCGATACGTGGTGTAACAGAGGAGCTTGAGCAGAAAATATGGCTGTGAGATTCTGGCTAAATAATGGCCTTACGGGTGTTTGTGATTGGACTGATTTAATTTATTTTCCTAAACAAACAGGATAATATTATATTATTAGTACATTTATAAAAAAAATAGGAATTATAATGACTAGCTCCTTCCCTTTTTATTCGGCTGAGCCCGAAGCCAGTGGCCCAAGCTTGTACCACACCCATCCCCGGTGTCGGATTGCGAATAGCATTGCTGAAAATGCACGGGTTCTGGGGATTGGGACCGGACGGAGCGAGTGCCCGTTCTGCTTTATGCTCGGACAGTTTCAGGTAAATCGGGCACTGCGCGGACATCATTTTACGGGGTTGGGAAATGAAGCAACGGCTCAGCCGGTTGGCGCAGCGCGAAAGAACCCGGCTTCCTGACCGTCGGCCAACGGAGAAAACCGCTGCATCTGCAAATACAGGCGGCACCGGACTGAGTAGGCGCACCGCCTTTGCACCGGCCGGCATGGGATAGTTTGGGTGCAGGGCCGTTTCTTTGTGCGCCCGGCGGGCCACTTTCGTTGGGGGTTTATTGGAAAGCCTGGCTTCCACTCCTGATATGATGGCACTGCTTGAAGTGACGAATGACCGCCTGGCGCGGCAGTTTATTGAATTGCCGGCGCGGTTGCATGGCGCGGTGCCACAGTACATCGGGCCGCTGGAAAACGAAGAGGAAGCGGTATTTGACCCGGCTAAAAATCCGAAATTCAAGAATGGAGAGCTGGTGCGCTGGGTGCTGACGGATGCCACCGGAGCGGCAGTCGGCCGGATTGCGGCTTTCCTGAACCGCGACGCGCCCGACGTGCAGAACGCTGAGCTGCCCACGGGCGGGGTGGGGTTTTTCGAGTGCATCGATGACCAGTCGGCGGCCAACCAGCTGTTTGACGCGGGCCGGCAGTGGCTGGCAGCAAGGGGGATGCAGGCCATGGACGGCCCCATCAACTTCGGGGAGCGGGACCGGTTTTGGGGCGTGCAGACGGATGGCTTCGAGTTCCCGCCCAACTACGGGATGTTCTGGCACCCGCCGTACTACCAAGCATTATTCGAAAGCTATGGGTTTCAGCTGTATTTCAAGCAGTACACCTGCTATCTGAGCTCTTTTCACCCGTTCCACCACACGTTTGCCAAGCGGGCCCTGGAGCTGGATGCCGAGGGCTACCGCTTCGGCTACGCCAGCAAGAGCGACCCGGAAAAGCTGGCCCACGACTTTCATCACATCTACAACCTGGCCTGGGGCAGCCATGCGGGCGTAGCCGGTATGAGCCTGGAACAGGCCCGGAAAATAGTGAAGGAAATGAAGCCCGTGATGGACGAGCGCCTGCTCTGGTTCACGTACTACGGCGACGAGCCAGTGGCCTTTTTCCTGGGCTTGCCGGAGCTGAACCAGATTTTTAAGCACGTGGGGCGGCGGCTCAATTTGCTGGGTAAAATCCGCTTCCTGTGGGCGCAATGGCGCTTTATGCGCCGGTCCGACAAGAAGGCGCTGGGCATTATCTACGGCGTGGTGCCGGCCCACCAGGGCAAGGGCGTGGACGTGGCCATGGTGACGCGGGCGCAGGTGGTGTACCAGAGCTCGGGCTACGAGGGCATTGAAATGAACTGGATTGGCGACTTCAACCCCAAGATGCTGGCCACGGTGCGGGCCATTGGCGGGCGCACGCGCAAAACGCACTTCACGTACCGGTTTCTGTTCGACCGGGAGCGGGAATTCAAGCGCTATCCGATAATCCGTTAGAACGGGTAGCCAATGGCCAGATTGAGGCGGCCCGTGGTGCTGGTGGGCGTGCCCGACGGTGCGCGCAGCGGCACGGCGTAGTCGAAGCGGATGACGAAAAACTGCACGTCGATGCGAATGCCGGCCCCGGCGCCCACGGCCAGCTGGTTGAGAAAGGAGCTGGCCTTGAACTGCCCACCGGGCCGGTCAGGGTCGTCGTTGACCAGCCAGATGTTGCCGGCATCCATAAACACGGCCCCTTTCACGTACGGAAACAGGTCCTGCCGGTACTCCACGTTGCCTTCGAGGCGGATGTCGCCGACCTGGTCGTAGAAGCTGTTGGCCGTCTGGGCTTCGGTCTGGGGCACGTAGGTGCCGGGCCCGATGCCCCGGGCGGCAAAGGCCCGCACGCTGTTGGGGCCGCCGATGCCGTACTGCTTGGGGTAGGGGAGTACGCGCGAGTTGCCGTACGGATTGCCGATGCCGGCCAGCAACCGGGCCACAATGCGGTTGCCGGAAGTCGGGTCGGGGCTGATGCGGTAGTACTCCCGAAGTTCCAGGTCGAGCTTGAGGTACTGGCTATATTCCTGGCCCAGAATGGTATTGCCGCCCGACGGGCCCTTGGGCGTGCCGATGGACGTGGCAATGGCCTGCGCCACGTTGCCGCTGGCTTCTACCTGGCCGCTGAAGTAAATCTGCTGGCGGCGCTGCTCCAGCACCTGCTGGTTGTAGGTGTAGCGGTAGCTGCTGGCCAGAATAAACTGCTGCTGGAAGGCGCTGCGCAGATAGGGCCGCGCATCCAGAATCCTGGTAAAGGTGTCGGTGGGCGCAAACTGAACGTAGGTAATGTCAATCGGCTTGATTTCCTGCTCGTTGGTAATCTTGGTTTTAAATGAGTAGCCGTAGTTCAGGTTGAAGAAGTTCTGACTGAAGAAGTTGGCCCGCGTCACGGTTCGCACCCCGGCCCCGATGGTGGTGCGCGGCTGGAAGTCGGAGTTGGGCAGGTGCACATCGAGCAGGGGCAGGTGCGGCACCACCAAGCGCGGAATCAGCATCTGGGCATTGAGGCCGTACTCGTAGCTGGTGAGGCCGAGGGCGCCGTTGCCGTTGCCGGTCTGCGTTTCGGTGGAAGCTACTGCATTCACAATCAGCTGCTCGGCGCCGCGCAGGGCCGAGCGGTTGCGGAAGCTCACGTTGAGCGCCGGACCGGTGAAGCCGTTGGTTTTGCTGGCCAGCTGCACTTCGGCCCGCAGGCTTTTCTTCTTGAGCTGGGTCATCAGCACGTCGGCGTCGAGGCGGGAGCGCAGGCCGACCGAGCTGCTGGAGCTCCTGGCCGTGCCGGCCGGCACGGCCACGGCCGAGTCGCCGGCCGCCGCGGGGCGAAAGCGGATTTCGACGAAGCGGAACGTGCCCAGGCTCATGAGGCGGCTCAGGGTCTGGTCGCGGCGGTGGCGGCGGTAGAGGCTGTCGGGGTAGAGAAAGGTGGCGCGGGTAATGGCCTGCGCCTTAAACACTTCCTCGTCGGGAAAATACTGGTAGCCCTGATACAGAATGGGCTTGCGCATGGTGGTGTCGGTCAGCACGTAGTTGGTGTTGAGCTTCACCTGGTCGAGCCAGTAGGGGCGCAGGGCCTTGGCCGGCGCGGTGGGCTTGATGCGCAGGTCAACAGTGGCCTTGTGGTCGAGGGTGCTATCGACCTGAAACAGAATATAATCGGGGGCGAAGTAGTAGTAGCCCTGCTCCTTGAGCGCCGCGTCGATGCGGACCCGCTCGGCGGTGAGGGTATTCAGGTTGTAGGCATCGCCCACTTTCAGCAGGCTCTGGGGCTGCGTGGCCCGAATGGCCGCATCGACCAGGGTGTCGCGCTTCGGAAAATTGACCTGCGTGAAGCGGTACACGTAGCCCGGCATGGCCGTGTAGTCGACCTGCGCGGTTTTATCCTGTTTTTTTACCTCGTAAGTAGTGGTGCCGTTGAAAAAGCCGTTGTTGCGCAGGCGGTTGGTCATCAGGTCGCGGGTGGCCGCTATTTTAACCTGCGAGAGCAGCACCGGCGCTTCGCCGAACTTGTCGGCCAGGGTTTTGCCCAGGCCCTTGGTTTTGCCCACGCCCATGTGCCAGAAGTAAAGCTTGGGCCGCAGCCCCAGCAGGGAAGCGTTGGGCTTGGGGCGTACCACCGATTCCAACTCGGTCTGCAGGGCCGCCTGGTTGTTCACCTTCTCGCTGGTAGGCGGCTTGATGATGACCTTGCTGCCGGTGTAGAGCTTTTCGCCCTCGGGCACAAATTTCAACCCGGAGCACGAAGCCAGGGCCAGCAGAAAGGCGACGCCAGCCAGCCGGCGCACCATGGAAGAACGGAGGGAAATCAAATCGATAACAAAAGGCAAATCGGTGAAACGATGACGCGGACGGGCGGGCGGTGGCAGCTGGCTCATTTGGTTTTGCTGCTATCGGCCCGGGCGGTGGGGGCGGTCTGAGTGGAGTCTTTCTCGGCTTTCTTATCGGCCTTTTCTTCTTTGCGCTGTCGCTTGCGGTCGGCTTTTACTTCGGCCGGCACTTTGGCAAACAGCTCCTGCAGGTTGTTGTACTCGCGTTGGAAAACCAGGGCGGCGCCGGTCTTTATGAGCTGGCCATCAATGTCTTCGTAGGCATTCTGGCGGAAGGCCCGCAGGCGCAGGCGACCATCGCGCAGAATGGTGTACTCGATGCTGACGTCGCCGGCGAAGTTGCTGGCCGCGCTGCTGCCCTGCGTGGCGTTGGTGCCGGGCGTGCCACTCAGCGGAATGTCGGTGCCGAGCCGGACAGACAGGCGGTTGTTGAGGAACTGACGGCGCACAGCCACGTTCAGGTCGGTGCGGCTTTTGGCGGTGCCGGTGCTGTAGTCGGCCTGGTTGGTCACGCCCAGGTCCACGCCCAGGCCGGAGAGGTACTTGCCGGTCAGGTTCTGGAGCTGGTCGGTGAGCACGGCGCTAGCCGAGCCGCGCAGCTGCGTGGCCACAAAGCTTTCGCTGGCGCTGCTCTGGAAGGGATTCTGCTGCAGGAAGCGCCCCAGAATCAGTAGCGAAAACACCTGCTTGCTCAGCTCCGAGGTCTGGTTGGGCTGGCGCAACTGGGCCAGCTTGGCTTCCACCTGCCCGCTGAGGGTGCCGCGCTGATTCTCGGGCAAGGTGATGTCGAACCCAATCAGCGGCTTGCTGAGCTGTTCCGTCACATTCAGCAGCACGTTGAAGGGAAGGCGGTTGCGGGCCACGGTGTTGGCCGTGACATCGTCGAGGCCTTGGTTGGCCAGCAGGTCGGCGGGCGCGGCCTCTACCTTGTAAACGGCCGTGATGTTGAGGTCGGCGTTGTAGGGGTCGCCGCTCCAGGTGATGGTGGAGCCGCGGCGGATGATAAAATCGCGCTGGGCCAGGTCGTAGAGCGACAAATGATACTGCCCGCGCGCCACCACCAGCGTACCGCTCAGGGTGATGTTGCCGGTGGGGTCGATGTTGGTGTTGAGGGTGCCGTTGGCCCGCACGCGCAGGTTGTCGCCGCTCACCGGGTCGATGATGACCGTGAAAGGCACCTTGTCGTTCACCGTCACCACGGCCGTGATGTCGTAGCCTGAGGCCGTGCGTACGGTGTCCAGGGCCAGCTGGCGGCTCAGCATGGTATCGAGCGGCGCGCTTTTGTCAATCCACTGCACGATGCCTTCGGTATCGACCTTGCTGGGGTCGGCCGAGGGCGACTCGATGGTGAGCTTGGAGCCTTCGTCCACGTTCACCGTGGTGTTGATTTTGAGCAGCTCCAGCGGGCCGGTCAGGCGCGTATTGGAGTCGATGATGGCCTTGCCGTAGAACAGCGGGTTGTTCTTGCGGGTGCTGTTGATGGCAATGAAGTTGTCGGTGGTCGCCGTGAGGTCGAAGGCGTAGTTGACGAAGTCCCTGGTCAGCAGATGGCCGTTGGCTACGGCTTTATTCGAAGCCGAATCCAGCACCGTGAAATTATCGAAGGCAATGCCCTGCGCATCAAACGTCAGCGACTGGTCGGGCAGGCGGTAGAGGGCGCCCAGCTGCGTCACGGCAAAGGCCGCATCGGGCGAGGTCGTGAGCGTGCCCCGCACAATGGGAGCCGAGGGCGCGCCCGTCAGGCTCAGCTGGCCCTGCACGTAGCCAGCCGAGCGCTGCAGCTGTCCTGCCGAGAAAGCCTGTGCCAGCTGCAGCAGCAGGCGCTGGGCGTTGATGGTGAGGTGCAGCGGCGCGGCCTCGTTGGCCTGGTAGTAGCCGGTCACGCGCACGTCGTTGCCGGCCCCGCCCACGCTGCCGGCCTGGCCGCCGGTCAGGCGCATATCTACATCGTAGCGGCTGGGCGCGGGGTTGGTGGCATTTACGGCAATGTCGCCGATGAGGGCTTTCTGAAACACCAGGTTTTTGATGGTCGCATCGGCCGTGAAGGCCTGGTTGGGTTTGCCCAGGTTGTCGATGCGGGCCGTGCCGTTGAGGTTGCCGGCCACCAGCGAATCCTGCTGCTGCACGATTTTGGCCAGCTCGGCCAGCTCGAAATTGCTGAACGTGACGCCCAGCGGCGAGGTCCGCACCTGCGGGTTCTGGCTTTGCAGGGCCAGGGTGCTGCGGCCGTTGGTGAGGTTGAGGCCGTTGGCTACGACTTCGCCGGTGGGGTAGTAGCGCACGAAGTTGTTGGCGCCCGCCGTCCAGTTCTCGTAGTTGATAACCTGCTCCGGCGCGGCCTGGAACTCGTACACCACGCTGCTGCCCCGGCCGCCGCCCTGGGCCAGAGCCTGCAAGGTGCCCGCCACCGCCAGCCGCTCCCGGTTGGCCGAGTCGCCGAGGATGGCCACGCGGGTGAACAGCTTGTTGTTGGCCACGTTGCCCACGATGCTGGGGCGGCGCAGCCGTAGCGTGGTATCCTGCGCGGCCCGGGCCATGCGCAGGCCATAATCCAGCTTGTTGGGGTCCGAATCGACGTTCAGGCGCAGCGAGTCAATCCGGTAGTTGGCGTAGCGGATAACCGGGATGCTAGTGTTGGCCGTAAGGCGGGCGGCCTGACGGGAGTAGTCGCCGGCCAGTGTGAAAGGCGAAATCTGCTTCAAATCGGGCACCAGCTTGGTAGCCAGGCGGGCATCTTTCAGCCGCAGCGAGTAGGTGAAATGCCGGTCGGCGTTGCTGGCCACGTATTTCACGCCGGGCACGTCGAAGTAGCGGTCGAGGTGCTGCTGCAGCTCGGTGGCCAGGTCGCCGAGGTGTACGTTGCCATCGAGGCTGACATTGGCGATGTCGGAGGTGATGACGGCCAGCGTGCGGTTGGCATTCTGCACGATGCGGCCGTTGAGCGAATCGAGCGGAAATGCCTGGTTATCGCGCACAATCACAATTTTGGTCCCGCTAAACGTGCCGTTAATGGAGTTCAAATCGGCGCCGCGCAGGTTGGCCACCAGGTTGCCCTGCACGCGCAGGTCGCCGCCGGTGTAAAAGCCCAGCGCCGTGAGGTTGGCCCCGCGCAGGTTCAGGCTCGTGACTTCGTAGGTGGGGTTTTTGGCGTCGCGCAGGTTCACCACGGCACTCAGGTCCAGGTTCAGGTTGGGGTCCTGCTTGCTGCTGGCGTTGATGACGTAGCGGTTGCGGTCGAGGTCGACGGTGGCCACCACGCCACGGTAGTTGTAGCCGTTGTAGCGGGCGCTCTGCACCGTGGCGTTCACGCGGCCCACCAGCGTGGCGGGGTCCTGCAAATTGCCGGTGGCATTGATGCGGCCCGACGCCGTGACGCGCCCGATAGATGGATTCTTCAGCAGCTTGCCAAAATCGAACCCACCCACCGCGAAGGTGCCCACCAGCGGCTGACGCCCATTGGCCTGCGCCGCCCCCAGCTTCCCGCTAAAGGCCAGGTCGCCGTAAGTCGAGCGCAGCTTGAGGTTGGTATCAAACGCCAGCGTGGTGGGGCGGCCCCGGAACGTGCCGCTGAGTGCCAGCGTGGGCGGAATGCTGATATTGTTGGGAATGCTGCCCTTGGGCGCCAGGCTGAGAATATCGGCCCGCGTGGTGTGGAAATCCTGAATGTCGAGGTCGGCGTACAGCCGCGAGTCGGTGTTGGGCAGGCCCTGAATGCGGCCGCGCCGGGCCTTCAGCACCGTATTGCGCAGGCCCACAAACTCAAAGTTGCGCACTGTGAAGTCGCCCACGCGGCCGGCAATCTGCCCGTTCAGCAGCACCGACTGGTTGGGGCCGGTATTGAAAGGAGAGGTGCCGGCCAAATCCGGCGCGAGGTACAGAATATCGCGGAAGCCCAGCCGCACATCCCGCAAATCGCCTTCAATTTTCAGATTGGGCAGCTTTTTTACGTCCCCCAGCGCGGCCAGGCTTTCGTAGCCAATGGCCAGCGTGCGCCGGATGCGGGTGTGCGGCGTAATCAAATCGAGGCTGTCGAGGCGAATCTGCACCGAGTCGTACACCACATTGGCTTTCCACGAATCGATGCGGAAGCCGCTTTGCTCCTTGCCGGCCAGGTTGTCGACTTTGCCGGTAGTGCGGTTTTCGGAGTAGCTCAGGTCGCGCGTGTTCAGCACGAGGTCGGTGAAGTGCAGGTGGTTGTAGTCGAGCGCCGGGATGCGCGTCTTCTGCTTGGGCTGGTTGAAGTTGTCGAAGTTCACGGCCAGCCCGCTGATGTCCGACTGGTCGAGCAGCACGCGCCAGCCGGGCGAGGCGGCGGCCTGCCCGGTGGCGGCTTTGGCCTGGTCGGTGGCTTCGTCGAGCTTGCGCACGGCTTCGGCGGGGTTCACCACGCGCTGCTCCACGGGCACCTGCTCGTTCTGGGCGTAGGCGAAGGTGGTGTTTTTGAGGGTGAGCTTGCCGAGGCTCACGCGCTGCCTTTGCAGGTCGATGTCTTTGGCAGTGATGTCGGCCAGGCCAATATTCGTGTTGATGTACTGCGCCGCCGGGTCGTTTTTATAAGTAAACTGCACGCTGTCGAGCGTGGCCTGGTTCAGCCCGAGCTGCAGCGTGAGGGGCTTGGTGGGCTCGGAGTTTTCCACTTCCGGAGCCGTTTTGGTTTGCACCATCACCACGGCGGAGCGGTGCAAAGCGGCTTTATCCACTTTGTAGATGGAGTTATCCACATCCACCTCGTCCATATTGGCGGTGAACTCCCCGATTCTGGCCCGGATGTCGGACCCCGTCACCTGGTCGTTCTGCGTGAAGTAGATGTTGGTGAGCCGGGCCTTGCCGATGTCGTATTTCAGGCCCGAGGACGTTGTATCTACCGGCGCGGTGGGGTCGGTAAAGGCCGCAATGATGAAGTCATAGTTATTCACCGAATCAGGCTCGGTGCGCGTGAGGCGCACGCGGCCGTCGTTCAGCTCCACGTTCGATACGTTGATTTGCTTGTGCAGCAAAGCCCAGATGTCGAGGTCGACGCCGAGGTGGCCGACGGACAGGAGCGTGTCGCGCTGCTGGTCTTCGAGGTACACGCCGTCGAGGTTGATGGCGTGGCGGAAGTCCGTCCGAAACTTCCCGATTCTAACCTCCGTCTTGAGCTTGTCGCGCAGGTAGCCTTCGGCCTTGCCAGCTACAAAATCCTGCCCTGACGGGAACTGAAGGAATATCACCACCCCGACAACGAGCAGCAGCACAAGGGCCAGCAACCCCAGAATCCCGTAAAGAGTACGACGCAGAAAAGTGGACAAAGCAGAGAGTAATTAGCAGCAACACGAAGCAAAGGCAATTACCCAAACGCAGAATAAGCGGCCGGGGTTGGGAAATGACAGGTTTCGCCGCCTGAGCAGTTGATGGTTTGCCGATTCTTATTCTTCTGTTTCCCCTTCTTCATGCCTCATTACAGTCCGGCGCTAACTTGCGCCCCCTAAACTCACCATCCCACCATGATACTACGTTTTTCACTACCCTACCGCACCGTGCCGGGCCAGCGTCTGGCGGTGTGCGGCTCGCATCCCGACCTCGGGGCCTGGCAACCAGCGGCGGCTGCCAACATGTACTACGACGAAGCCACTACCTGCTGGAGCCTGGAGCTGACCGTGCCCGATGCCGCCGGCGAGCTTACCTATAAGTATGTGCTGCGCGACGACCGCACCGGCGGCGAGCAGTGGGAGTTCGGCCCGAACCGCCGCATTGCCTACAACGCCGCCCGCGCACCCCGCCTGCACCTGGCCGACTATTGGCGCACGCCCATGCTGCCCGAAAACGAGCTGCAAACCGCTGCTTTCACCAAAGCCCTGTTCCGCCGCCCCGCCAAAGCCCCGGTAGCCGAAGCGCCCGCCAAAAAGACCAAAGCCCCGGCCAAGAGCAAAGCTGCCAAAGCCGCGGCCGAAGCGCCCGAACCTGGTCCCGGGGCCGCGCCGGCCGCCGGCGAAACGGTTTTCCGGCTCGTCGCCCCGCGCGTAGCTCCGCAGCACGGCCTGTGCGTGCTCGGCTCCGACCCCGCGCTGGGTGCCTGGGACAACACCCGGTGCCTGGTCTTGTCCGATGCCGACTACCCGACCTGGAGCGGCAGCATCACGCTGCAGAACCCCGGCGAGGACTGCCACTACAAATACGCCATGTGGGACCCGGCCGCCGGCCACGCCCTCGACATGGAAGGCGGCGAAAACCGCGTAATTCCTGCCACGCAGGACCATGGCGCCGCCCGCGTGTTCAACGACGAAGCCTACCAGCACTTCGATGCCTGGCGCGGAGCCGGCGTGGCGCTGCCCGTGTTTGCCATGCGCAGCGAGCAGGGCCTCGGGGTAGGGGAGTTCTCCGATTTGAAGCTGCTGACCGACTGGGCCGTGAAAACCGGCCTCAAGCTGGTTCAGATTCTGCCCATCAACGACACCACGGCCACGCACACCTGGGTCGATTCGTACCCGTATGCCGCCATTTCGGTGTTTGCCCTGCACCCGCAGTTCATCCACCTCGAAGGCATCGCCGCGCTCAAGGACAAGAAAGCCGCCAAAGAGCTGGCTGCCCTGAAAGCGGAGCTGAACGCCAAAGACTTCGTAGACTACGAGCCGGTGATGAACGCCAAGTGGAAGTTCCTCAAGCTGCTCTATAAACAGGAGAAAGCCGCTTTCCTGGCCGACCCCGAATACCGCGAGTTCTACGCCAGCCAGGCCAGCTGGCTGGTGCCCTACGCGGCCTTCTCGGCCCTGCGCGACCGGTTCGGCACCGCCGATTTTCAGCAGTGGCCCGCAGAGTTCCGCACCCCGGCTAACGTGGCCGAGCTGACCGCCGAAACCGCCGCCGACTACGACGACTACGGCCTGTTCTTCTTCACCCAGTTCCACCTCGACAAGCAGCTGCGCGCCGCCGTGGCCTACGCTCGTTCCCGGGGCGTGGTGCTGAAGGGCGACCTGCCCATCGGCATCTACCGCCACTCCGTGGATGCCTGGACCCAGCCCGAGCTGTACCACATGGACAGCCAGGCCGGCGCTCCGCCGGACGATTTCTCCACCACCGGCCAGAACTGGCGCTTTCCCACCTACAACTGGCAGCGCATGGCCGAAGACGGCTACCTGTGGTGGAAGCAGCGCATGGGCCACCTCGCCCGCTACTTCGACACCCTGCGCATCGACCACATCCTGGGCTTCTTCCGCATCTGGGAGATGCCCATTGAGTCGGTGGAAGGCCTGCTGGGGCACTTTTCGCCCGCCCTGCCGCTGCACCGCCACGAGATTGAGCAGCGCCTCGGCTGGTTCGACTACTCGCGCCTGTGCGAGCCCTACATCCGCTGGCACATGCTGCAGGATATTTTCCAGGGCGAGGCCCAGAACGTGTTCGACGAGTACATGGACGATGCCAGCTTCGGCCGCATTCACCTCAAGGAGCACGTCAGCGACCAGCGCAGGATTGAAGCCTACATTGCCCAGAAAGTAGCCGACTACCCCGAGCACGCCGAGTACTTCGCCTGGCTGCAAAAAGGCCTGTTTGCCCTGGTAAACGAAGTATTGTTCGTGCCTGCCGGCGACGACTTCTACCACCCGCGCATCACCCTGAACAAAAGCTACTCGTTCCGTGAGCTGGACAGCGACGAAAACCGCCGCCGCCTCTACGACGACATTTACATCGACTTCTTCTTCCGCCGCCACGAAGAATTCTGGCGTCAGCAGGGCTTGGTGAAGCTGCCGCCCGTGCGCTACGCCACCAACATGCTCATCTGCGGCGAAGACCTGGGCATGGTGCCGGCCTCGGTGCCCGGCGTGATGAAGGAGCTGGGCATCCTGGGCCTCAACATCCAGCGCATGCCCTCCGACCCTGCCACCGAGTTCGGCCATCCCGACACCGCGCCCTACCTGAGCGTAGTGACCACCAGCAGCCACGACATGAGCACCGTCCGCGGCTGGTGGGAGGAGGACCGGGTGCGCACCCAGCGCTTCTTCGAAACCACGCTGGGCCACTGGCGCGAGGTGGCCCCGTTCTACTGCGAGCCCTGGGTGGCGCGCGAAATCCTGGTGCAACACCTGCACTCGCCGGCCATGTGGGCCATCTTCCCGCTGCAGGATTTGCTGGCCATCGACAGCCACCTGCGCCGCGCCAACCCGCACGAGGAGCAAATCAACGTGCCCAGCAACCCCACCCACTTCTGGAAGTATCGGCTGCACCTGCCCCTCGAAGAGTTAGTCGATGCCGTCGGCTTCAACGAGCCCCTGCATGGGCTGGTAGCCGCCAGCGGCCGGAGCTAGCCATTGGCTGCTGAGGCATAAAAAAGCCCCTGCATAACGTGCAGGGGCTTTTTTTATGCCCGATTGTCGCAATAGTCTGGCTGCGATGCGTGAGCCGCAATGAGTTGCCATTGCAAGCCAGGCATCAGGCCGAAACCGGCAGCTATATTATTTATTTGTGAAAGTGATATTGAAATATAATTACAATACTACTTTGCTGTAACAGCCGGAAAGGCTCATTCAGGCCCGCGTAATGGCTTAATGGAGGACATGGAAAAGTTAAAAATGCAAAAAAATATAACAAATTTATAATTATAAAACACGAAATGCGCCCTTTTGAATCTGTTGCCGAGCGATGCCGGCAATCTTTTATTATATAGCTGATTTATAAGCTAATAAATGATATTATTGCCGAAGGCTGCAAATGCTTGCAATGCCCGAAGAAATAAAATGTTATATTTCTAAACCTGTTCATCGGCGTGATTCATGTTTTTATCTAAATTTTAGACACTAAACCGAATGATGGTTTACCTTTGCCGATGGTAACGAAACTGTATTCTGATTTTAGCACTTTTTTAATTCTTCTCTTTTTCAACAACCTATTATGAGTTTACCTCTATACTCTGCTATCTCCGGCGCAGCTGCGGCTGGGGATGAGCGTCCGGACCCCGGTAGTGGCCGGCTTTGGCGGTTGCGGCCATTGCTGCTGAGCAGCTTGTTGGGAATGCTGGGTGTGGGAACCGCACTGGCTCAGACGACACCCGCGTTGGAATTTACAACGGGTGCCGGCAACCCCAGCGGCAACGGCCCAACCGTCGCCAACCAGCTTATTACCTTTCAGAAGAATACGAATAACCCGTCGGGGAATACGTTCGCCGCTTATACTCCTACGACTACGGCTACGCTTAGCCTGAGCAACCAACAGTACACGCTGCCCACTACTAAAATAGCAACTGGTACCGGGGTTGCGTTCGGAGGCAACATCAACAATACGGGGCCGCTCGCTCCGGGTCTGGCTATATTTCCCAACGTGGGTGCGGTCGGCTCGTCAACCAATGCCAACTATAGCTCGCTGGACGGGGTGAGTGGCGGGATTGACGTGACGGCGAATAACGGGGTAGAGGTGTTCGTTTCGACGGAGCCGCTGGCCTCGAACGCTTCAACCAACGTCCGCTACCAATTTGCTGACCTTACTATTACGTTTAACCGGGCCGTGTTCAACCCGGTGGTGCACCTGACGGGGCTCGGGGGCAAGGTAGTAGGGTCCGGGCTGGGCATCACCTCCGAACTGGACCTGCTCACGAGCGGCGTGACGATGTCGCGTCTGAGTGGCTCTACGGAGTTGAGCGTGAGCTCAACTCAGATTACCAACAACGCGGCGGTGCCCGATGGGCCAACCGGTGCTGGCGGAGCCAGCGGGTCGGTACTGTTTGTTACGCCGCCCGGTGGCATCACCTCATTGCAATTCCGGATTTACCTGCGTGCTACTACGGGCTCTACCCTGGCCTGGCACTCTACCAACAACTCCTCGCACAGTGCGGATGGGTGGATTATCAGCGTTTCGGCTCCGGCTCCCAACCCCGTAGCCACGCCCAACACCATTACCCGCGCCAACCTGAGTGGCACCCTGCAAACCAGCATTCCATCGAATGCATTCGCGGGCACCGATACGTCGCCGTACGTTCTCTCGTCGCTGACGCTGACGACTTTCCCGACCAATGCCACCAGCATTGTCATTAACGGGACGCTTTATACCAGTGCTACGTTCGCGGCGGCCTCGGCGGCGGCCCGCACCCTGCTCACCGATGACAATGGCAACTTGGCCGCGGGCCAGACGCTCTCCATTGACCCCTTGCCGCTGACGGGGGGAAGCTCGGTATTGCCCTTCACCGTGACCGATGACCAGGGCGCTACCTCTACCGCTGCCAACCTGACCATTAACTACCAGAACCCGACCGTGCTAACGGGCGTGGTGTTTGAAGACGTAAACTACGGCGGTGGCGTGGGCCGCCCCTATGCGACGGCTAATACTTCGGCCACCGGCAGCGGTTTTGTGACGGGCAGCATCCGTCGTTCGGGGGCTACCGTTGAGCTGTATGACAACAACGGCGCTTTCGTAGCCAGCACCACAACCGATGCCACCGGGGGGTATCTGTTCAGTGTGCAGCCCAACTCCAACTACACGGTGCGGATAGTGAACAGCACCGTTACCAGCGTACGCACGGGCTATACCACGGCGCTGCTGCCGGTGCAGACCTACAACGGTACGACCAATCACGTAGGGGGCGAATACCCCGGCCGTACCGATGCGGGAGCCAACACCACCAGCGCCACGCTGGCCAGCCTGACACCAGCGAGCGGTACCACCGCTGCCGAATCGATTGCTACCTTCACTACCGGTAGCGGCCTCACGTTTACGGGCCCAGACTTCGGCTTCAACTTCGACGTGGTGACGAATACCAACGATGCCGGCCAGGGCTCGCTGCGGCAGTTTATCACCAATAGCAACGCGCTGGGCAACGTGAACCTGCTGGCCCAGAGCGGCAGCAACACTGCCGGCGCGCTGGTGGCCGGCCGCGAAACCAGCATTTTTATGATTCCGGACGGTGCGGCCCACAACGGCCAGGCCGCCGGCCTGGCCAGCGGCCTCAACGGCACGGGCGGCAACGCCAACGCGGCCGTTATCACGCTGAGTTCGGCCCTGCCGGCCATCACGGCGGCCAACACGAGCATCGATGCCACCACGCAAACCTTTAACATTGCCAACAGCAACACCGGCACGGTGGGCACCGGCGGCACGGTAGGTACGGCGGCTACGGCCCTGAGCGCGATTGCGCGGCCGGAGGTAGTTATCAACGCCAACAACACGTCAGCTATTACCATTCAGGGCAATGCCGATGCGGTATCGGGCCTGGCTATCTACAATGCTTCGAACTCGAACACTGCCGGGGCCATTACGGTGACCAATGCCGTGACGGGTGCGGCCAACCGCGCCGTACTTACGCAGCTGCTGGTGGGCACGCTGGCCGATGGCTCCGACCCGGGAACCGGGCTGCGCAACCGCTACGACGGTCTGCACCTGGAAGGCTCCTTCTCGATAACCAACGACTACTTTGGCTATAACGGCAACGGCCTGACCATCGGCAACGGCACTTCTTTGACGAGCTACGCGGCCAATGCGGCCGTTATCACCAACAACGAGTTTGTGGGCAACGGCGGCGGCAATGGCGTGGGCAACAGCGTGACGGTTTTCAGCTCGACCAACGTGCAGGTGACCGGCAACCTGATTCGGGATACCCAGGGCAGCGGCATTGCCAACGTGGGCAACGGCGTGGAGCTGTGGTTCCAGGCATCGAACAACACGGTTTCGAACAACACCTTCACGGCCAATAACACGTCGGGCATTGTGCTGTCGCAGAATGCGAGCAACAACACCATCAGCCAGAACGTCATCAGCGGCACGCTGGGCACGGCGGCGGCCAACAGTGGCCCCGGCATTCTGATGCTTAGCTCAACATTTACGGGCTTGGGGAGCGGTGTGCCGCCCACCAACAACACCATCAGCCAGAACAGCACGTTCAACAACCACGGCCTCGGCATTGACCTGGTGAATGCCTACAGCCTCGGCGATGGCGTGACCAAGAACGACAACAACGATGCCGACGGCGGCCCCAACGGCCAGCTCAACTACCCGGTTATCACATCGGCAGTAGTGTCGGGCACCAATTTGACCGTGAAAGGCTTTGCCCGTCCCGGTGCCATCATTGAGCTGTTCTCGGTGGGTGCCACGGCCGACCCCACCAGCTTTGGCGAAGGCCAGACCTACCTGGGCACCGTAACGGAAGGCAGCGCCGCCGATACCGATGCCAGCACCAACCAGAGCTACGGCTTTGTGAATACCCTGGACCAGGGCACCGACAACTCGGCCAACGGCTTTAGCTTCACCATTCCAATTTCGTCGCTCAGCGGCGGCACGCTGGCGCTGGGCACGGTGCTGAGCAGCACCGCTACGCTGAGCGGCTCGACTTCCGAATTCTCGGGCAACGTGGTGGTGCGCGATGCCACTGTGGCCAACGATGACCAGGCCACGACCACGCCCGCAACGGCCATCACCTTCCCGGTGACGAGCAACGACGTACTCAACGCCGACATTGCTACGGCCACCATCGACCTGGACCCGAATACGGCCGGTATTCAAACCAGCTTCACCGTAACCGGCGAAGGCACCTACACCACGGTAGGCGTAACGGCTGGCTCGGTAAAATTCACGCCTGTGGGCGGCTTCACCGGCATTTCGAACACGCCTTACACGGTGCAGAACACTTCGGGGGCTACCTCCAACCAGGCCAACCTGATTGTGCGGGTGGAATCGCAGTTTGACCTGGCCACAACGATTACCACGGCCAGCGGTGGAACGGTTACCCCGAACACTTCCACGGCGATTTCGGGCACTACCGTCAACAACAGCCTCATCAGCGTTGCCAATATTGTGCAGAGCATACAGCTGCCCCCGGGCCTGACGGGCACAATTAACGCTACGGTGGGTGCTTCCTCGTTTGCGGCTTCCTACAATGCCACCACGGGCCTCATCACCTTCCCGAACATTACCCTGGCGGCGGGTGCTACCTCCAACTGGTCGGTTACGTTCACGGCTCCGGTGAGCGGCCCCTTCTCGGCTACGGCATCGGTAACGCCGCTGAGCGGTGATATTGTGCCGGGCAACAACTCAACTACTATTCAGCTGAATGTAGCCACGCAGACCGACCTTTCGACCTCGATTGCGGGCCCCACGGCCAACCCCGTGGCCGGCAACCTGGTGAACTACGCCGTTACGACGGCCAACAGCGCGACATCGTCGCCGGCGGCGGGTGTGGTGCAAACCGTGCAGCTGCCCACCACCGGCATCACCGGGGTGTATGCCACCAACGGCGGCGTGTATAGCGCCACGGCTGGTACCGTAACTTTCAACGGCGTGCCGTATGCCGTGGCAGCGGGCACGGTAACGTTCCCCCCCGTAAACCTGGCTCCCGGCCAGGTCGTGAACAACGTGGTGAGCTTTGCGGCTCCGGCCGCCGGCACGGTGCTCAGCGGCATCACGGCTACTGTTCCCACTGCCAACGACAACGCGACGGCTAATAACACGGCTACTGCCGGCAGCGTGACTACGCAGGCCGCCACTGCCACCACGGCCAACCTGTACGTGACCCTGACCGGGCCGGCGCAAATTGCGGCCGGTGGCACGGCTATCTACTACGTGACGCAGGGCAACAACGGCCCCAGCCCCGCCAGCGCAGTGCAGACGGTGGTGGCCCTGCCCGCAGGTGTAGGCGCCGGTATGTTTGTGAATGGCGCCACGGGTTCACAGAGCGGCTCGGTTTACACCTTCGGAGCCGGTGGTCCTACCTACAACTCGACGACTGGCTTGCTCACCTTCCCGGCGCTGGCCACGCAGGCCAACGCGGCTGCTCCGCAATCCTACAACCTATCGTTCAACGCACCGTCCACGGCCACTTCGATAGCGGCTACGGCCAGCGTAAGCTCGGCCACCACTGAACTGGTCGCGGCCGATAACATGATGACGGTGCAAACCGAAATCCTGCCTTCGGCGGATGTGGCCATTACCATGACCAACGTCAACGGTTCCACCAGCATTACTTCGGGCCAGACGGTGAACTACGTGGTGCAAACCCAGAACTACTCGGACTATGCCGCCAAAAATGTGCAGCAGACGGTGAACCTGCCCATAGGCCTGCCGGCTGCTACGTTCCGCCTGAACGGTGCGACGGGTACCCTGAGCGGTTCCATCATCACTTTCGGCAGCGGAGCTACCGCTTCGACCTACGACGTAACCACCGGCCTGCTCACGCTGCCGCTCATCGGCTCGCTCTCGAAGGGCACGCTGGTAAACAACACCATCAGCTTCGTTGCGCCGGGTGTTTCGACGAACACGGGCATTCGCGCTCTGGCTTCGGTAACCAGCACCACGCCCGATGCCGTACCGGCCAACAATACGGTGGCCGTTACCAGCGGCAGCATCAACACCGTGGAAGACCTGACGGTGAGCATTGCCGGCCCGACCACGAAAGTGGTAGTTGGCAGCCCGGTGCTATACGCCGTGACGACCACCAACAACGGTCCTTCCACCACCGGCAGCCAGACCACGACCGTGCAGCTGCCCACCGGCCTCAGCGGCGTGGAAGTTCGCGACAACAGCGGCGCCATTGTAACGGGTGCGTATGTGGCAGCCACCGGGGTGGTTTCGTTTAACGCCACCACGGTGTCTACCGTGGGCGAAAGCGTAACCGGTACGATTTCCTTCCTGGCCCCCGATGCGACGCAGCTCAGCCTTTCGGCTGTGGTGGCCCTGACGACTGGCTCTTCGGAGCTGAATACCGACAACAACACTGCCCGCATCAGCACGCCGCTGGTAAGCCAGAGCCTGGCTCCGGCCGACCTGGCCACCACGTTCACGGCCGCTCCGGCTGCCAGCCTGGCGCCCAATGCTACGGCTACTTACACTGTGCGGACGACCAACAACGGCACCGCTACTGCCCAAAACCCGGTGCAGTACATCAGCCTGCCGGCCAACCTGCCCACGGCCACCCTCACGCTGGGTGGTGCCACGGGGACGGCGAGTGCCGGGGTGGTCACCTTCGCGGGGGGAGCTACCTACAACATCAGCTCGGGCCTGCTAACGGTTCCTTCGGCCACGGCCCTGGCCAACGGCAGCACGCTGCAAAGCACCGTGACCTTCACCATGCCGCCCGCCGATATCACGGTAACGGCAAACTCGGCTTCCGACAATCCGGATGGCGTAACCACGAACAACATCGTGCGCTCCAGTACGACGACGTCGCCGCAGGCCGATGTGGTGCTGACGATGACGGGTCCGGCGCAGGGCGTGGCTGGCAATACGGTTAGCTACAACATCATGGCTACCAACGTTGGCCCCTCGACGGCAACCGGGGTAACCGTGAAAGTGACCCTGCCGGCCGGCGTTTCCAGCTACACCGTCAATGGCGGTGCGCAGAGCGGCAGCGGCCAGGTGACGCTGTCGCCCCAGAACCAGTCGTTGCTGCAAGGCGCCAGCTACACCTTTGTGGTGGCCTTCACGGCCCCTGCCATTACCGCCATCACGGTGCCCAGCGTGGTAACCACTACTTCGCTCGGCAACATCACGACCAACGACAACGCCAGCGTACGCACCTCGCTGAACGTGGCCCCCGTGGCCAATGATGTAGTGAACACCCTGCAGTCGCCCGAAGGCAACACGGCCGGTGGCCTGCTGCTCTCGCCCCTCACGGCGACCGACGTGGATGGCAACGCCAGCATTGTGCAGTACACCATCACCAGCATTCCGAACACGGCCACGCAGGGCACGCTGCTCTACAATAACGGCGGCAGCTACGCCGCTGTGAACGTTGGCCAGACCCTGACCCCGACCCAGGCCACCACGCTGAAGTTCGACCCGCTGGCTTCCTTCATCGGCAGCGTGTTCTTCACCTACACGGCTACTGACAACGGCAACGGCACCGCCGGCGATGCCCTGACTTCGCCCGCCGCCATCTACACGGTGCAGGTAGGCAAAGACAGCGACTCGAAGTACACGGCCACGCCCGCCAAGGGTGGTGCCAACAAATATGTGAACAACGATGTGCTGGCTTTCGTGATTGACCCGAACGGCTCGATTTACAACGGCGCGGCCACCGGCTTGGTGTACAACCCGGATGGCACTCTGGCGGCCGGCACCGTGAGCAACGGTCTGCCCACCACGGGCACTACCAATGCGGTGCTGGCTGCCAGCGGCAGCGGCCCGGCTTCCAACCCGACCAACGTGCTGCCCGCCGGCACCGCCCTGAACACCACTACCGGTCAGATTTACGTGGTGAATGCCGCTTTGCTGCCTCGTATCATTGCCGCAACTACCTACAATGTGAACGTCATCACGACGGATGTCAACGGCGGCACCAACACGGTACTGGCTACCTTCACGCTGGGTGCCTACCCGCTTCCGGTGGAGCTGGTGGCATTCACGGCCAAAGCGGTGAACAACGTGGACGCGGCCCTTTCGTGGACGACGGCCTCGGAGAAGAACAACGACCGCTTCGAGGTGGAGCGCAGCCTGACCGGGACGGACTACGTCAAGATTGGCGAAGTGCAGGGCCAGGGCAGCAAAGCCAGCGCCACGGACTACCGCCTGACCGATGCCGGCGTCGGCCGCCAGGCCGCCGGGCCGGTGTACTACCGCCTGCGCCAGGTGGACACCGACGGCACGGCCACCTACTCGCCGGTGCGCCCGGTGGTCTTCGCCCGGGCCCTGACGCCGGGCATCGCCCTGTACCCGAACCCGGCCACGGCGGGCACCACGGAGCTGGACCTGCGCCAGCTGCCGGCGGGTCGCTACGAAGTGAGCGTGCTCGACGCCACGGGCCGGGCGGTGCTGCACGCGGCGGGGGAGGCCGGCCTGGGGCAGGTGCTTGACCTGCGCACGCTGGCCAGCGGCACCTACACGGTGCGCGTGCAGGGCCAGGGCCTGAACCTGACTAAGCGACTCATCAAAGAGTAAGCGCCGCTACCGGCACCCGGCCAGCCGCAAGGCAAGGCCGGCCGAAAAACCAGCCTGAAAAGAGGCCCACCCCAATCCGGGGTGGGCCTCTTTTCGTTGATAGGAAGCGCTTATTTAGCATGGGGCTAAATGTTGTTATTCTAATTTATAATTGGTAAATAAATAGTGGTGTTAAGCCGTTATTTAATAATTGTCATCTTGTTTAGAAGTAATATGCAAATAACGTGAATAGCTTCTTCTTTAGGATTAATGCTCAGATAACCAGTTGTTTGTTGTTTATGATGGTGTTTGATATTTTTTATAATATAATAATATATAATTTTGTGCCAAATTCATTCGTCGCCAAAAAAGACAGATTGAGCGAAATTTTAAATTGGCTGATTCCTAGATAGGATATCTTTGCGCAAATTCGATACAGAGTATCCAATGCCTGGCTGCCGACTTATCGCATTGCTTGTTTGAGTCTTATGAAACACCAGTAAAACGCTATGAGCCGATATGCTGATGGCAAAGGCGAAGGCCATGGCATTGCGTGAAAACACATCACTCCCGGGCTTTGCGGCACAATTTCCCCGACCGGAGCAGGTGCTAAAGACGCATGCCGCTCGTGCCGCAAACTGAACCAGGCTTTCTCGTTATTTCTAACACCAACCCCCTTTCATTTTAAGTATGGATTCAATCTTACAATTTCTAAGGCCGAAGCGAGGTCCAGGGCTAACAAAGCCTCGGAACTGGCATGCGGCACTGCTGGCGGCGATGCTGCTGTGTGGCCCGGCTGCCTGGGCGCAACAGGGCAAAAATGGAACGGGCACCATTACCGCTGCCAACACGGTAGTTAACACCTATACCAGCCTGAGCGCCGCCGCCGCCGCTGGCGCCAGCACCATCACCGTAGCCAATAGTGCCCTTACGGGCGGGGCTTTCGGGACTACCGGGTTGGCCGCTGGCGACTTTGTAATGCTCATTCAGATGCAGGGCGCTACCATCGACACGGGAACCGGCGCCAGCACCTACGGCAATGTGACGGCTTACAACAACGCTGGCCGGTACGAATTGCTGGAAGTAAGAGCCGTGCCCAGCGCCACCAGCATTACTTTTCAGTGCGCCCTGACCAACAGCTACACCGCTGCCGGCCAGGTGCAGGTAGTACGGATTCCGCGCTACACGGGGCTGACGCTGAATGCGAATACCAGTATTGTAGCGCCAGCCTGGAACGGAACCACGGGCGGTATTGTGGCCCTGGATGTGCAGGGCGATGTCATTTTTAACAGCAACGCTAAAATCGACGTGAGCGGGCTCGGTTTCCGGGGCGGTGCTGTAACCAACGTGTCGACCTTTCCGAGCGCGGGCGCGGCTTATGCCACGACTTCGAACGCTCAAGGAGCGGAAAAAGGGGAAGGCATTGCGGGGAGCCAAACGACGTATGATGCGCTAACCGGCCGCTACGGCCGTGGTGCAGCTGCCAACGGCGGCGGCGGCGGCAACACCCACAACGCAGCCGGGGGCGGCGGGTCCAACGTAGGCACCGGTACCTGGACCGGTAATGGCAACCCGGTTTCGGGCTACAATGCCGCCTGGAACCAGGAAGCGGCAAACTTTGCCGCTTCTACCTCGCCCGGGGGCGGGCGCGGCGGATATTCCTACTCTGCCAACAACGCCGATGCAAATACCCAGGGGCCTGGCAACGGGGCCTGGGGCGGCGATAACCGCCTGAACCTGGGCGGCCTGGGTGGCCGGCCCCTGAACGTGACGGGGCGCTTGTTTTTCGGCGGCGGCGGCGGGGCAGGCGATGCCAACAACGGCAGTGGTACGGCCGGCGGCAACGGCGGTGGCCTGATATACATCCTGACCGGGGGCAAAATTGGCGGCGGGCCTAATGCTTCGCTGCTGGCCAACGGGGCAGCCGCTGCCAACAACACCAGCGGCAACGATGCCCCCGGCGGCGGCGGCGGCGGCGGTACAATTGTGCTCAATACCGCCGTGAACGTTGAAACGGTAACGGTATCGGTAGCCGGTGGCCAGGGCGGGAGCCACGGCGTAGGCGCGGCCCCTGCTGAAGCCGAAGGCCCGGGTGGCGGCGGTGGCGGCGGCTACCTCGCCTATACGGCGTTTAACCCTGGCGGACCTCCCACCTTCAACACGGCCGGCGGCGCCAACGGCACAACTTCTTCGACTTCTCTGACTGAGTTTCCGCCTAACGGCGCTACCATTGGTGGCGCGGGCGTGGTGGCCACGTTCACGTACAATACGCAATGCCGGATTGTGGCCGATGTGGCCACGACCCTGGCGACTTCGCAAACGGCAGTAGTGGCCGGCACCAGCATTACCTACACGCCCACGGTGCGCAACAACAGCGCAACCGTGACTGCTACTGACGTGGCCCCCACCGTGCAGCTGCCGGCGGGCTTGCTGGGCGTGGTCGTAAAAGACAAGAGCGGGGTGACGCTGGCCAACAGCACCACCGTGGGCTACAACCAGCTCACCGGCCTCGTTACGTTTCCGACGGAAAGCAGCCTGGCCCCTGCCACCACGCTGACTTACGACATCACCTTCCCGGCGCCCAACTACACCATTACCATAACGGGCAAGGCGAAAAGCACCGCCAGCTCCAACGACCTGGCACCGGCCAACAACGACGGCACGGCGGCCAATGCCAACGTGCAGACGGTGGTATCGCTGCCCAACAACAGCTGCGCGGGCACCGCATACCCGGGCGCGGGCACCAGCGGCCTGTATGCCGAATACTTCCAGGGATATTTCGCCGACGACCTGACTTACTTCTCGAGCAGAACGGCGGGCATTACCCGCACCGATGGCACCCTGAACTACACGAGCGATGACAGCTGGGGCAACCTGCGACTGCCCACCGGCAACCCCGTCGCCTCGGGCACGGTAACCAACCCCGATACCTACAGCTCACGCTACCGGGGCAGCATCAATATTACCACGGCGGGCACTTATACGTTCAGCCTGCGGTCGGACGATGCTTCGTATATGTGGCTCGACGGTGCGGCGCTGGTCGCTTCGCCCACGCTGGCTTCGGCTACCATCAACAACAGCGGCCTGCACTCGGCCGTGACCGTGACGGCTACCGTCACACTGTCGGCAGGCCCGCACAACGTGCTGATTTTCTTCGGTGAAAACGGCGGTGATAACATTCTGACCCTGGAATACTCCGGCCCGGATACGAGCAATAGCTCGATAATAGTGCCCAACTCGGTGCTGTGCCCCACGCTGGTGAACGTTCCCCCCGTGGCCGTGGCCGTAACGAACTCGCCCGCCATTGCCAACACGGGCGGTGCAGCCACCATTGCTCCCCTGGCCGGCACCGACCAGGATGGCACGGTGGACAACTATTACATCGTGAGCATTCCAACAGCTGCTCAGGGAGTGCTGCGATTGGGTGGCACGCCCGTATCGGTCGGCCAGACCATTACGGCGGCGCAGGCGGCTACGCTGCAGTTCACGCCGTCGACGACGTTTACTGGCAACGCGACCTTCACCTTCCAGGCCATCGACAACAGCGGCCAGCGCTCGAACAATACGGCTACCTACACCATTCCGGTGAGCCTGGGCATCAGCGGTACGGTGTTCGAAGACATCAACTACGGTGGCGGCCTCGGCCGCTCGTTTGCCACGGCCAACGGCGTGACGGCCGGCTCGGCAGTAGCCGTGGGCACGGCCGGCACGCCGGCCACGGCTGCCACGGTGGAGCTGTACGACGGCTCGGGCAACTTCGTGGCCACGACCCAGACTTCGACCGCGGCAGGTTCGCTGGGCCAGTACACCTTCTCGGTGGCCACGGCCGGCAACTACACCGTGCGCGTGGTGAACAGCACCGTGCGCTCGACCCGGACGGGCTCGGTAGCCGGCCTGCTGCCGGTGCAGACCTACAACGGCAGCACCGACCGCGTGGGCGGCGAAGACCCCCTGCGCGGCGATGCTGCTGCCAATACCGGCAGCCAGACCCTGGCGGCCCTGAACGTGGCCACGGCTGGTGCCACCATCGGCACCATTGCTGAAAGCCAGCAGGCGGTTACGCTGAGCGGCTCGACCGGCTCGACCAGCCGCGATTTCGGCTACAACTTCGATGTGGTGACCAACACCAACAACGCCGGCCAGGGCTCGCTGCGCCAGTTCCTGGCCAATGCCAACACCCTCGGCAACGAGGCGGGCCTGGCCCAGGCTGGCTCGCGCAAAGACGGCGCTAACGTGACCGTGGCCCTGCCGGCCAGCAAGGAGACGAGCATCTTTATGGTGCCCGGCACGACGGCCGTTCCCGGCCTGCGCGCCGGCCTCACCAGCGGCCTCACCGGCGGCGTGGCCCTGATTACGACGACTTCGACCCTGAGCCTGACGGGGGCCAATGCGGCCAATACCGTCATCGACGGGGGCACGCAGACCTTCAACCTGGGCACGGCGGCCGGCAATACGGCTCCGGGCACCGCCACGGGCTCTGCCACCGCCACGGTGGGCGTAGATGGCCTGACCGTGACGGCGCTGAACGTGCCGGAAGTGGAAATCAGCGGCAGCAGCATTGCCACGGTGCTCGACGTGGAAGTGGCCAACGCCACGGTGCGCGGCCTGGCCATTCACGGCGGCAACGGCAACAACAACAACACCGTGCTGGTGGGCAACTCGGCTTCGGCCACGGGCTACCTGTTCGAGAACACGCTGGTGGGCGTGGTGGCGGCCGGCACCCGGCCCGCCGCCGGGCTGACCTCCGACGGCTTTGGCATCGGCATTCGGGCCAATGCGGGCGTGGGCACGGTGCAGAACTCGTTCCTGGCTTATACCGGCAACTCGGGCCTGCACATCGACAACGGAACCGGCACGGCCGGCATCACCCAGATTCTGGGCAACCAGTTCCTGCAAAACGGCTTTACCAACGCGGGCGGCGACGGCGTCACCTTCGGCGACAACGGCGGCAGTGGCCCGGCCCTGGTGCAGGGCAACCTGTTCACCACTCCGAACTCCAGCGCCCTGCAATTTGAGATTGGCTCGACCACGGCTACCCAGGTGCTCAACAACAGCATCACGGGAGCCGGCACGGGCGGCGCGGCCAACTCGGCCCTCGAGCGCGCCGGCATTGTGTACCTGCAGCGCAACAACACCAACCGCGGCGCGCAGCTCGATGTCATCAGCAAGAACGTCATCACCAGCTCGGCGGCGGCCGGCATTGTGGTGGGCTACGGCCAGCAAAACGTGACCATCAGCCAGAACCAGATTAGCAACAACGCGGGCCTGGGCATCGACCTGATTGCCACCAGTACCTTCATTGTGGGCTCGGGCAATGGCTACGGCAACGGCGACGGCGTGACCGTGAACGATGGCAACGACCCCGCCTCGGCCGCCAACACGCTGCCCAACCGCGGCGTAGACTTCCCGGTCATCACCTCGGCCACGGTCGTGGGTACCAACCTGGTGGTGAAGGGCTACGCCCGTCCCGGGGCGAAGATTGAGCTCTTCGGCAACACGGCCGCCGACCCCACGGGCTTCGGCGAAGGCCAGACCTACCTGGGCACGGTAACCGAAGGCGGCGCCGCCGGCGGGGCGAACAACAACCTCGCTGCCGACACTGACCCGCGCACCGGCCTGAGCTACACCAACCCCGTCAACGGCCTGAACCAGGGCGCCGATGCCAGTGCCAACGGCTTCATCTTCAGCATTCCGCTGAGCGCGCTGCCCGGCGGCGTGCTGGCCAGCGGCACCATCCTGAGCAGCACGGCTACGCTGAATAACTCGACCTCGGAATTCTCGGGCGTGGTGAAAATCAGCACCGATGTGACGACGACCATTGCCGGCCCGAACACCCTGGCCGCGGGTCAGACCTCGGGTACGTTCACGGCTACCTTCTCGAACGCCGGCAATGCGCCGGCCAGCGCCGTGACCCAGACGGTGACCCTGCCGGCCGGGGCTACCCTCACCGGTGCACAGCTCACGGCCATTCAGACGGCTTACCCCGGCACCTCCTACAGCGGTGGCAGCGGCGGCACGCTCACGTTCCCGCAGGCCGCTACCCTGGAAGCGGGAGCCAGCAACGTGTACCGGTTTGTGTTTACGGCTCCCACTACGTCCGGCGCCACCAGCATCGGCAGCAACGTGGGCACCAGCACGACCCAGAACCCCAACACGGCACCGGATGCCGCCACCTTCGCCCTCACCGTGACGGATGTGGCCGATGTGGTGGCCGTCATTGTGGGCACCGGCACGTCGGTGAGCGCCGGCACGACGGGTACGTTCACGGCTACGTTCAGCAACAACGGCCCCAGCGCGGCGGCCGGCACCGTATCCACGGTTCAGCTTTCGCCCAGCGTGACCAACGTGACCATCAACAGCGCGGGACCGACTTCGACCTCGGGCGGCGTGGCAACTTACGCCGGTGGCGTTACCTACAACACCAGCACGGGTGTGCTGACGGTGCCCGCCACTACGCTGCCCAGCAGCGGCTCGACCAGCCTGACCATTGGCTACACGCAGCCCTCGCAGGGCAACGTGACGGCCACGGCCACCATCACCACTACCACCAGCCAGGGGGCCTTGTCGGCCAACGGCAACCCCTCTACGGCCAACGATGTGCAGACGGCTACCAACACCGGCGGCGCGGGCTTCGACCTGGCTACCACGCTGGCCGGCCCTGCTTCGGTTGTAGAAGGCACGCAGGTGACCTACGCCGTAACGACCTCGAACAACGGCCCCGGCGCGGCCCCCACGGCCGTGCAGACGGTGAGCATGGTGACGGGCGCGGCCCTGACCAACGTATTCCTGAGCAACGGCGGCACCTACTCGTTCAGCGGGGGCACCAGCTTGTTCACCTTCCCCACCATCCCGTCGCTGGGCAGTGGCCAGCAGGTAAACAACAGCATCAGCTTCACGGCTCCCATCTCGGCCCCCGGCACGATGGCGCTGACCGCGCTGGCAACGCCCAACACGGCCACGGCCGGCGATGCCAACACGACAAATAACCAGTTCAGCGTTTCGACCAACCTGACCGTGGCACCTGCAGCAGCCGGCAACACGGCCAACCTGAACGTGGACATCACCTCGAACGCGCCCACGGGCGGCGTGGCACCGGGGGCGGCCGTCGTCTTCACGGTGAAGCAAGGCAACAACGGCCCCAATGCCGCCACCAGCGTGGGCACCCGCGTGTACCTGCCCACTGGCCTCACCGGCGTAGTGGTGAAGGATAAGAACGGCGTGACGCTGACCAACAGCGCCACCAGCGGCTACAACTCCGCTACCGGGGTGGTCATTTTCCCGGTCGAGAGCACCGAGGCCAGCGCCATCATGCCGCTTACCTACACCATCACGGCCAATGCACCGGCCTCGGGGGTGATGACGGCTACGGCTACCGTGACCGCCAGTACCAACGACCCGGTGCCCGCCGACAACGTGGCCCTCACGGCCGTGACTATCAACCAGCCCATTGCCGGCGACGTGCTCACGACCCTGAACGGCCCGGCCACGGCCACGCCCGGCGAAAGCATCGTGTACACGGTGGCGGTGACCAATGCAGGGACTACCGCCGCTACCGGCGTTACCCAGACGGTGCAGTTCCCGGCCGGCCTCCTTGGGGTGGTGGTGCGCGACGGCAGCGGCAACGTTATCACCAACTCGACCACCACGGGCTACAACGACGTGACGGGCCTGGTGACCTTTGCCCCGACGGGTACGCTGGCCGCTGGTGCTTCGCTTACCCGCACCATTACGCTGCCTGCGCCGAGCAATGCCGGCTCGGCCACGGGCGGCAGCATCACGCCTGTGGCTTCGACCAGCGCTACCTCCGCCGACAACGTGCCGGCCAACAACTCGGCCAGCATTACCACGGTTATCAAGCCCACCACCGACTTTACGGTGAGCCTGAGCGGCCCCGCCACTACCGTAGTGGGCAACCCCGTGACCTACACCGTGACCGTGACCAACAACGGGGCTTCGATTGGCGACCAGCAGGCCACCCTGCTGCTGCCCACCGGCCTCGATGTGCCGGCGGCCGGCCTGGTGCTGCCCACCGGCGCGAGCTACAACACCACGACCGGCGTAGTGACGCTGGCTGCCGTGACGGCACAGGGCCTTGGCTCGGCCAGCGCCGTAACCAACACGGTGAGCTTCAACACGCCCACCGGCACGGCCCTGCTCACTCCCACGGCTCAGGTAACGCCGGCCAGCGGCACCAACGATGCCAACCTGGGCAACAACGCGGCCACGGCTACCACCACGGTAACGCCGGCCACGGAAACGGTCATCGACCTTGCCACCACGGTAAGCGCCAACGTCGGCTCGCAGAACTCCGGCGCGGCCATCATCTTCACGGTGACGAGCACGAATAATACGGCTGGCAGTTCGGCGACCAACGCCGTTCAGCAGCTGTCGCTGGCTGCCGGCCTCACCGGCGTGCTGGTAGGCGGTGCCGCTCCCACTTCGACCACCAACGGCGTTTCGACCTACGCCGGCGGGGTGACCTACGACGCCAACACGGGCGTGGTGACCTTCCCGGCCGTGACGCTGGTGAACGGTACGCCCCTCACACGCACGGTGCAGGTGAACGCGCCCAGCGCCGGCCCGCTCGTGGCCAAGGCTTCGATTAAAGGTGACCAGACCGACAACGCCACGGCCAACAACTCGAACAGCACGAGCGTGACCATCGCACCCCGTGCCGATTTGGTGACCAGCACCACCGGCCCGGCCACTACCGCGCCCGGCACGCCGGTGAGCTATTCGGTTATCACGACCAACAACGGCCCCTCGGCCGCGCTGGGGGTGGTGCCCACCATCACGCTGCCCAGCGGGGCTACCAACGTGGTATTGCCCGCCGGGGCCAGCCTGAGCGGCAGCACCGTTACCTTCGCCACCACCGGCAACCTGACCAGTGGCCAGTCGGTGACCAATACCGTAACGTTCACCTCGCCCGCAGCGGCTGGTAGCTACAGCGTGGCCGGCACGGCTTCGACCACCACCACGGAGCCCACCACGGCCAACAACGGCAGCACGACATCCACCACCAGCACTGCTCCCACGGCGGCTCCGGTGGCCTTCGATGTGGTGAACCGCACGACCTACAACGCCACCACCGGTACCGTGAACTCGCCCAGCGCCAACACGGCCGGCCAGTTCCTGCTCTCGGGGCTGAGCGCGGCCGCTTCGGCAGGCCAGACGCTGAACAACTACACCATCACCAGCATCCCGAACACGGTGACCCAAGGCACCTTGTACTACAACAATGGCACGAGCTACGTGGCCGTTGGCGTGAACCAGGTGCTGACCCCGGCCCAGGCCGCCAGCCTGAAGTTTGACCCCGCCGATAACGCCACGACGACGAATTCGGTCGGCGACCTTACCTTCAGCTACACGGTGACCGACAACGTGGGCAAGACCTCGAACACGGCGCTGTTCACCATTCCGGTGGGCCGCGACAACAATTCGGTGTACACGGCCACGCCCAACAAAGGTGGCACGAACCAATACCAGACCAACGACGTGCTGGCCTTCGTGATTGACCCCAATGGTGCGGCTTACAACGGCAGCGGCCTGGTGTACAATCCCTCGGGCACGACCTCGACCATCCTGGCGGCCGGTGGCAACAACGGCCTCGTGAACCAGCCCAACAGCGTGGTGCAGGCTCCCTCGGGCAGCGGCCCCGCTGCCAGCGGCCTATACCCCGCCAACCCGACCAACGTGCTGCCCGCCGGCGTTAGCCTGGACCCTACCACGGGCCTGATTTACGTGAGCAACCGCGCCCTGCTGGTGAACTACAACACGGTGAAATACTACCAGATTAACGTTACTACGATGGATATCTACGGTGGTACCAACCTGGTAACGGCCCAGTTCAGCATCGGCGCCTACCCGCTTCCGGTGGAGCTGGTGGCCTTCACGGCGAAGGCGGTGAACAACGTGGACGCGGCCCTTTCGTGGACGACGGCCTCGGAGAAAAACAACGACCGCTTCGAGGTGGAGCGCAGCCTGACCGGCACGGACTACGTCAAGATTGGCGAAGTGCAGGGCCAGGGCAGCAAAGCCGGCGCCACGGACTACCGCCTGACCGATGCCGGCATCGGCAGCAAAGCCGCCGGGCCGGTGTACTACCGCCTGCGTCAGGTGGACACCGACGGCACGGCCACCTACTCGCCGGTGCGCCCGGTGGTCTTCGCCCGGGCCCTGACGCCGGGCATTGCCCTGTACCCGAACCCGGCCACGGCGGGCACCACGGAGCTGGACCTGCGCCAGCTGCCGGCGGGGCGCTACGACGTGCGCGTGCTCGACGCCACGGGCCGGGTGGTGTTGCACACGGTGGGTGAGGCAGGACTGGCGCAGGTACTCGACCTGAATACCATTGCCAGCGGCACCTACACGGTGCGGGTGCAGGGCCAGGGCCTGAGCCTGGCCAAGCGACTCATCAAAGAGTAGGCGCCGAGCTAAAGGCTGACCTGAAAAAGGCCCTCCCCAATTTGGGGAGGGCCTTTTTCGTGCTAAGCTGAAGCATGGGAGTAACCCGATGGCCGCAAAGCCGGTTAAACCAGCCGGCGGTAGGCTTTTCGCCCGGAATTTATGGATTACGACGTACTGATTATTGGTGCGGGCAGCGCCGGGCTTTCGGCGGCCCTCACCCTGGGCCGCTGCCTGCGCCGCGTACTGGTAGCCGATGGCGGCCCGCCCCGCAACGAAGCCTCGCCCGGCGTGCACGGCTTCCTCACCCGCGACGGCATCCGGCCGGCCGAGCTGCTGCGCCTGGGCCACGAGCAGCTAGCGCCCTACGATACCGTGGAAGTGCAGTGCCTGCACATCGACGAGCTGGTGCGGGCGGGCAAGGGCTTCCGCGCCACCGGCCACGGCACCGCCGACGATGCGCCCATCACCGTCACGGCCCGGCGGGTGCTGCTGGCCACGGGCGTGTCGGATATTCTGCCGCCGCTGCCGGGCTTCCGCGAGCTGTGGGGGCGGGGCGTGCTGCACTGCCCGTACTGCCACGGCTGGGAAGTGCGCCAGCAGCCGCTGGCCGTGTACGGCCGGGGCCGCACCGTGACCGGGCTGGCCCTGCTGGTGAGCCGCTGGAGCCGCGACGTGGTTGTGGTGACCGATGGCCCCGGCCACCTCACGCCCAATGCCCGCCGCCGCCTGCGCCGCGAGAAAATCGGCATCCGCGAAGAGCCGATTAAGCAGCTGGTTGGCACGCCGGGCCGCGACCTGCGCTGCATTCAGTTTGAAGACGGCAGCGAGCTGGAGCGGGCCGCGCTGTTTCTGCACGCGCCACAGCACCAGCGCACCCCGCTGGCGGCCAACCTGGGGGCCCGCCTCAACAGCAAAGGTGCCGTGTGGGTCGATTCGAAGCTGCACACCTCCATTCCCGGCCTCTACGCGGCCGGCGACACCAAGCCCGGCACCCAGCAGGCCCTGCTGGCCGCCGCTGACGGCAACCACGCCGCCATCGTCATCAACGAAAGCCTGACGCGGGAGGAGTGCCCGAAGTAGCGGGACGGCTGCGGCCGGGTGGTTGGTAGGGTAGCCGTATATTCAGCCACCGTATTCAACGTATTTCGTCCGTGCGCTCCGTTCTTTTTTGCTTCCTGTTGCTGACCTTCGGCACTGCTGCGGGGCAAACCCCGGCGGCCGATAGTTTGCGGCAGCTGCTGGCCACTGCGCCCGCCGATACCAGCCGGGTGCTGTTGCTGAACGAGTTGTGCAACAACGCCGGCGACCGCAACGCCGTGGAAGCGTTGCAGTATGGCCAGCGGGCCCTGGCGTTGGCCCGCCGCCTGGGCTTTCGTCGCGGCGAAGCCAGTAGCCTCATTGCGCTGGCCCAGGCCGAGCACCGACAACAGAACTACCTGGCCACCATGCGCTACTACCAGCGCGCCGTGCAGGTAGCCGAACGCGAGCCCCGCGCCACCCGACAGCTTACCGCGGCGCTGATAGGCCTGGGCCGGCTGGCCGCCGAGCAGGAAGAGTTTATCGAAGCCGATAACTACTTCCGGCTGGCCATCCGGCGGGTGCAGCGTAACAAGCAAATTGACCCCATCGACCTGGTGGTGGGCGCCAACCAGCTGGCCACCTTGTATCTGGGCTGGCTGAAATCGGGCCTGCCTGCGCCCGATTCCCTTACGCGCCTGCACGCGCACTATGCCCGTCTGGCCCTGGCCACCTTCCGGCAAATGCCGGCATCGCGGCAGCAGCAGCAGCAGGAAAAGCTGGCTTTCTGCCTCGACAACATGGGCATGGTGCACCAGCAGGCCCAGCGCTACGACTCGGTTTTCTACTACGAAACCGAAGCCCTGCGCCTGTTTCGGCGGTTCGATAACAAGTACGGCATGACCCATGCCCAGCAGCTCATGGCCGAAGTGCGCATGGCCCAGCACCGCTGGGCCGAGGCCGCCCAGCTGCTGCCGCCCACCATCGGGTGGGCGCGGCAGCTGCACGCCATTGGCTACGAAGCCCGTGGCCGCCAGCTGCTGGCCCAGGTCCTCGACAACACTGGCCACAGCCACGCCGCCTACCAGCTGGCCCACGATGCGCAGGCGGTATTGGACAGCCTGGCTTCGACGGAGCAGCGCACCGCCCTGGCCCGGCTGCGGGTGCAGTTCGAAAGCGAGCGCCAGCGGGCCCAGGTGCGCGCCCTCACCCAGCGCAACCAGCTGCAGCTCGCCGAAGCCGAGAAGCAGCGCCAGCACCTGCTGTGGCTGGGAGGGCTGCTGGCCGCCGTGGTAGCGGGCCTGGCTGCCTCGGGCCTGCTGGCCTGGAACCTGCGCCGCAGCCGCGCCCTGCTGGCCCGCCAGAATGCCGAACTCACGGCCACCCGCGCCGAGCAGGACCGCCTCTACGCCCTTGTGGCCCACGACCTGCGCAACCCCGTGGAAGCCTTCACCGGCCTGGCCGACCTGCTGACGCGCTACGTGGAGCGCCAGGATACGGCCCGCCTCGCCGGCCTGGGCGGGCGCGTGCGCCAGGCCGCCCAGGGCCTGCGCGGCCTCCTCGACAACCTCCTGAGCTGGGCCCTGACGCAGCGCGGCGAGCTCACTCCGAAAATCGAAACCCTGGCCGTGGCCGACCTGCTGACCGAAGCCGCCGAGCTTTACCAGCCCAGCGCCGAAGCTGCCGACATTGCCCTCACCGCGACCCTACCGGTCAGCCCCGGCCACGTCCTCGCCGACCTGAACATGACGCGCACCATCCTGCGCAACCTCATCAGCAACGCGCTGCGGGCCACGCCGGCGGGCGGAGCCATCGCATTATCAGTAGGAGAGGGGGCGGTGGGTGCCGTAGCCATTCAGGTGCGGGATACCGGCGAGGGCATGACCGAAGAGCGGGTGCGGCAGCTGCTAACGGCCGCCCCCCGGCCCACCACCGGCCGCCCCGCCGGCCTGGGCCTGCGCCTGAGCCGCGCATTTGCCCAGGCCCAGAGCGGGCAGCTGGCCTTGTTCAGCCAGCCTGGCCGGGGCACCACGGCGGTGCTCACGCTGCCGGCTGCGGTGGCAGCGCCGGCACCGGCCGTGGCGCGGGAGGCGGTGGTATGGACACGCCCGGCAGCGCAGGTTTCGGAGCCCTTGGTTTCGGCCCGCGCCATCGACGGAGCCGGTCGCGCCGCCAACGGTGCAACTCGCGCCCTCGATGGTGGGGTGCCAAACGGCTGAGCCTAAATTATCCATCGATTCAGGTTGGCGCGGCTGCCCAGGGTGGGCGGCGGAGCGTGCGGCCGGAGTCGTTGGCCTATGTCTCAGGATGTTCTTTTGCCAGCGGTTTGGGAGGGCTTGCTGATGCGTCCGTCGGTGGAGGCTGGCACCGTAATTTCGCCGGGGCCGGGCGGGCTGCCTGCCGGTTCGGCCGCCGCCATGCCCGATTCGCCCATCCGTGTTCTGCTCGTGGAAGACGAGCCGCTCTTCGCCGAGCAGCTCGAAGCTGCCTTGCAGGACTTGGGTTATGAGGTGGTGGGTCCCGCCGCCGATGCGCGCATTGCCCTGGCCCTGCACCGCACCGAAACCATCGACCTGGCCCTGCTCGACGTGCAGCTGCGCGGCGCTACCGATGGCGTAGAGCTGGCCCAGCAGCTGCTGGCGCACCGGCCCCTGCCGCTCATCTTCCTCACCTCCCGCGCCGATGGCGAAACCTTTGGCCGGGCGCAGCAGCTGGGGCCGGCCGCCTACCTCACCAAGCCCGTGGCGGCCGATGCCCTGCAACGCGCCATTGCGCTGGCGCTAAGCAACTTTTCGGCGAAGTACCCGGCGGCCGATGCCTTCCTGCAAGCGCCCGGCGGCGCGGCCCTGCCCGATACCCTGTTCATCAAGGAAAACGGGATGCTGGAGAAAATCCGGCTCAGCGAGGTGCAGTGGGTGACGGCCGACGACAAGCACTGCCGCCTCACGCTGGTCAGCCGCACGGTGCAGGTCCGCATGCCCCTGCGCGAGCTGGTGCGCCACCTGCCCGCCGAGTCCTTCGTGCAGATTCAGCGCAGCTACTACGTCAACCTCCACCACATCGAGCGCCTCGATACGGCCCGCCACCTGGTGCAGGTGGGCGAGCACATCCTGCCCGTGAGCCGCACGCTGCAGGACGAGCTGCTGCGCCGGCTGCGCACGATTGGATAGGCCCGGCAGGACCGGTAGGGCAAGGGTAAAAACGGTCATGCAGCGCGCAGCGAAGCATCTCGCGTGCTACCACTTAACCTAATCGGATGAATTACTGCAACACGCGAGATGCTTCGCTGCGCGCTGCATGACGGCCTGACGATTCTTCTTCGTCTCGTTTCCACACACACCATTCTCTCGTTTTTCACCACCCATCTCCCTCGCTTATGCCCACGTTTACATCATTTTGCAACCGCAGCGGCCGCCCCGGCGGCTGGCTGGCTTTGCTGATTTTGCTCCTGACCAGTCCGGCGGCTTTCGCGCAGCTGAGCGGGGCCTACACCATCAACAGTGCCCAGCCCACGGCGGGCACCAACTACGCCAGCTTCACGGCGGCGGCGGCGGCCCTGTCGGCGGGCGGCGTGAGCGGCCCGGTAACGTTCACCGTGAGCGGGGGACCCTACACCGAGCAAATCAGCCTGGGGGTGCTGACGGGCAGCAGCGCGACCAACCGCGTGACGTTCAACGGCAACGGGCAAACCATTCAGTTCGGCTCCAATACGTCAACGCAGCGGGCCGTCATCACGCTGAACGGAGCCGACTTCGTGACCCTCAACAACCTGGTGGTGGACGCCACGGTGGGCGGCACCAGCACCGCCACCTACGGCTGGGGCATCCAGCTGCTGAACAATTCGGAGAACAACGTCATCAGCAACTGCACCGTGACGGCCGCCCTGACGAGCTCCACCACCAACTTCGCGGGCATCGTCTCGAATGCTTCAACCACTTCGCTTACCACTACCGGCACCACCGCCAGCCAGAACCTGACGCTGCAAAACAACACCGTGACGGGCGGCTACAACGGCATTGTGGTGGTGGGCACGGGCAATACTGGAGCTCCGATAACCGGCGTGCAGATTACGGGCAACACCGTGCGCGACTGCTACGATGCGGGCATCTACATCAGCTACCTGGGCGGTGCGCAGGTGACGGGCAACGACGTGTCGCGCCCGACCCGCACCGGGGCCGGCTCGTTTTATGGCCTGAACATGAACGTGGGCACCAGCGGCACCACGGTGGCTAAAAACCGGTTTCACCAGGCGTTTCCGGCGGGCACTACCACCACGTCCGGCGCGTATGGCATCTACCTGTTCACGCTGGCGGCGGCCACGGCTGCCGCGCCCAACATCATCGCCAACAACCTGATTTATGACATGAGCGGGTCGCAGGCGTACGGCATTTTCAACGGGTCTTCCGACAATTGCAAGTACTACTACAACACCATCGACATCAACGACCAGGCCAATGCCAGCACGGGCGGCGGCTTTGGGTTTTACCAGACCACGGGGGTAAATGTGGAGTTTCGCAACAACATCGTGCGCTTGAGCCGCACGGGCACGGGCCTGAACTACGCCATGCTGCTCTCGTCCATTGTGCCCAGCTTTGTGAGCAACAACAACGACCTGACGGGCAGCGGCAGCACCTACCGCACCGGCTTTTTCCAGACCTCGCCCTATGCCACGCTGGCCGACTGGAGCACGGCCAACGGCGGCACCTTCGACCAGAACAGCGTGAGCGTGGACCCGCAGTTTGTGAGCGTGAGCACCGGCAACCTGCGCCCCACCGCCGTGGCCCTGAACGGCATCGGCGCCCCGCTGACGGCCGTGACGGATGACTTTACCGGCGCCCCCCGCAGCAGCACCGCGCCCGACCCCGGGGCCTACGAGTTCACGCCGCCGGCCAACACGGCCAGCATCTCGCTGCGCAGCATCGACTCGCCGGCTCCGCCGCTGGCGCTGGGCGCGCGCACGGTCACGGTCACCATCGCCAACAACGGCACGGCGCCGCTCGCCAGCGTGCAGCTGCAGTACGTGTTCAACAACGCCGCGCCCGTGAGCCAGACGCTGACGCCCGCCGGCGGCCTGGCCGTGGGCGCTACGCAAAGCTTCTCGTTCACGACGCCGATAGCCCTGATTAGCGGCCGCAACGCCCTGACCGTGACGGCCAGCGTGGCCAGCGGCAGCGCCACGGTGAGCAGCAGCCTGAGCCGCACCTTCTACACGCCGCTGGTGGGCACCTACACCATCAACCAGCAGGCGGCGGGCAGCGCCACCAATTTCACCGGCTTTGCCGAGGCCGCCATTACGCTGAATGCGGCGGGCATTGCCGGTCCGGTGCGTCTCAACGTGCTGAACGGCCCCTACCAGGAGCAGTTTTCGCTGGGCCAGGTGGCCGGCGTGAGCGCCACCGATACCATAGTGGTGGACGGCGGCGCCGCCAGGCAGCGCCTGACCTACACGGGCGTGCAGATGGCGCAGCCCGCCGCCATCCTCCTGAACGGCACCGACTACCTGACCCTGCAAAACCTGACCATCGACCTCGCGTCCTCGCCGCAATACGGCATTGGGGTGAGCCTGGTGGGCCAGGCCACCAACAACCGCATCAAAAACTGCTCGATTCTGGCTCCCAGCGCCTCAACCCTGACCACCGTCAACGCGGGCATTGCCGCCAGCGGCTCGGTCACATCGACGACTTCAGGCGGCGACGTGAGCGGGCTGCGCATCGAAAACGACTCCATCAGCGGCGGGGCCTACGGCATCACGCTCACGGGCATTTCGACCACCAGCCGCAGTACCAACGTGCGGATAACCAACACGCTGGTTCGTAATTTTTTCAACTACGGCATCTACCTGGCCAACCAAAGCGGGGTGCGTATTGTCGGCAATCACATTCACCGCGAAACGCGGGTGTCCAGTGCTACTTTCTGGGGGATTTACGTGACGGGCTGCGTGGGCTCGGCTATCGAGCGCAACCGCATTCACGACCCCAACACGGCCAACCTAAGCGCGCTGCCGGCCTACGGCATCTACTTCACCAGCACGTCGGGCGCAGCTGGTGCAGAGAATGATGTAGTCAATAATCTGATTTATAATTTCTTCAGCTACGGCACTACTTACGGTCTCTACAACTCGGGTTCCAGCTTTGCGCGCTACTACCACAACACCGTGGTGATGGACAGCCCCAACAGCGCGCAAACAGCCAACATCGGCTTTTACCAGACCGGCGCAGCCACCAGCATCGACTTCCAGAACAACCTCGTCGTTGTGACGCAGCCGGCCACCCAGGGCCGCTACGCCATGAACCTCGACACGCCAGCCTCGGGCATCACCAGCAACTACAACGACCTGTACGTGGGCCCCGCCGCGGCTGGCTTCACCTGCCGCTACGGCACCACCAGCTACGCCACCCTCACCGACTGGCGCACCGCCGCCAGTAGCGCTTTCGACCAGAACAGCGTGCAGGCCGCCGTGCTGTTCCCGGTGGCGGGCAGCTGGCAGCCCGGCACGCCGGCCCTGAACGGTGCCGGCAACCCGGCCATCCTGACGCGGGTGCCCCGCGACTTTGCCAGCGTGCTGCGCAACAACCCGCCCGACATCGGCGCCTACGAGTTCGACGTGGTGGCGAATGATGTGGACGTGGTGAGCATCGACGCGCCGGTGTCGCCGGCTTTGCTCGGCAGCAACCCCGTCACGGTCACCATCCGCAACGGTGGCAACAGTGCCCTCACGTCCGTCACGCTCAGCTACGTGCTCGATAGCGGCGCGCCCGTTACGCAGGTGTTCACAGGCCTTTCGCTGGCTTACAATGCCACGCAGCAGCTCACCTTCACGCAGGGCGTCACGCTGGCCTTCGGCACGCACACCGTTACCGTAACCGGCAGCCTGCCCAACGGCCAGCCCGACGCCGTTGCCACCAACAACACCCGCACCATCACCGTGCAGCAGCTGATACCTACCAACGACGAGCCCTGCGGGGCCATTGCGCTGGGCACGGCCCCGCTCACCAGCACCACCAACGCGGCCACTACCACGGTGCAGCCCGGCATTGTCACGCCGGCCTGCTCATCGGCCTCCTTGCCCAAGGATGTGTGGTTTACGCTGGTGCCCGGCGGCACCAGCACCACGCTCACCATCACGGGAGCACCGGCGGGCATGGTGCGGCTGTTTACCGCGCCCAGCTGCTCGGCCGGGCCGTTCACGCAGGTGTTTTGCGCCTCCAGTGGGGCCAGCAACGCAGCCTTTGCCGCGCCGGTGACGGTGCCGGGCCTCACGGCGGGCACGCGCTACTACGTGGCCGTGAGCGGCTACGGCAGCAACGATACGGGCGGCCAGTTCACCATCGCGGCCTCGGCCGTGCTGGCTGCCCGCCCCGGCAACGATGCCGCCCTGGCCGTGTTTCCCAACCCCAGCGCCACCGGCCAGCTCACGCTGCGGCTGGCCACCCCGGCGGGCCCCGGCACGGTAGCGCTGCTGAATGCGGTGGGCCAGCTGGTGCGCCAGCAGCCGCTCACCGCCGCCCCCGAGCAGCCGGTTTCGACCCTGGGCCTGGCCGTCGGAGTCTACACCCTGCGCGTGCAGATGGGCCGCGAAATCATCACCCGTAAAGTCGTGCTGCAGTAAGCCGCCCCCACGGCCACCGTTCTAAACACCCCGATTCTTCTCTTTCACCCAGCCAACGGCCCCGCTCGGATTGCTCCGGCGGGGCCGTTTTGCGTCAGGCATAAGCGAGCAGCAGCGCCACAGGGCGCTAAAGCCGCGCCATCTGGCTCAGCACCTGAATGGCGGCCCGCGCCCGGGTTTTCACCGTGGCCAGCGGAATGCCGAGCTGCTCAGCAGTCTCGGCCTGGGTGAAGCCGCCGAAATAAATCAGGTCGATGACCTCGCGCTGGCGGGGCTTGAGCTGCAGGGTGAGCTCGCGCAGGCCGATGTGCTCCGGATTGAACGACACCGGGGCCGAGGCCCGCTGCGCCCCGCCCACTTCCAGCGACCGGGTGCCGCTGTGGAAGCGGTGGCGCGGGCTGCGCAGCGCATCGATGGCCTGGTTGCAGCACACCCGCACCATCCAGGTGAAGAGGCGGCCCCGGGCGGCATCGTAGCGGTCAATGCTCAGCCACACCTTTAGCAGGCCTTCCTGCAGCACGTCCTGAGCCAGGGCCTCGTCGTGCACCAGGCGCAGGATGACGGTGAGCAGGTTGCGGGAGTAGCGGTTGTGCAGAATGCGCAGGGCTTGCTCGTCGCGGGCAATCAGGCGCTGCACAAGGAGCTCTTCGTCCGTTGCGGTCAGCAACGCCGGAGTTGAGTTCATAGTGGGAAAGGAAGTAAGAGCCGGGCTGCCAACCGGTAAGCGAAAACGGGCAGCCCGACCTCCAGGGGTGAGATAAACGGAAAAGAATAGTAGCGGGTTAGGTATAGAATTTGGGGCTGAAAAGTGGAAAAGCAGCGATAAGCAAATAGGAGCTGGATTGGTGATGGTGCCGGAACTTACGGCATCCTTTTGGGGGCGGATTGTGGCTTTGCGCAAGAAAAAAATGATTTTTTCCCGGAACTTTATCCCGGCTTTACAAACAAATTGACGGCCAGCCGCTTGGTTACACTAATGCAGGCTTTACGTCGGCGCGTTCAGCTTAACGACCTGTCATTCTAGTCATTACCCATGCCCCATACCTTCGTCGCCCTGCATTACTGGGCCGGCTCCGGCCGCGAGTACGACCTGCTGCGGCCGCTGCTGGCCGCCGATGCCACGCTGCTCGCCCCCGACCTGCCGGGTTTCGGCCGGCAGCCCGCGCCCGCCGGGTTCGACTACTCGGTGCGGGCCTATACCGACTGGCTTGCTGCCTACCTCCGGCAGCAGGCCCTAACCGATTTCACCCTCATCGGCCACAGCATGAGCGGCAAGTTTGCCCTGGCCCTGGCCGCCCGGCAGCCCGCCGGCCTGCGCCGGCTGGTGCTGCTCTCGCCCTCGCCGCCCGCCGGCGAGCCCATGACCGAGGCCGACCGCGCCGCCACCCTGGCCGCCTACGGCCAGCCCGAGGAAGCCGAAAAAACCTTTGCTAAAATCACCGGCCGGCCCCTGCCTGCCGACGTGCGGGCGCAAGTCGTTGCCGATAACCTGCGCACCACCCAAGCCGCCTGGAGCCGCTGGCTGGAACACGGCACCCGCGAAGACATTACCGCCCTCATGCCGCCGCTGAGCGTGCCCTGCCACCTGCTGGTGGGCGGGGCTGATAACCCTATTCCGGCCGATGTGCAGCGCCGCCTCACGCTGCCGCTGCTGCCGCCGGGCACGCCCTTCACCGTGGTGCCCGGGGCCGGGCACCTGCTGCCGCTCGAGGCCCCGGAGGAAGTGTGGAAAGCAGTGAAAGGGTAAAAAGACGGTCATCCGGTGCTATTCCAGCGCGCGGCTGCGGAACAGCAGGAAGCCCAGGTGCCCGTAGATGCCGAACCGCTCGGCCGGGTCGTCGTAGAAGCGGGCGTGCACGGCCAGCGGGCCCACGGGCGTCTGGAAAATGAGGCCGGTGCTGGCCGTTACGCGGGGCCGGTCGAGGCCGGACTGGCGCACGGCGGTTTGCAGGTCGCCCTGCTTCAGGGGCTGGGCGTTGAGGTGTACATACAGCTCGGTGCGCCACTCCAGCTTTTTCAGGAAGGGCTGGGTGTAGCGCAGGCCCACGGCCGCGTAGCGCGCCGAGCGGTAGCTGTCCAGAAACAGCGTGCGCGAGTCGGGCAGCGGCGCAAATACGGGCGCGGTGGTTTGCGACGCCCGGAACGTGGAAAAAGTGGGTTGGGTGCTGGCCATGATTTCCCCGAAATAGCCCCAGGCGTGGCGGTCGCCCTTCAGGGCGAAGTAGCGCTCCACGGTGGCCCGAAACTGCAGCCACTCGCGGTGCTGCGAGTTGCCGGCCTGCTCGGCCGTGGAGCCGGGCGTGTACGTGGCCGAGCCCGTGACCCCGCGCAGCGTGTACACGTAGCGGTGGCCGCTGGTCGAATACTGCTTGCGGTTCAGGGTGTTGCGGGCCAGGCGCAGGGCCGCCGTGGCCCCCCGAAACACGGTGGCATCGAGCACATCGGCCGAGTTGATTTCCTTGGAGTTGGTGTACTCGTCCTTGGTCACGAAGGTGGCCACGTCGAGCAGCAGCCGGCTGCGGAAGGTAGGGCTGATGCCGAACTGCCCGCCGAGCTTGGTGTCCTGCTGCCGCACCTGGGTATTGAGCACGTCGCGGCCCAGCACCCCGCCGGTGTTCTGGTAATCCCACTGGTTGTAGGTGATTTCGGGCTCGAAGAAGAACGGCAGCCGGGCCGGCACGTTGATGCGGAACGAGCCGTGGGCGCCGTTGTAGAAGCGGCCCAGGCTCACGTCGGCCGAGGCCGTGTAGAGCAGCTGGCGCAGGTAGCGGAACTCAATGCCGAAGTACAGGTTGTCGATGGGCCGGTTGCTCAGCACGAAGCCCACCTCCGTGCTCACGTTGTTGTTGCGCTGGGCATCGACGCTGAAAATGTAGCCTTTGCGCGCGGCATCGTAGCGAATGCGCGGGTAGATGTTCTTGAAATAGTCGTCGGCCGCCAGGCGGTAGTAGCCTTCCTCGATGTCATCGAGCGAATACTCGCGGCCCGAGCGGGGAAAAAACCGGGCGGCATACTTGTTCTGGTCGGGGCGCAGGCCGCGCACCTGCACCTCAATGAAGCGCGGCGTCGGGGCCAGGCCCTGGAACGCCAGCCGCCGCTTCTGCAGCTCCAGCGAGTCGATGCGCCGCCCGATGCGGGCCTTTATCTTGGCCATGCTGCGCTGGGCGGCCGTGTCGCCTTCGGCAATGAAATTCTTCACCAGGTCGAAGTCGCCCACGCCCATGCCGTCGAGGTCGGGCTGAATGTAGATGCCGTTTTTGCCCACGCTGCTCGTGTCGGCCACGCTCGTGCCCAGGAAGGCCACCGTGCTGGCCAGCAGGGCATCGTCGTTTTTGGGGTATTTCTTAAAGGCCACGTCGCCCACGTTCACCCCGATGATGATGTCCGGGGCGAAGGTTTTTTTCATGGTGTTGGTGGGGAAGTTGTCGTACACCGCACCGTCGTAGTAGTATTTGCCGTCGAGGTTGCGAATGGGCCGGAACGCCAGCGGAAACGACATCGAGTTGCGAATGGCATCGGAGAGCGAGCCGCTTTTCTGCTCCACCACCTGCCGCGTAAACACCTCCGAGGCCATGCAGCGGAAGGGCACAAACAGGTTGTCGAAGTTGTAGTTGCTGCTGGCCGAGGCCGGGGCCAGCAGCCGCGCCAGCGCCAGGTTCAGGTTCAGGTCGTTCACCAGGTTGGTGCTCACCCGCGCCTTAAAGGTCGAGTCGATGGCAATGCCCAGGCGCAGGGCCGAGGGCGAAGGCTCGGCCGTGAGGAAGTTGAAGGTTTTGCTTTCCAGGGGCTTGCCCGACGTCCAGCGCTGAAATTCGGGGCTGAGCACAATCTGCTCAATCTCCTCGGGCGAGTAGCCGGCTGCATACATGCCCCCGATGACGGCCCCCATGCTCGTGCCCACGATGTAGTCGATGGGAATGTGGTTTTTTTCGAGCTGTTTCAGCACGCCCACGTGCGCCAGGCCCTTGGCCCCGCCGCCGCTGAGCACCAGGCCCACTTTCTGGGCCCGGGCAGTGAACATAAAAGTGCCTGCCAGCAGCAAAGCCAGCAGTAAACGAGTGCAGAAGTGGGGCATACAGGACCGGAAATACGCGGCGCTTAGGACAGCGCCGCTGCGGCTGGTACGCCGGGCCGGGCCATGAGGTTTTGCCGGTTTGGCTTTGGCGTTTTGCCGGCCCCGGTCGGGCCCGCATCTGCAAGCAGTTCAGGGGGGCAGCCTTGCGCCGGTCCGCCCTGCAATGCCTTGTCAGGCTGCCTGGTAGCCAATGCCGCGCACCGTGCGCAGGAAGTCGGGCGGAGCAAACTGAGCCAGCACTTTCCGAACGTTTTTGATGTGCACATCAATGAAGTTCGAGCCTTCATCGACCCGGCCAATGTGCGCGCCCAATTGCTGGCGCGTGAGCACCTGGCCCCGGTGCCGCAGCAGGTGGTGCAGCAGGTCGAACTGCGAGCGGCTCAGGTCCACGGCGTGGGCGCCGTGGCGCAGCAGCCGGCCCGCCAAATCCAGCTCGAACCCCGCCCCGAAGCGAATGCGCGGCCGGGGCCGCCCAAACCGCTGCCGCGCAATGATGCGCAGCCGCTGTTCCAGCTCCACCAACGACACCGAGGCCGCCAGGCAGTCGTCGGCCCCGGCCGCGAAGCCCTGCAGCCGGTCCTCCACGTCCTCGGAGCCCGTCAGCAGAATGAAGGCCGAAGTGCGGTTGCCGCGCCAAACGCATTCGCGCAGCAGGGCCAGGCCGTCGGCATCGGGCAGGCGCTGGGCCAGCAGCACAAACTCGTAGGGCCGGCCGGCCATGCGCTCACGGGCCTCGGCGGCGTTCAACGCTGTTTCTATCGAATAGCCGGCCCGCAGCAGGTACCGCTGGGTGGCCGCACGCCGGCCGTCACGGGGGTCGATGAGGAGAATTGCCATGCGAAGAGGTTTTTAGTGAGAATGGGCCAGCACCTGCACCTGGGCGTGCATGCCGGGCTTGAGCCGGTGGCCGGGGTTGGCCAGCGTGCAGCGCACCTTCATCACCTTGCTGTCGTGGTCGAGCACCTGAAACACCTGGTCGATGCGGCCGCGCAGGGGCTGGTCGGGGTAGCTCAGGGTGGTGATTTTCAACTCCTGGCCCCGGTGCACCCGCGCCAGGTCCGACTCAAACACGTTGGCCATCACCCACACGCTGTCGAGGTTGGCCACGGTGAAGGCCTGCTGCATATTGCCGGCGTTGAAACGCAGGCCGGCCGCCAGGTTTTTCTCCAGCACAAAGCCCGAAATGGGGGCCCGCAGCTCCGTCAGGCCATCTTTGCCGATGTGGTAGGTGCCCAGCTGGCGCTGGTTGCGGGTGGTGGCGCCGGTGGCGCGGGCCACTTCGGCGCGGGCCTTGTACACGGCCTGCTCGGCTTCCAGCCCGGCGCGGAACAGCTCCTCGGTCACGGCCAGGTTTTTGCGGGCCACGGCCAGGTCGGCGGTGCCGGCGGTGTCCTGGTTTTGCAGGTCGGCTATTTCGGTGCTTTTCAGCACGGCCAGCACCTGGCCCTGGCGCACTTCATCGCCCAGGTCGGCGCCCACGCGCACCACCTGCCCGCCCACCCTAGGAAACACCCGCGCCGTGCGGTTGCCATCGGCGGCTATCTCCCCGCTGAGCACCAGCTCGGCCACTGGCTCGGGCTCCGCAGCGGCGGCTTTCGCAGTCACCGCCTGGGGCGCGGGCTGGTCCAGCTCTTCCACCGATTCGGAGCAGGCCCCCAGCGCCAGGCCCAGCAGGCAGAGGAGCCCGCCGGCCGCTTTCCGGAAGCGAAACGGGCGGGAAACGGGGCGGGCGCGTGGCCCGGTGGCCGTGCGTGGCAGAAAGGCAGTGGTCATGTTCGGCAGCGTTGAATCTGCCGCAAGACTACTGGTAAGGCATTAGAATGCGATTAGAAACGCCTTAATGCTTCCTTTTTCACCCGCTTTTTTTGTTCAGGCCGTGGGCAGCACCACCGTGGCCGTGGTGCCGTGGCCCAGCTGCGAAGTCAATGCCAGCTGCCCGCCGTGCTGCTCGATAATCTTGCGGGCCAGGGCCAGCCCCACGCCGTGCCCGGCCACGGCCCGGGCATTGGCCGCCCGGAAAAACGGCTGAAAAACCTGCGCCAAATCGGCTGCGGCAATGCCAATGCCTTCGTCGCGGATGCGCAGGCGCACGCCGCCGGGCTCGTATGCCAGGGCCACGGCCACGGGCCGCGGGGCCGAGTATTTCAGGGCGTTTTCCAGCAGGTTGGTGAGGGCGCGGCTGAGCAGCGTGCGGTTGCCGGTGAGCTCCAGCTGCTCGGGCTCGGCGGGGAGGCGGCCGGTGTGCAGGTGCAGGCGCGGGCGCTCGGCCGGCGCAACGGCCGCCATGGCTTCGGCCAGCAGCTCGTCCACGCGGATGACGGCGTCCTGCTCGGGCAGCGGCACTTCGGCCTGGGCCAGCTCCAGCAGGTGGTTGAGCAGGGCGTTGAGCTGGGTGAGGTCGGCCAGCAGGTCGTTGAGGGCGGCGCGGTAGGCGGCCGGCTCCCGCTCGCGGGCCAGGGCCAGCTGTGCCTCGCCGATGCTGGCAGCCAGCGGCGTGCGCAGCTCGTGCGAGGCGTTGCGCACGAACGCCCGCTGGCCCTCGAAGCTGCTTTCGAGGCGGTCGAGCAGGCGGTTGAAGGTGTGGGCGAGGCGCGACAGCTCGTCCTGCTCGCGGCCCGAGAGGTTTTCGCTCACGCGGCGGTGCAGCTCGTGCGCCGAAATGCGGGCCAGCTGGTCGTTGAGGGCCGCAATGGGGGCCAGCGCCCGCCCCGCAAACAGCCGCCCGGCCCCGTAAATCAGCAGCAGGCCCAGCACAAACAGCGAGGCCAGAATGCTGGCCAGGTAGCGCAGGCGGGCGTTGCCGTACTGGTTTTCGGCCCCGGCCACCACCACGTACTGGCCCTGGTTGTCGCGGTAGAAAATGCCCACCGCCTGCCGGGTGCCGTCCTCAAAATATTCCTCGTGGCCTTCCTTGATGCGGGCCAGCACGGCGGGCGGCACTTCCAGCCGGGCATCCTCGCGCACGAAGCGCACCTCGCCCTTCGCATCGTAGAGCTGAATGATTTCCTCGGTCAGCGTGCGCTGGTAGCGCTTCTGAAACTCCTGAAAAGCAGAGCTGCGCAGCTCGTCCTTTTCCAGAAAAATGTAGGCTGCCACCACCGCCCGGTCGCGCAGCCGCTGCCGGAATTCCCGCTGGCTGTAATCAGCCTGCAGCAGAAAAGCGGTGGTGAGCACCCCCAGCAGAATGAAGGCCACCAGGCCCACAAACAGCCAGGTGAGGCGGTTGCGAATGGTCATGTTTTTAGTTGTTTGTTGTTGGTAGATAGGTTGTCATCCTGAGCGGCGCGAAGGACCTTATCAGGGCTGAATAGTACGCCTGATGCGTTGCGACCATGATGAGGTCCTTCGCGCCGCTCAGGATGACAAATTCCCTTCCCGAAAACGCCTCCCCAACGCCCAAAAAATCTACTCCTGCCGCAGCACGTACCCCGCCCCAATCACCGTGTGAATCAGCTTGGCGGGAAAGCCCTGGTCCACCTTTTTGCGCAGGTAGTTCACGTACACGTCAATCACGTTGCTGCCGGCGTCGAAGGCTTCGTCCCAGCCCTGCTCCGCGATTTCGCCCCGGCTCAGCACGCGGCCGGGGTGGCGCAGCAGCACTTCCAGCAGGTTGAATTCGCGGGTGGTGAGGCGCAGCGGCTGCCCGGCCCGCGTCACGGTGCGGCTCGGAATGTCCATCACCACATCGGCAAAGGTGAGGCGCGAGCCTTTGCCCTGGCCGCCGCTGCGGCGCACCAGCGCGTGCACCCGCGCCACCAGCTCGGCAAAGTCGAAGGGCTTCACGAGGTAGTCGTCGGCCCCGCCGCCGAAGCCCTGCAGCTTGTCGGTGGTGGTGCCGAGGGCGGTGAGCAGCAGCACCGGCACCCGGGCATCGTGCTGGCGAATGGCGGCCAGCACCTCCAGCCCGCTGCGGTGCGGCAGCAGCACGTCCAGAATAATCAGGTCGAACGGCTGCGCAAGGGCCAGCGCCTGGCCCTGCTGCCCGTCGGCGGCCACGGTCACGGCCATGTGCTCTTCTTCCAGCCCCCGCCGCACCAGGGTCGCGAGGCGCGGGTCGTCTTCTACCAGCAGAATGTTCATGCCCCAAAGTACGGCCCGCCGCCGCGTAGCGCCGGCCAGGCTTCCGTCAGCGGCGTCGGTATAATCCGGAGCGGACCCATAGCCTGGCCGGTCCAAGTGTTAGACTGAAACATATTTCACCCAAAAACGCGAATATGTTTCAACACGATGAAACGTATTCGCGCCTCCGTGTGAAATATGTTTCAGCCGGCGCTGAAGCCCAGCGATACCCGCAGCCGCTGGTTTTCTTCCTGCAAGGTCAGCTTCAGCCCCAGGCCCTGGGCCAGCCGCCCGGCAATCCACAGGCCCAGGCCGGTGCCGGGGGCCAGCGGGTCGGCCTGGTACCAGGCCGTGGTGAGCTGCGCCAGATGGTTGCCCAGCGGGGCCGCCAACTCATTTTCCAACCCGATAACCGGCCCGGAATCGGCCCTTGCCAGCAGGCGGAGCGTGACACCGGTGCCCGGCCGGGCGTGCTTGCGGGCGTTATCGAGCAGGTTGAGCAGGAGGGTGGTGAGCTGGTCGGCATCGGTTTCTACCAGCAAAAGGGCCGTGGGCGTTTCCTCGGCGGGCAGCTCAATGGTGAGCGTTCGGCCCGCCGCCCGAAAGCGCGGCAGCTCGCGGTCGGCCAGGGCCAGCAGCAGCTCATCGAGGGCCACGGGCTGGCGGTTCGGCACCGGGGCCACGCCGTTGCCCAGGCGGCCCACCAGCAGGAAATCATCCACCAGCCGGCCCAGGCGGGCCAGCTCGGCATCGTGGCCGGCCAGGGCAGCGCGGGTGGCGGCGGGCAGGCTGGGGTCGCGCCCGCTCACGTCGAGGCCGGTTTGCAGGGTGGCCAGTGGCGTGCGCAGCTCGTGGGCGGCGGCGGCCAGGAAATTGGCCTGCGCCGTGGCCTGCTCGCCCAGGCGGGCCAGCAGCTGGTTGAGGGTTTCGGCCAGCTCCTGCACTTCGTCGCCGGTGGCGGGCACGTGCAGCGGCGCAATGTCCTGGGCCTGCTGAATGCGGCGGGCCTGCGCGGCCATGCGCCGCAGCGGCCGCAGCTCCGCGCCCGCCACC
>NZ_BAAGWC010000033.1:0-48952 GCF_054780555.1 Hymenobacter daeguensis
TGAGGCCGGCGGCGGGCGTGAGGCCGGCGGCGGGCGTAGTCCAGGCGGGTGCACAGGCCGGGCGGTAGAAGGCGCTCACTTCGGGGCCGGCGCGCAGGCTCCGCCGGGCATCAACGCCCCGGGCGCGGGCAGCTGCGGTGTCGAGCAGGGCGCAAATCAGCGCCGCGACCGGTTCGGCGGGCGCAGGCCGGGCTGCCGCTCCCGGGGCTGCCGCTACGCCCGCCCTGCCCGAATTGTCGGTAGTGGCCGCGCACCGGGGCAGGGCTAGCGTCAGGCTTCCACCAATCAACCAACAACGGAGAGCTACCCGCATGGCCGGGACGCTGCGAAAACTTCAGCCTTGGAAAAACCGGGCCGCGCCAGGGTAAGCATGGTGCCGCGGGCGCCGGCGGGCGGCCCCCCATCGGCGCGTTTGCACCAGGGCCGCGGGCAGCCGGCCAACGCCGACATTCGGCCCGGGCCGCCCCGGGCAGCGGCACAATGCTCCGCAGCGGGCGAAGTGCGGGCCAGCGGCAGCCGGCATTCGCAGCCGGGGATGGCCCGCAAACGGGGCCGGGCGGCGGCCGTGGTGAGCCCCGGCGCTGCCTGAACAGGCGGCCACGCCACGGGCAGTGCCCGGCAAGCCGGAGGAAGTGGAGCTGTTGCAGGCATGGCGTTGCTGAAAAAAACTCAGATAGCTGGCTGCTCTGGTGCGGCGGCCCCCGCTTCGTGCGGCGCGGGCTGGCCCAAACTCCAGGCCGTAAGGCTGGCCAGGGTGGCCTCGGCAATGTTGGTGAGGGCCTCGCGGGTGAGGTAGGCCTGATGGCCGGTGAGCAGCACGTTGGGGAAGGTGAGCAGGCGGGCAAACGTGTCGTCGAGCAGCAGCTCCTGGCGGTGGTCGGCGAAGAAGAGGGCTTGCTCCTTCTCGTACACATCGAGCCCCAGAAAGCCCAGCTGGCCGGTTTTGAGGGCGCGCAGCGCGGCCTCGGTATCGAGCACGCCGCCCCGGCCGGTGTTGATGAGCATCACGCCGCGCTTCATGCGGTGGAGCAGGTCATCGTTGATGAGGTGATGGGTTTCGGCACTGAGGGGCGTGTGTACCGACAGGATGTCGGCCTGCGCGCACGCCTCCGCCAGCGACACATAGCGCAGGCCGCAGGGGCCGGTCAGGGCCGGGTTGGGCTGCGCATCCACGCCCAGCAGCCGGCAGCCAAAGCCGTGGAGGATGCGCGCCACCACCGCGCCAATGCGCCCCACGCCCAGGATGCCCACCGTCTTGCCGTGCAGGTCGAAGCCCACCAGGTGGTCGAGGCGGAAGTCGTTGGCCCGCAGCTGCTGGTCGGCCTGGCGCAGGTGGCGGCACAGGGCCAGCATCAGGGCCACGGCGTGCTCGGCAATGGCGTAGGGCGAATACTCGGGCACGCTGGCCACGCGCAGGCCCAGCTGCCGCGCGGCCACCAGGTCCACGTTATCGGTGCCGGCGGCGCGCACGGCCAGGTAGCGCACGCCCAGGTCCCAGAGCTGGCCCAGCACCGCAGCCGGGGCCTCATCCCGGGTAAAGATGCTGACGGCCCGGGCCCCCTGCGCCAGGTGCGCGGTGTCGGCGCTCAGCGGGGTATCGAGCAGCGTGAGCCGATGGCGGGCCTGGTTGGCGCGCTGCAAAAAGCCGCGCTCAAACTCCTGAACACTGAAGACAGTTGCGTTCATCGGGAAAATCGCAAAGCATTCCGGGCACAGCCCGCAAACAGGACCGGGAGCTCCGGCCCGCTTTTTTTCATCAGCCAGCGCCCCACTGAAACATCGAAGCCCTCACGCATGACCACGTTTTGGTGGGGCTCGGTTTCGCCCTGGTCCACGTTCATCACGCTCACATCCGCGATAACCAGCTCATCGACGGGGGGTGAGGCGGCGGCCCGATGGCCCGTCAGGCGGAGGGCCAGAAGCATGCCCCAAAAAGCGTAGGATTTCATTACCGGCTGGGTTTAAGATTGACAAGCAGAAAAGCAGCCGCGCGCCGGGCCGCAACCAGGCCGCCGGCTCCGGGGCGTGCGGCCCCGGGAGCGTGCTGGTTGCCCGGCCTTGCCGCGGCGGTGAATGACCCATGCAAGGTTGGGCCGAAACCCGTTGGCGGCACCTGACGAGAATCAGGTAAACGGTTGATTATGCGCAGGCGGCTCCGGCCCGGGCGCCTGGTTATTTGCGGCCGGATTCACCCTCAATCTGGCCAGCCCATGGAAGCCTCCCTGCTCATCCTCACCGATTTTTTTCAGGCGGCCAACAAGGCGCTGGATTATGCCACCAACCTGGCCCGGCCGCTCCACGCGCGCCTGGTGCTGCTCCACGTCCGGCGCGATTCCGTGCTCGACCCCGAGATGCTCACCGGCACCCTCTCCAACCTGAGCCAGGAGGCCATTGACGTGGCCCTGAACAGCGTGGCCCACAGCCTGCCCGTGCCGGTAATCGCCGAAGTGGGCCACGGCCGGGTGGCGTTTGCCGCGGCCGATGCCATCTGCCGGCACCACCCGCTGCTGGTGGTGCTGGGCCGCCCCGACTACGCCGGCACCCCCGACGGGCTGGTGCAAACCACCGCGGTCGATTTGCTGCGCACGGCCCCCTACCCGATGCTGGTAGTGCCCCACGGCATCGGCTCCACCACCCCGCCCCGGCGCATCCTGCTGGCTGTCGATGGGCAGCCCTTCACCCTGGGCGGGCACGCCGGTGATGCCCGCCGGCTTTTAGCGGCGCTGGGGGCCAGCATCACGGTGTTTCACGCCGTGCCCGATGCCAGCCCCGATGAGCTGGCGCCGCAGGTGCTCGATTCGGTCACGCGCACCGGCCTGCTCGTTGGCCTGCCGCCGGTGCGGTCGCACACGGTGGTCCGGGCCCACGCGGCCCCGGCCATTCTGGAAGCCGCGCAGCCGGCCCACTACGACCTGGTGGTGCTCATTGCGCGTCACCGCAGCTTTATGGGCAATCTGTTTCACCGCAGCATCACGGCCCAGGTAATGGTAGCGAGCAAGGTGCCGGTGCTGGTGCTGCCGGCGCAATAGCCGCAGGCCCGCCCCGGCCGGGCTCAACGCGCTGCCGCGGGGCGGGCAAACGCTCATTCTGCGGCGGCCAGCTGCGATGGCCGCGAACTGGGCGGCGCGTGCTTAACTTGCCGGGGGTGAATCCTTCACCGTCACTTTCAATCCCTTCCATTTTCCCAATTTATGAGATTACCCCTACTCCTGTTTCTGGCCCTGCCGCTGTCGGCCGCGGCCCAAATGAATGGCTCCAGCTTTGGCAACTCCCAGTTTCAGGCATCGCAGCGGCAGGCCCAGATGTCCAACAATTTTCAGCGCCAGACCATGGAGCGGTCCATGTCGCGCATGAACTCCGCTTCTTCCAGCGCCCAGCGGGTGCAGTGGACCGCGCAGCGGGAAAAGCAGGTGGCCAAGCAGCACGAGAACGAGCAGAAAGCCACCGATGCCCTCGCCCGCCTCGCCCACCGGCAGGACAGCCTGCGGCTGGCGCATCCGGCCCCCAATGCCATTCAGACCGCAGCCCGCAAGAAGGCCGACGAGCAGGCCCTGGCCCAGCTGACGGTGAAAAACTACCGCGACGTGTTTCTGCCCGGCCAGGTGATGGCCGCCGAGGAAGCGCGCTCGCTGCCGGAAAAAGGGCTGCAGGACTGGCAGAACATCAGCAAGGAGCTGCTGGACAACGCCTGGTGGAGCAAGCAGGACCCCGCGCAGCTGCTGGCCAAAGTAGCGGCCTACCGCGCCACGCTCACCACGCTCACCACCACCCTGCTGGGCTTCGACCCGGCCACGGCTCCGAAGGCCGAGCGCATGCCCTCGACGGCCGCCCTGGATGCCATGCGCGCCAAAGGCGCCTTCGACCCGCAGGTGGCCACGCAGTACCTGCAGGAGGCGGCGCGGGTTGAGAAGCTGGGAGCCAGCGCGAAGCTGGTGAGTGCCCTCAATGACTTCAACCACGACGTGGCCGAGGCGGCGGCCCGCCCCGAGATGCAGCAAAACCCGCAGAAGCTGCGCAATACCGTGAAATCCGGCCTGAACGACCTCAACAAGGGCATGGCCCACTACGAGATGCAGATGGCCCAGTCGCAGGTGCTCAGCTACGCGCAGGGCACCATCGAGAAGTGCGCCACCGCATTCCTGCCCAAAGCCGATAAAAACGCCAGGAAGCGCGCCAGCTAACGCCCCCCGGCGGCCCGCACGACGCCTGCTGGGCGCGGCGGCCGGCGCTGCATCAGCCAACCTGCTCAACTGTATTTGAGCGGGTTGGCTGATTTTTTTTGGTACTGCCTGCGCCTTACCGGGTGGCGAGGCCGGCACTTTCGCGGCGCCCCTGCTCCACGCTAACCTGCTGCAGGTGCGGCCGGCCCACCACGGCCCCCACCCCAATGGTGCAGCGCACATAATACTCGCGGCCGGGCTGCACCGTCAGCACGATTTCCTCGCGGGACTCGGTTTTGGCCCAGAGCGTCACCGGGCCTGGCACGCGGCGGCGAACTTCGCCCTGGCTGCCGTTGCGGGCCCGGTAGCCCACGGAATCGCCCACGTGCACATCGTAGCCAATCATAAAGCCGGCCATCTTGCCCGGCCGGTAGAAGTGCAGCAGGGCGTAGGGCGTGCCGGCCGGTAGGGCCGCCGACGAGTTGTCCTGGGTGAGGGGGAGTAGCCGGGGGCTGCATGCCGCCAGGCCGGCCGTGCCACACGCGGCCAGCAGCAAAGTATGGAAATAACGCATGCGGCAAAGCTAGCCCCATCGGCTTGGCCGGGCAGCGGAGCTTGTGCGGCCGGGCGTTCACAGGCCGCCGGAGGGCTGCGGCCGCGCGGCGGGGACCGGGGCGGGCAGCAGCAGCGCGGCCACCAGCTCGGCCTGCGCCAGAATGCCCTGCCAGTCGGCATTGGTGGCCAGCAAATCGTCGGAATCGGGCTCTTCAAAGGCGTTGAGCAGCTGTTGCAGCCGTTGCAGCTGCTGCTCAACCGGCTCAGCAAGGCCGGCTTGCTGCCAGGCCCGTGACGAGATGAAGGCGCTGAAATAGCTTTTGCCGTACAGCTCGCGCATGGCGTGCTGAAAGCTGCGGCCCGGCTGCTCGGCCGGGGCCGAACCGCCCACGTGCCTTAGCCCCTGCAGGGCGAGGCATACCTGCTGCTGCCACAAATAAAAATCGGCCGTGTTATCCAGCCGCGGGCGCGGGCCTTCATAATAAGCAGGGGTGGCAGCGGGCAGTTCAGGCGCAATGATAGAGGGCAGGCGAACAGTTGTCATAGGTAGTAGAGAGCGTAATCACGGCAAATCAACGGAGCTGATACTCCGACAGATTCCCCGGGCCGCCGCCGTTCGACTAATCAACCTATTTCCGGGACGAGGGCTGTTTTCCCACCGCTGAAAGTGCCGGCTTCGGCGGGCAGACAAGCGGCCGGCCCCGTTGCGCGGCCGGCCCTGTGCGTTTCGGCGTGCTCATCCCTGCCCAGCCCGGGCTTCGGAACCGAAACCAGCTTCACAGGGCCGGAAACAGGGACACCGGAACGGGGCTACCGCTGGGCATCGAGATAATGCCAGGCCCATTGCAGCAGCAGCACGCTGCCCCAGGCCACCAGGCCAAACACGACCGCAAACCCCAGCAGCAGCAGCGCCACCAGCCCTTTGCCGCTGCCCTGGTGGCGGCCTTCGGCATAGTGGCGGCGCAGCAGGGCCACGTTGCGCTCGTTGCTTTTGTAGGCGAAGTCGAACACGTTGCCGAGAATTGGAATGGCTCCGACCACGGTATCAATCAGGATGTTGAGCGCCATGCGCACCACCACGGCCCCGCTGGCTCCGTGGCGCAGCATGGTGAGCAGCAGCGCTACCGAAACGGCTGTGCTGGACAGGTCGCCCACCACGGGCAGCAGGCCCAGCAGCGGGTCGAGCCCGAAGCGGAAGCGGGTGCCGGGCAGCCGGAACTGGCTGTCCATGAGGCGAGCAACGCGCTCTACCCAGCGCAGGCGCGCATCGGCATCGAAGGGAATGGGTACGGCCGAACGGTTTGGAGCAGGCATGGGCGGGCAAATTGGCGTGACGCGTCCTTATACGCACGAGCACGGGTGGCCGGGCGCATCGAAAACACCCCGCCGAAAAACAGACCGGTTTCGCGCCGCTCTCGTATGTATGGCTTAACCTCAACAGTTTTCACTCATGCGCTACGCCTTTCTCCCCCTGCCTTTGGCCCTCTTTCTGCTGGGCTGCGCCAGCACCGAGCAACCCGTTGTGGAACAACCTTCCGTAACGGCCACGCCCCCCATCAACCGCGCCTTCGATGTGCCGGCCCTGCTGGGCATGAACGCCGACCAGATTGCGCGGCCCTTGGTCAGCCAGTCCATTCGCCCCGACCACGACCAGACCCCACGCCAGGCCGCCAATGGCGCTACCGAGGCGCTCTACACGTACTGGCGCGATACCACCGCCCTGGAAGTCAGCTACGACCCGGCTACGCTCAAGGTGAACAGCTACTTCATCAAAACCAAAAGCGGCCATACCGCCGACTACACTTCGCTGCTGAAACTGGCCAACGTGAGCAAATACGACAAGCGCCTGAGCATCGAGCCCATTGCTGCGGCCGACAACCCCAATATGTACACCGGCGTGAAGCTGACCCCCGCCGAAATGTCGGCCTCGGCGCAATAGCCCCAGCCGTGCATCACCAAGGTGAAACCGGTACTGCAAAAAGCCTGGAAACAAGCTTTTTGCAGTACCGGTTTTTAATTATGCCCCGGCCAGCCGGCGGGCCAGGTCCTCAACATCAGTCCGGCGGGCCAGCACCGCCAGCCACTCGGCCGGAATGCCCGCTTCGCCGTAAGCCAGGCCCGCCAGGCCGCCGGCCACAGCCCCGGTGGTATCGGTGTCGTCGCCCAGGTTCACGGCAGCCAGCACGGTGGCGGCGTAAGTATCGTGCGTTAGCAGGCACCACAGGGCGGCTTCGAGGGTATGGACGACGTACCCAGTTGATGAAACTGCTGTTTCCGGCTGGTTTACTATTTCACCGGAAAGCACCCACCAACGGTAATGTTTATCTTCAACCACTGCTGGAATACTGCCTCTCTCCAGCCAAGGGTTGGCTAGCTCGCGCATCCGGTCACAGGCTTCGGCTGGCGAAAGCCCCATTAATAACCCATTGGCCACCAGCAAATAAAGAAAGCAGCCCAGGGTGGAGCGCGGGTGCCCATGCGTGACGCTGGCCACGGCTTCCGTGAGCGCCCAGGCGGCATCCAAATCCAGTTTTTCAGCCCGCCAGATTTCATGAAACGCCAGCGGCAAAATGCGCATCAGGGCCCCGTTGCCGTTGTCAAATTCGGAGCGCGGCCCGGCAGCGGTTGGGCTGGTACCGCGTTGCAGGCGGTCAATGGCCACGCGGGTAGCGTTGCCCACATCGAAGGTTTCGCCGTGTGCCGTCCAATAGGAATTATACAGCCAGTTGATGCTGCGGCGGGCAAAATCAGCCAAATCGGGCGGGCCGCTCAGGCCGCCGGGCTGCGCCAGAGTTTCGGCCAGGCAAAAGGTGAGCGAGGAGTCGTCGGACCAGGTGCCGGCGGGCTGGTGGTGTGTGCCATAGGCGCGCATCCCGGTCACGGGGTCTTGCTTACGCGCGGCACGGGGCTGAAACTCAACGGGTACGCCCAGGGCATCGCCCACGGCCAGGCCCAGCAAAGCAGCCCGGGCAGCAGTAGAAAGAGAAGTTTGCATGGGTGCAAGGTAGTAGATTTGCCGACTACCCAAACCTCAGTAATCGATGAGAATTTTCGTTCTGGTGCGCAGCCTCCTGACCATATTACTGGCTGGCAGCGGCCTTGTTTCTTTTGCACAGGAAATTGCCGGCAGCAAGCTCGACAACCGGCAGTCCATTCTGAACGGCCGGGCATTTGCCAATTTCCCAACTGCCGCCGAAAACAGCGCCCGCCCCACCGATATTATGTCGGCCGACCACAACATCAACCTGGAAACCCGCATACTGCTCGATATTCAAAAAATGCGGCTGGTATTTTTTGCCCAGGAATTATATGCGCTGGGCGACAAGAAATCCATCACGCAATTTGTGGCCGAAGACAGCAAAAAATCGGGCGCAAAAACCACCGTCGTGGCGGACAACGGAAATTTATTTTCCATTCTGTCAACACCCGCCGCATTCGATTCGACCCGGGATGCCATTCTGGTGAACAGCCTGTTGGTAAAGACTTCAGACAACACGGTTTTCAGAATAGCAGCCTATATAAATCCTGCCGCATACGCCAGCCGGGCCGAATTCATCAAGTTAACGGCCCGCGTTTTCGAAACGATAACGGCGGGCACCCGGCAAAACAACCGCGCAGCGCACACCGAAATACTTCCTGTTTCAAACACGAAAAAGAAGCTGAAAATATTCCTGCCGGCCAACTACACGGTCACCACCGACCAGAAATACGATTTCCAGGTTTTCGTGTTTCACCACTACCAGCCCATCGGCGATGAGCAGCGGGAAAATCTCACCATTTATGCCGGCAGTCACCCGTCTTATTTTTTCAGAAACTTCCACTTCGAGCGCGACGAAGCGCAGCTGGTGAAAGGCACGTTTCTGGGCAAGCCCATTAACTGGCTGCATTTCACCAACTTCAATAATCACCTGTACATCAAGGAGCAGCAGGTGCCCAGCGACAATATTGCCGCCGGACTAATTCTGCATGTCGGGATGCTGGGCAGCAGCGAAAGCGTGCTGGATGAGCTGACTAAAATTGCTGCTGCAATTGAATTAGTCAACTAAATTCCCAGCTCAGACATCACATAAACAGCTTGAAGAATTTATCCCAGAACCAGCTTTTTTCAGCCTGCATGAGCCGGTTCAGCAATTTATCCGAGACGTTGGCTAATTGCTGAATATCCGTTAGCGCCGAGTGGAAGGCGCGGTATTCGGCATCGGCGGAATCGCCGGGCAGGGCGGCCAGCTGGTCGAGGCTACGCTTCATCTGGTCCAACTCGCGGCGCTTGCGAGCCCGAATGATGCAGCGCGTTACCTGCAGCATGTCTTTTTCGGCCACGAAATATTCGCGCCGCTCGCCAGGACGTAGCTCTTTGTAAATCAAGCCCCAATCGAGCAGCTCGCGCACCGTCATGCTGGCGTTGCCGCGCGATATTTTCAGCTGTTCCATCAGGTCTTCGGTGCTCAACGCCGCCGGACTCACCAGCAGCAGGGCGTGTACCTGGGCCAGGGTTTTGCTCACTCCCCAGCTGGCCCCGGACACGCCCCAGGTATGAATGAACTGCGCCCTGGCCTCGGCCAGGGAAGGCGCAGGGGTAGTCGGACCAGAATTTTCGGAAGGCATACGATTATTGTCTACTAAACAGCCAAATGAAATAAGCAATATGGGGAATCAACGGCAGGAATCCCCTGACCAATTTCGACTCCACATCGAGCTTTGAGAACCATACCACCAGACTTCCGCCCCAAGCCAGGGGCAGGAAAAATAAACCAGCAAATGGCGTAAAGATTAGCAGACTGCCAATCCAGCACAAAGCAGTTCCCAGTTTAATTATTCGCATCGACTGTATTCAATAATTGCTTCATGCTTTCTGCGCAGTTCGGATAACTGAATTGAAAACCTGCATCAAGTAGCCGCTGCGGATATACTTTGCGGCTTTTGAGAATTAATTCGGTTTCGGTGCGCAGGAAAAACGCGCCGATTTCCAACAGCCACTTCGGCTGCGGCAGGGGCAGCAGTGGCCGCAGCTGCCGGCACAGCAAGCCATTGAATTCCTGGTTAGGCAGCGGGTTGGGGGCGCACACGTTGAAAGCGCCGGCTTCTGCCGTCTGCGTGGCCAGAAATTCCACGGCCCGACAGAAATCCGTAATGTGCAGCCAGCTCACCCATTGCCGGCCGCTGCCCTGTGGCGTGCACAGGCCCAGCCGGGCCAGCTTCGCCATCACCGGAAATGCGCCGCCATCACGCCCCAGCACAATTGAGGTGCGCAGGGCCACCTTGCGCGTAGCTGGTGCCGGGCACGCCGCAAAAGCCGCTTCCCACGCCCGGGCCACCTCCACCGAAAAGCCCGAGCCAATAAGCCCGGCGGCTTCGGTATTGGCAGGTTTATCGCCCCGAGTGTCGGCATAAATTGTGGCCGTGGATGAATTGAGCCAGACTTTTGGCGGAACAGTACAGGCCGCTACGGCCGCTCCCAGCACCCGTGTGCTCGCTACCCGGCTGGCAATAATCTCTCGCTTGTTGGTTTTGTTGTAGCGGCAGTCCACGGTCCGGCCGGCCATGTTCACCAATATGGCCGCGCCCTCCAACTCGGCCGCCCAGGGCCCCACCGTGCGCGCATCCCAACCAGCAGCATCGGGGCCAGCCGCGAGGTGCCGGCCAATGATAACCACCCGGTACCCCAGGGCCGTGAAGTATTCCCGCAGATGCTTCCCCAGAAATCCATTGCCCCCGGCAATAACCATTTTAGGCTTTTCCATGCGTTCCGGCCTTGTTTGAGTTGTCATGCCCCGGACCATTCCGGGCTGTGCTCATTAGACGGAACAAAAGTATCACAAGTTTCAATAATTATTGAAACTTGTGATACCTCATTTCATTGGGCTTCCCGCGCAGCAGCGTAGAATGCCTGCCGCACCCTCCGCAACAATTGCTCCGCGCTTGCCTTATCCGGCGCAGCAGGGAGGGTCGAGTCGGCGAATGCCGCTTCTACGCGCTCCACCAATTTTTCGGCTTCGGCGACTAACTCTTCGTAATCGAACTCGCCCCGCCGAATTTGCAGCAGGAATTCCCGGTTGGAACGGCGCACGTTTAATTCGCCGTCGATGGCAATTTCTTCGGCCATTTGCAGCAGCCGAAATACGTGCAGCATATTTTTGGCGTCGTAATTCTTGCCGTGCTGCACGGTATTTTGATACCGCTCGGCGTTGCGCTTTTCCACCCATTCCCAATACTCCCGAAATACCCGGCAATAGGTGCTGTAGCCGTTGCGGTTGAAGGATAAATACGCCACCGGCTCCTCCCCTTTCGGCACGGCCGACAGCTGCACGTCCTGCGAAGTTTCGGCGTCGCGCACCAGGCCCCGGTAATGGTGCTTGCGCTCCGGCGTGGCATCAACAAACAGCGCGTATAAATCGGTGAGGTGCGGCACGTTGGCCAAGCCGCACTGCGCGGCTTCGCAGCCCCTGCGCGCCAGCCAGGCGGCTACCGGCTGGGCCCCCGCGCCCACCGTCACGTAGCAGAAATCCAGCACCGATTTGCGGGCCGGTGGCTCGGGATGATTAATTTTCTTATTTAATCCTTTGGCTTTGCGAATCTGGGCCACGGCGTATTCGGCGAAGCTTTGGCGACACAGTTTCGAGAGAAAATCAGCGGCCTGAAACTGCTCAAATAGCGGGTGTCTGTAAATTACGCAGTCGGCCGGCGTACCCAATAGCTCAAGTACCGTGGGGTTATTTTTCAGCAATAATTCAACAAACCGACGCAGCTCGTAAAATACCTCGTCGTTGGTTTCATTGGCCACCTGTGGCACGTAATCAAGCCCCAAAAACTGGTCTTCGGGCAAAATAAATACACCTTTCAGGTCGGTATCGGAATGCGGCAGGCTGGTGCCATAGGCGCGGCTGCCGCTGATGGCTTCAAAAAGAATCAGGTTGTGGCGGCGCAGGTCGGCAATGGTCATCATGGGGCAGGGTTGGGGCGGCGCTTATTGCGCCAAGGCTTCGCTAATCAGGGCCTGAAATACCGCATCCAGCTCGCTGGCTACGCTGCCGGGCCGCAGCACGGCCAGCGTTTCGCGCGCGGCCTGGCCTGCCGCCAGCTCCGCCCGCAGAAACCCGCCCAGGCCAGCCGGATTCGGCACCAGGGTTTTCTCGTTGGCGGTGGCCTTGCGAGCCAGCAGTTCATCTACAGCACCTTGCAAATCAGCAGGCAACTGTTGCCGCAACGGCGCAAATTCCATGGGCGGCGGCGTGGGCCGCTCCCGAATCCAGCGGGCGGCCAGGGCCGAGCGCAGGGCGTAGAACAAGCGTTTCAGGCGGATTTCCTCGCCCGTCAGGTCGTCTTCCACGCCGTGGCGGAGCTGGCCCAGGTAGTGGTGCAGGCCGGCTTTACGGTTGAAGGCGGCGGGCATGAGCGCCGCCAGCCGCGTCCGGAAGTCCAGCACCTCGTGGTACACAATGGGCGACTGCAGCCACTCAAAAAGTGCGGCATTGGAGGCGCGCAACAGCCGCAGGGCCTTGCGCAGCTCCCAGCCGGCGAGGTCCAGCTCATCGTCGATGGGGAAATTAAGCGTGTCGCGGCCTTCGTCCAGGGTCAGGTACCAGGCCGGTGGGTGGCAGTAGATAAACCGGACGTCATAATCGGAATCGGGCGAGGGAAAACCCCAGGCGCGACTGCCCGACTCGCAGGCGTAGAGAATGCGGATGCCGTGGGTGGCTTCGAGTTGGGCCAGGGCAGTGGAAATACGGGTTTGCATGGAAGCGGGCGGGCAGTGTGGAAACCACGAAAGTAGCGGGAGCCGCAGCCCCGCGCTACTTTAGCGCCTCACTCCCCGGCGGCCCGCCGCCCATTGCTCATGCACAAAGGACGACTCGAAGCTTTCAGCGATGGCGTGCTGGCCATCATTCTCACCATCATGGTGCTGGAAATTAAGGTGCCGCACGGCGCCGATTTCGCGGCCCTGCGCCCGCTGCTGCCCGTGGTGCTCAGCTACGTGCTGAGCTTTATCTACATCGGCATCTACTGGAACAACCACCACATGATGCTGGCCAGCACCAGCCGGGTATCGGGCGGGGTGCTCTGGGCCAATCTGCACCTGCTGTTCTGGCTGTCGCTGGTGCCCTTCGCCACGGGCTGGATGGGCGAAAACCACTTCGCCCCCGCCACGCTGGCCATCTACGGCCTGACGCTGCTGATGTCGGGGGTGGCCTATTTTGTGCTTCAGAACTGCATTATTGCCATCGAAGGGCCGCATTCGGCGCTGTCCCGCGCCATCGGGCGCGACCTGAAGGGCAAGGCCTCGCCCGTGCTCTACGTGGCGGGCATCGCGGCCAGCTTCTGGCAGCCCTGGGTGGCGGGCGGCATCTACGTGGCCGTGGCGCTGATGTGGCTCATCCCCGACCGGCGCATCGAGCGCACGCTGGTGGAACGATTGTAGAGATGCGACACTTCGCGTCTCGGCGTATGCACCGCGTGGTCGTGCACCATTTACAGTTCAACGCCGAGACGCGAAGTGTCGCGTCTCTACAACCGTTCAGCGGTAGAGGCCTTCGCCGTTATCATGTTCGGATTCCCATCGGGTGGGATTGGTGATAATATAGTGCTGGATTCGTTCCAATTCGTTTTGATTACGAATAATTCTCTCGTGAAAGCGAGCCTGCCACTGGAATTCTATTTCCCGATGACGCGCAAAAGTTGTCACCGCTGATTTGAATCCACGTAGTACTGACGCCAAATTCCGCGACTGCGGCCCAAACTTATTTTCATAGCCTTGTAGAGAAGCGACACTTCGCGTCTCCTCGTCCATATCGTTGGTATTTTTATTAAATATCAATACTCCATGCAGGTGGTCAGGCATGATAATAAACGCATCCAGCTGCACAAACGACGCGAAATGCGGAATGGCCGCCCAGCACTCGGCCGCCTGCTTTCCAGTTTCAGTTGGTTGCAAAAATGCAGTGTTCCAGTCACCATTCGGCACTTCAATGTTGCCGAAATACGGTTGGCGATTTTGGGTGCAGATGGTGACGAAATACATTCCATCTTGCCCGTAATCGTAGCCGGGCAGACGGGTAGAAGGAATCCGGTATTTATTCTGGTAGAGCTCCGGCATTGAAGGATGTAGAGACGCGACACTTCGCGTCTCAGCGCGTGAACGACAAGTTGATAGCAACAAATTAATTCCCCGAAGGCAAATCTGCACCGGTCGTTCAACGAGAAGACGCGAAGTGTCGCGTCTCTACAATCGTTCTATAATCTCGGGTCCACCGCTTCGCTTTCCAGCGCTAGCACGCCGAAGACGCACTGGTGCACGCGGCGCAGGGGCTGGCCGGCCACGAATCGTTCGAGGCCCTCGACGCCGAGGGCGAACTCGCGCAGGGCGAGGTTGCGCTTGGCTTTCACGTTGCGCTGGCGGAGGCGGTCGAGGTGGCCGGGCAGCAGGTAGTCGGGGCCGTAGATGATGCGCAGGTACTCGCGGCCGCGGCACTTGAGGGCGGGCTGGAGCAGGCCGCCTTTGCCCTGGGGCACGAAGTCGTAGGGCTTCACCACCATGCCTTCGCCCCCGGCGGCGGTGAGGTCGGTCCACCACTGGATGGCGGCTTCGACTTCGGCTGGGTTGGTGAGGGGGACGACGCGGTAGGGCGTGGCGCGGAGCAAGCCAGGGTCGGCCAGGGCGAGGGCGCGCAGGGTTTCCATGTGCCAGGCGTGGTCGCGGTCGAAATAGGTGCGGCCTTCGGTGGCTAATAAATGGAAGGGGGCCAGCTTGAGGTCGTCGAGGGAGTGCACGGGCCAGCAGTAGCGGCGGTAGGCGTCGGCGTAGTGGGTGGCGGCCTGGTGGCGTGCTGTTGTGCGGGCCAGCAGGGCTTCGGCGCCGTCGAGCTGGCGGGCAGCGGCTTCGGTGAGGGCGGCTTCGACCTGGGGCAGGGCGGCGAGGGCGGCGGCAGCCACGGCGGCGTACTGGGTTTTGACCAACTCCTGGGCTTTGGCCGACCAGGGCAGCAGCTCGGCATCGAGGCAGACCCAGTCGGTGTCGAATTTCTCCCAGAAACCGGCCGTGCTCAGGGCGTCGCGCAGGCGGGCGAGGAAGGCGGTTTCGAGGGCGGCGTCAGTGAAGAAGTTGCGGCCGGTGCGGGTGTAGACCTTGCCAATGCCCTCGCCCACGAGGCCGAGGCGGCGCTGGATGGCGGCTTCGTCGCGGCCCAGCACCACCACCACGCGGCTGCCCATGTGCTTTTCCTCGCACACCAAGCGCTCCACGCCGAGGCGCTTGTAGTAGTCGAAGGCTTCGGCGGGGTGTTCGAGCAGGTCGGGCAGGGCCGAGGTTTCGGTGGGCGACATGGTGGGCGGCAGGTACAGCAGCCACTTGGGGTGCAGGGCGAAGCGCGACATCACCTCCAGGGCGGCCACGGCGTTGTCTTCGCGGATGGTGACGCCGCGCATCAGCCGGGTTTCGATGAACTGCTTGCCGGTGACGTCGCAGATGTCGAGCAGGTCGTCGTTTTCGTGCTGGGCGGACTGTAGCGCGGACTCTGTAGTCCGCGAGTCTGCGAGTTGTTCTGACTCGCGGACTACAGAGTCCGCGCTACTTGTCGTGCTACGGCTGCGGTAGTTGAGCGGCCGGGCCGGTTCGCAGTAAACTTGCGCGGCGGGCACGGCCACGAGCTCGCGCTCGGGGTAGCGCAAGGCCGTGAGGCGGCCGCCGAACACGCAGCCGGTGTCGAGGTCGATGGTGTTGTTGAGCCATTCGGCCTCGGGCACGGGGGTGTGGCCGAAGGCGACCATGGCGCGGCCCCGGTACTCGCGGGCCCACTCGTAGCGCACGGGCAGGCCGAATTCATCAATCTCGCCGGTGCTTTCGCCAAACAGCGCGAAGGCCCGCACGGCCCCCGAGCCGCGCCCCTGCATCTCCTCGGTGAGGCCGGCGTGGGCCACGACCAGCTTGCCGCCGTCGAGCACGTAGTGGCTCACCAGGCCGTCGAGGAAGCGCCGCACTTCGCTTTTGAAGGCTTCGGGCTCGGGTTTGAGCTGGGCCAGGGTTTCGGCCAGGCCGTGGTTGATGGTGACGTTTTTGCCGTTGAGGTGGCGCAGGAGCTTGATGTCGTGGTTGCCGGGCACGCAGAGGGCACTGCCGTCGCGCACCATGCTCATTACCAGGCGCAGCACTTGCGGGGAAGCCGGGCCGCGGTCCACGAGGTCGCCGAGGAAGATGGCCTTGCGGCGCGGCCCCGTGACCTCCCCCCCCGGCCCCCTCTCCTGCGGAGAGGGGGAGCCGAACGATTCCGTTTCGCTTGCGTCTGGCTCCCCTCTCCGCGGGAGAGGGGCCGGGGGTGAGGTGAACGGGGCGGTTACCCGCACGCCCAAATCCCGCACGTCCGTAATCGGCTCTTCCGTAATCTGATACCCCAGCTTCTCCAGCAGCGCGCGCAGCTCCTCGTAGCAGCCGTGCACGTCGCCGATGATGTCGAAGGGGCCGGTTTCCTCCTGGCGGTTGTTGTAGAGGCGGTCGCGGGTGATGGACTGGATGGCGTCGATTTCGCCCACGTTGCGCAGGTGGTGGATGTGCCGGAAACCTTCCTGTTTGAGGTTGCGCAGGCTGCGGCGCAGCTGCTGGCGGTGGCTGGCGATGACGTGCCGGCCCAGGTGGCGGCGGTCGGGACGCTGGGCGTTGCGCTCCTGGGCCACGGCGTCGGGCACGTCGAGCACGATGGCCACGGGCAGCACGTGGTATTGGCGGGCCAGGGCCACCAGGGGCTTGCGGCCTTCCTCCTGCACGTTGGTGGCATCGACCACGGTGAGCAGCCCGCGCTTCAGGCGCTTGGCCACCAGGTAGTGCAGCAGCTCAAAGGCATCTTTGCTGGCCGATTGGTCGTTTTCATCGTCGGCCACCAGGCCCCGGCAGGCATCGGAGGACACGATTTCCGTGGGCTTGAACAAGCGCCGCGCAAACGTGGACTTGCCCGCGCCCGTGCTGCCGATGAGGAGGATAAGGGAGAGTTCGGGGACCTTGAGGGTATCTTGGGGCATTGGAAAGGGTATTTCAGGCAACATCATGTGAAAATTCACATGGCTTGTCATCTTGGCAATATGAAAAATTTGGCAACTGCTTTCTTTTGGGTATGTATCGGTTTCACATCCTGTAGAACTCAACTATCTGTACGAAAACCATCTATTCAAGCGGCTAAAACAAAGAATCAGACACTAATTGGAGTAAAAGGGCCTAATTTCAAAGGGACTATCTTTACTAAGAAATACCCATTCCAACTTTTGTTTGTGCCAGGTATTGATTCAATTGAAATATTCACTCCTTCATTGGAAGAGGTGGAGATTGCAGAGAATTTGTTGCGTCAACAATTAAAGACGATAAATAAACTTCGGACAAACCAGCAGGCTGCCAATCCAGTCTTGCATAGGAATTTGCCTAAGTATTTCAGGCAATACGTTGGCTTTACTGATAATAATGGTGACAGAATAATTCATATCAACTTCCACTGGAATAGATATAATATTATTGACAGAATAAACAATTATATCTACTTCAATGACAGTAGAATTGATTATGAATCTGATTATTCAGCCCCTATGCATGGCGGCAGCTACTATTGGCACGTAAATGCCAATCTAACCAAGCATGTGTTGACTGATTTGGTCGTTAATGGAATTGATATAGCTTCAACTCAATCTACTACAAACACCGCCATCTGCGAGGGCGCGCCCACGCCTTCCACCTCCTCCCCCATCCCCACCAAGCGCACCTGATACCCGTGCCGCTCCGCCACTGCCGTGGCCCAGGCAGCGAATTCGTTGCGGGACCATTCGAAGCGGTGGTCGTCGTGGCGGAATTCGCCGGCGTTTAGCTTTTCGAAAAGTTGGTTGTAATCGGCGTTGGGGGTGGTGACGAAGACGTGCGCCGGGCGGGCCTGGCCAAACACCACGGCTTCGAGGGCGGCGAGGCGGTTGGGGTCGAGGTGCTCGATGACTTCGACCAGGGCCGCCGCGTCGAAACCGGCGAGGCGGTCGTCGCGGTAGAGCAGCGAGCCCTGGATGAGGTCGATGCGGGTGCGCTGGCGCGGGGGCATCTCGTCGAGGTGCAGGCGCTGGGCGGCGCGGACTAGCGCCTGGTGCGACACGTCCATGCCGAGGATGTACTCGATTTTGGGCTGGCGCAGGAGCAGGCGTAGCAGCTTGCCTTCGCCGCAGCCCAGGTCGAGCACGCGCTTGGGGGCCAGCTGGTAGATTTCGTGGGCCACTTGCTGCAGGCGCTGGTCGTGGAGGGAAGTTTTGGGCTGTAGCGTGGACTCTGCGAGTCCGCGCATCGTATCGTTTGGTTCTGCCGCTTGCGGCGGCGCAGTTTCTACAGAGCTGCTTTCTACCTCATCCATGCGCGGACTCGCAGAGTCCACGCTACTGACCTCTTCCCCTTCCAGCAGCCGTTCCAGCGTGGGGTTCACGTACGCCGCTAGATAGCGCAGGTAGCGGCGCGTGATGAAGCCGCACTCCGGATGCTGGGGCAGCCAGTCGCCGCCGCGGTGCAGCAGTTTCTCCGCTTCGTGCTCGCCGATGTAGTAGTGCTTGTCGTTATCGAGCACCGGGAGCAGGACGTAGAGGTGCGTCAGCACGTCTTGCAGGCGCAGGCCGGCGTGGCGCAGGTGCAGGGTGTAGTAGCGGCTGTCGCCCCACTCGGGCTGGGTGGGGTCGAGCGGGGTGGTTTCGGTTTCGACCTCGTAGCCCAGCGGCGCGAAGAGGCGGCGCGGCCAGTCGGGGCCGGGCGCGGAGACTACGGCTACTTTGAGGGCTAGCGGCAGGGTCTGGGCGGGCAGGTCGGGCTTGTCTTTGCAGGTGCCATTCATAGCCGTGCCGAAGGCTTTGCTCAGGGCCGCGCTCAGGAAGGACGAGGCCACGTAGGGCCGGTCATTCACGTACTGCTCCAGGGCGAAGCCTTCGCCGGATGCGCCGCCCCGGCCGCGCACGAGGCCGATGGGGTCGAGGTCGAGCAGCAGGGCGGCGGTGCAGCGCTCGGCGGTGGCTTCGGGGTAGAAGATGTGGGCCTGGCCGCCGGCTACTTCGAGGCTTTGCAGACGCGCCGGGTTCTTGTGCAGCAGGTAGCCCAGGTCGGTGGCGGGCTGGTAGGTGGTGGAGATGGTGAGGAGCATAAGCGCGGCGCGGAAATTCAGGAGGCCGAAGGTAGCACGGCCTCAGTCTGTGCGGGGCAAGGTTGAGGGCTGCGAAGTAGGTTTGCAGTCTGCAAAGCCGTCGTTCGGCATGCTTCCCTCCTCTTACCCGCGCTGTTTTTCGTGTCCGACACAATCCCTCCCGCATCGCCGACCGGCCCGTCCCTCAACGATTTCGCCAGCTTTTACCTCTATGGCCTCACCAACCATCCTTACCAGCAATCGGCTGATTTAGCGAAGTTTGGCGAGCTGTATAACCTTGTCATCGGCAACCACGGCGGCCTGGGCATCGCCAGTTCGTTCCATCCCTACCAACTGGTGAATCAGGCGGGCCTCACGGTGTGGTACGCAGCCTACGCGCAATTCTACGCCCAGCCCAACCGGCTGGAGTTATTTGCCGAAATGACCGTTGAAAAGGCTTCTTTCGTGACGGTGCCGCCGGCCTCGTTTGCCGAGTTTCACCTCTGGCCCGATACCCGGCTGACCACCGACGAGAATCCGATTTTCGGCCGTTTTATCCCGTTTGTCATCCCCTTCCTGGTGCGCAAAGACCCGGAATTGTTGCGCTGGGATGCGGAATTCGCCGCTGCTGAGGGCGACAACAGCCGCCTTCGCCCCTACCTCGATGCGGTGAATGCGGCCATCAAATTTGTGCAGCCCGCGCCGGCTTTCGTGCTGGGTTTCGGCGAGTTCGATGAGCAGCAGCCGGAACAGCTGGTGGAGAAGTTTGTGAACTGCCGCGACCTGCTGCTGTAGAGACGCGACACGTCGCGTCTCGCCGTTGAATGCGTCCCGTCAGTATGACGTGAATGCCGGGACGCATTCAACGACGCGACGCGTCTCTACAGCCCATTCCGCATCGTTCCGGCGCGGATGGCTGCATCTGCAGTACCGACCACGGCCGCGCCGCCCAGAAACCTCCGGTACCAGCGCCCCGAATCCTTCAGAATGCGTTCCTGGGTTTCGTAATCGACGTGAATGAGGCCGAAGCGCGGGCCGTAGCCCTCGGCCCATTCGAAGTTATCGGTGAGGCTCCAGGCAAAGTAGCCGGCCACGTCCACGCCTTCGTGCCGGGCGCGCAGCACCTGGCCGATGGCGGCTTGCAGGAAAGCCCGGCGCGCAGAGTCGTGCACGCGGCCATTCACGGCCGCATCCGGAAACGCTGCGCCACTTTCCGTCACAATCAGCTTTGGCGCATTTGGATAAGCGCCGTACTGTTTCAACATGTGGTAAATCGACTCGGGGAATACCTCCCAGCCCATGTCGGTGTAGGGCACGCTGCGCTGCCTGGCGGGCACCAGCGCGGCCCACTGCAAGGGCAGCCAGGGCGAGAACTTCACCACTTCGCGGGTGTAGTTCTGGATGCCCCAGAAGTCGAAATCGAAGGCCATGCGCTGCTCGTCGCCGGGCTTTTGGTAGCGTTCCAGCAGCCAGCGCAGGCTGGGCAGTTCGGCCGTGGGGTAGCCCAGGCCGAGGGTGGGCTCCACAAAAAAGCGGTTCAGCACGGCATCGGCGCGGCGGGTGGCCGCTTCGTCGTAGCCATTGCCGGGGCGGTGCGGCGTGAGGTAGGAGCACGAAAACGTGGTGCCGATTTCGGCGGTATCGGGCAGGAGCGCGCGCAGGGCGCGGCCGCCTTCGGCCTGGGCCAGCGTGGCGTGGTGGGCCGCCGCCAGAAAGGCCCCCAGGTGCCGCCGCCCCGGCGCATGAATGCCCAGCAGGTGTCCCGCGCCCACAAACACCATGGGCTCGTTGAGCACGCACCAGTGCTGCACCCGGTCGCCGAGGCGGCGGGCCATGAGCTGGGCATACTCCGAAAACCAGCCCACGATGCTGCGGTTGGTCCAGCCGCCCCGGGCCTGCAGGGCGCTGGGCAGGTCCCAGTGGTAGAGCGTGAGCCAGGGGCGCAGGTCGCGCTCCAGGCAGGCATCTACCAGGCGGTCGTAGAAATCGAGCCCTCGCCGGTTCACGGCGCCGGTGCCTTCGGGCAGCACCCGCGCCCAGGCCGCCGAAAACCGGAAATCGGTCAGGCCCATTTTGCTGGCCAGGTCGAGGTCGGTTTCGAAGCGGTTGTAGAAGTCGGCCGCCACGCGCCCGTGCTCGTTGCGCCGGATGGCGCCCTTGCGCCGCGTAAAATCGTCCCAGATGCTCGGGCCTTTGCCCTGGTGCTGCCACGCGCCCTCGGTCTGGTAGGCGGCGGCCGAAGCGCCCCAGTGAAAATCGGGGCCGAAATCGGCCCGGGCAAAAGGCAGCGGCGCGGAGGCCGGAAAGAAGGCCGCAGGCAGTGGCTCGTCGTAGCGGGGCGGTAGTTTTATCATGCGCGGGGCGCGGGGCTTAGAAATTGAAACAGATTGGCTAACGCAGATACGGGCATTATCAACATATCAAACGTCCTGCTGAACGGAGCCGAAGCGTCGGCGCCAGCGCCGCAATATTGTACGGCTGGCTTACTTACGTGGTCGGGATGCTTCGGCGGCGCTCGGCATAACCGTGCAGGTAGCCGGCCTGGCGCGGAGGCCGGCCATTTATTCGCCCAACGCCATTGCCCGGCAATTGCTCCCGCAGCAGCGCATCCAGTACGTCGGCCGTGTGGTCGGGGTAGTCGACGGGCACGGTTTCGTCGCGGTGCAGCCACTGGTCCACTTTGTCGAGGTTCTTGTCTTTGAAGCTTTTGATGACGGGCACGCCCATCCGGGCCAGGGCCGCGGCGTTGCACTGCTGCTCGTATTGCTGCTTCATGGGCATCACCAACAGCTTTTTGCCGAGGTAGAGGGCCTCGGCGGGGGTTTCGAAGCCGGCCCCGCACAGCACGCCCGCCGAGCGGGCCAGGCTGTCGAGGAAGGCCGCGCCGCTCACCGGCCACACCCGCACGTTGCCGTACTCGGCCGGCGCGTGGCTGTGCTTGCTGAACACCTCCCAGCGCGTGCTGCGGCTGAGGTACTGCAGGCGCTCCACCAGTATTTCTTCCTCGTAGGCCGGCAGGTACACGGTATAGTGGCCCTCGTTGGTGGGGTTCAGCTCGCGCACTTGCCGGCGAATGACGGGCGTGGAAATGCCCGGCCCATACTCCTGGAAATGAAAGCCGTACTGCGCCGTGCTGGGCGCGTAGTGCCTGAGCACGGCGCGGCCGGCCGGGTCTTCCTTGTCGGGGCGCGGGGCGGCGGGGTGCAGCACGGCGCTCTGGTGGCTGAGGGCTACGCAGGGCACTTCGCGCCACTTGCAGGCCCAGCTGCTCACCGGCTCGAAGTCGCTGATGACCAGGTCGTAGCTGTCGGCCGGCAGGTGGCGCACCTCGCGCAGAAACGTGGCCGACTTGAACTGCCAGAAGGTTTTCACGAAGTTGATGCCGCCCTTCTTGCCAAACAAAAAGCCCATGCCCTGGGCCCGGTATTTCACCTCAAACGGCAGCGGCAGGTCGGCCGGTGGGCCGCTTATGAGGATGTCGAGCTGGTCGCAGCGGCTTTGCAGCAGCGGCACCACGTCGAGGGCGCGGCTCAGGTGGCCGTTGCCGGTGCCCTGGATGGCATAAAGAATTCGGGACATTGATTTATTCGCGGAATAGCCAGCCGTTCAACCTCACCCCCGGCCCCTCTCCCCAGGAGAGGGGAGCTACGGCAGCTTAGTATTCAACAAATTGGCAATTCTAAACTAAGAAATTTCGTCAGGCTCCCCTCTCCTGGGGAGAGGGGCCGGGGGTGAGGTTGAAAATGAGGTCACTTAATCTTGAACTCCGCCAGCAGCCCTTCCAGCAGCGCGGCCGGGTCGGCATCGGCCAGCTCCTCGGCGGCATCGGCGGCTTCGGTTTCGGCGGTTTGCTGCATGGCGGGGTCGTCGTTGTAGTAGTAGAGCTGCCAGCCGGTGGCATCGGCATATTCCAAGGCGGTCAGGTTCTCGACCCAGTCGCCGGAGTTCAGGTAAATCACCTCCCCTTTTTCGGTGGCCAGGGGCTTGATTTCGGGCTGGTGAATGTGGCCGCAGGCCACGTAGCGGTAGCCTTCGTCGGCGGCGATGGCGGCGGCGGTGTCCTCAAAATTGCTCACGGCGGCCACGGCGGTTTTCACCCGCTCCTTCACCAGCTTGCTCAAGGCCACGCGGGGCCGGCCGAATTTGGCCAGCGCGTAGTTCACGAAGCGGTTTATCAGAATCAGCAGGTCGTAGCCGTGGCCGCCGAGCCGGGCCAGCCAGCGCGAGTGCCGCATGGTCACGTCGAACACGTCGCCGTGAAACAGCCAGGTGCGGCCGTGCGGCAGGTCGAGCACCAGCTTGTTGTCGAGGCGGAAATTGCCCAGCTTCAGGCCGGCGAATTTGCGCAGCAGCTCGTCGTGGTTGCCGGTGAGGTAGTGGATTTTAACGCCCTTGGCGGCCAGGCCGGCCAGGTAGCGCACCACCCGCATGTGCGCTGGCGGCCAGTAGTTTTTGCTGAACTGCCAGATGTCCACGATGTCGCCGTTGAGCACCAGCACCTGCGGCCGGATGCTCTTGAGGTAGCGCAGCAGCTCGCGGGCATGGCAGCCGTAGGTGCCCAGGTGCACATCGGAGATGACGGCCACCCGCACCCGGCGCTTGCGGCGCGGCCGGGGCACTTTTCCGTCGATTTCGGGCAGGAAAATGGCTTCTATGCTCATGCCGCCGCCGCTTGCGTGAACCGGCCGCCCCGGGCGGGCCCGGTGCTGCGGCGCGGCCGGATGGCCGGCCCCGGCCGCCGCCGGCCCAGCGCCCCGCCGCCCCCGAACGCCGAGCGCAGGCTGCCCAGCGTGTGCAGCACAAACGCCACCCACAGCGCCACCTGAAACAATTCGTACACGAGCCAGCGCCCCAGGCGGCGCAGCCCCGAAATCAAGGCCGGGAAGTACATAGCAGACAAGATTAGAACCAGTGAAAATCCTGCTTTCAAAGTTCATCCGGCAATATGATGCCTTGTTTACGGGCGCATTACCCTTAAATAAACTCTGTCGCCGGTGGCGCAGTCCAATTTCCGAAGCGCGTCTTCCGCCGGATTTCGGTCAGGTTTTACGTTCTTTGCTGCCCCACTTATTCACTGGTTCAACCCCTCTTATTTCATTCCTTATTAACCTTTTTATTATGCAGTTTCTACCCCGCGCAGCCCGTCATTTGCTTGTTATCGGCTTGCTGTTGATGAGCATCGGCTCGGCCCTGGGCCAGCCCACAGGCAAGGCCGCCAAGGGCCGCAAGCGCTACACCTTTGCCCAGAAGGATTCGGAGTCGCCCTACGTGCAGAACGTGACCAAGAACACCGACGAGGAGCAGGACGTGGACGGCTCGTTCACCCGCCTCGGCTACCGCTCGGCCACCGACATGCTCACCGAAATCACGGCCCTCAAAAAGCTGCACGACTGGGCCGACAGCACCTACCAGCGCCGCGTGGCGGCTATTCCGCCCGGCGGCGCGCTCATCGTCACCGTGCACCGCCAGGGCCCCAAAGGCGTGGAAATGTCCAACCTCACCCTCACCGCCACCGACAAGGCCGGCAAGGAGGTTTTCGCCCAAACGCTGCCCGCCGGCACCGGCCGCTTCTTCGGCCGCGACCTCTACCAGGGCAAATCCGTCATCCCCTTTCCCAAAATGGACCCGCAGGAGCTGAACGTAAGCATCCGCGACGCGAAGCTGTACCAGACGTTTGACTACACGCTGGCCCTGCCGGCCGCGCAGTAGATTCGTCAACATCCTCGGTACGTCATGCTGCGCGCGGCATGACGTTTTGAAGGGATATGTTCGTCCGGCGGGACGGTATTCGCTAAGCCGAATGCTGTCCCGCTTTTTTGTTCATACAATAATCCAGAACCGACAGCGGTTGCAGCAGCATGAAGCGTAAAACAGCTCTCGTTTTCAGCGTCGGGCTGCTCGGGCTGCTCGGGCTGTGGGGGACTTTCAGCTGGCCCACCTACCACTACCCCACCCAACCAGCGCTGCGCCAAAAGGCGCATTACCTGGAGCGCATCATTGCAACGCCCGAAAAGCAATCGGCTGAGCTGACAGGAATGGGCAATGCCGAATGGTCGTTGTTTTCGATGGCGTATGCGGTGTATGCCTTCACCAATATGGCCCGGCTCGACAGCGCCTTCCGGCCCGAAGCGGCCCACTACACGCGGCTGGCCATCCGTAAAATGCTGACCGGCAGCATTCCCCGCGCATTCCAGCATCCCGAGGCAACGCCTTTCACCGATTCCATAACTTCCGTGCTCTACCTCGGCCACCTCAACCTGATGCTGGGCTGCCACCGCCTGCTCGACCCCGCGTCGCCCTACAAGGCGCTGCACGATTCCCTGTCGGCCACGCTGCACCGCCGGCTTGCCACCGCGCCCAGCCACTGCCTCGAATCGTACCCCGGCGGCGTGTGGGTGCCCGACAACACCGTCGCCCTGGCCTCGCTCCAATTGCATAGCGACCTGACCGGCAGCCCCTACCGCGCTTTCTGCCAGCAATGGGTGGCCTATGCCCGCCAGCACCTCACCGACCCGCAAACCGGCCTGCTGCTCTCCAAACCCGCCACCCGCCACCAGGCCGCCGAGGAGCCGCGGGGCTCGCACCTGGGCTGGAGCATCTTTTTCCTCTACCGCTTCGCGCCCGCCTACGCCGCCGAGCAATACCGGCTTTACCAGCAGCAGTTCAGCACCAGCTTCGGTGCCATCCGCCTCTACCGCGAGCGGGCCGGCCGCTACGAAACCAGCGAAGGCGACGTCGACAGCGGCCCGCTCATCCTCGGCTACAGCATCCCGGCCAACGCCTTTGCCTTCGGCGATGCCGTGGCCCTGCGCGACTGGCGCAACGCCCAGCGCCTGCGCCGCGTCATCCGCTTCGGCAGCCGCGAGGTGGCCACGCCGCAGGAGCTGCACTACGGCGTCCGGTTCGTGGATTTACCCGTCAGCCCGCTGGCGGAGGCGCTAATCCTGCACGCGGAAACGATGACACCGTGGCGTGCTTTTACTTCCGCAGCCGCGCCCACTGCACGGCAATCACCGTCTTGGCATCCTGCAGCGGCTCGGCCAGCAGGGCATCCCAGGTGAAGTCGACCATTTCGATTTTCTCGTTTTCCTCAATCAATCCGCCGCCAGCGCCGGTTTTGTGGCTTACCTCGGCGTAGTACACGGTGATGACTTCGGAGCTGGTGCCCGGCGAGGGCCACATGGCCACGATTTCCTCGAGCTGGTCGATTTCGTAGCCCAGCTCCTCGTGAATCTCGCGGCGCACGGCCGTTTCGGGCGTCTCGTCCTGGTCAATCATGCCGGCGGCCAGCTCCAGAATCTCCTTTTCCGGGCCGATGCGAAACTGGCGCGTCAGCACGTACAGCTGCCGGGCCGTGTCGTAAACCAGCGCGGCCACGGCTTTGCCGGGCGCAAACTGTTCGCGCTTGAGCTGCACGTCGCCGTCCTGCACAATGAGCTGGTTGACTTTGTAGTGGCCGTTGAAAACGCGGGTGCGCTCGGTAATCTGCATGATGGCGGAAGGATTAGGTTCAGGGGTCAAATAACGGGAAGGGGATTAAGAACTCACGCCCGACGGCGCCTGGCCGGCGCCAACAATAACGCGCAGGGCAGCGGGCAGCGGCTCGAAGCGGCTGATTTCGGCCACCTGCGGCAGGGGCCGCGCCACGCCCAACCGATTGAGCCACACTGGGCGGATGCCCACCGCCAGCGTGCCCAGCACGTCGGCCTGCCAGTTGCCGCCCACCAGCCCGGCCTGCCCGGGCCGGGCCCCCAGCCGCTGCAGGGCCGCCTCAAAAATCTGCGGGTTGGGCTTGGGCACCCCCACGTCTTCCGAGTTGATGAGGGCAACGACCAGGCCCATCATGCCCAGAAAGCGGAGCTTTTCTTCCTGCGCCGCCGTGCGGTTGTTGGTCACGATGCCGATGCGGTAATGCGGCCTCAGCGCTTGCAGCAGGCCCGTCATGCCCAGAAAACGGGCTGGCGCAGCTGCGGGTAATTCGATTGGCTGTATAGTTGATAGAACACCTCGATATCAACGGTTTGAAAGGAGGCCAGCGGCGCGGCACTGGCCCGCAGCGTTGCCCGCGCCGTGGCAATAGGGCCGAACAGGGTGTCGTCTGAATCGAAACGGCGCTACATGGCTTCATTTCAGCCCGGCTGGTACGCCAAATCCGCGCAGCAATGACAAATCGGCCACCGCTGCGCGGATTTTTGTCAGCCCGCGAAAACGGCCACCGCTCCCTCGCGGCCGGCCCGCAGCAACTATCTGACGGGGCGCCCCTTTGCTTTTGGCTTCTGCGGCTTGCCCCCATTGCTCATCGAGTGGCGGGCGGCCTGCAGCTGCTCGTAGGCAATGCGCTGGAGCGCAACGGCTTGCCCCGGGGTGATGCCGAGGCTGGCAGCCGCTTCTTCGGTGGGGCCCAGCGTGCGCGGGTCGTGGCCCGTGACTTCGCCCAGTATGACGCAGGCGCTGAGATAGGCCCCCCAGCGGCTGGGATGGCGGTGGTCGGCCTCCCACAGCGCTATTTTGGCGGGCTCGGGCGCGTAGGGATTGGGCATGGCCACGCCTTCCTTGATGGCGCGCAGCCAGGCATCGCCGACCGGGGCCACGCCGGCAAAACGGCCGTTCTGCCGCGCCAGGCCATAATAAGCCTTGTGCAGGTCCTGCGTCATCGAGTCGAGGGGCAGGCCAGCGTAGGCAGAATTGGGCGGGTAATTTGAGGAGGCTCCGGCCCAGGTTTCGTAGAAATACACCTGGGCGGCCGGGTTGGCCGAGTGAATGGCCTGTTCCAGTTTGGTGGCGTATTCGCGGAACCGCTCGGGCTGGCCGCCCCGCCGGCCGGGCAGCGGCCCGGTGCTGAGGTCGTGCATAATGACCTTGTCCCAGCGGGCCTGCCCGATAACGGCCAACGCGCTGTCGTAGTGAAACTGCAGCGTCTGGCCACTAACGGCTTCGATGTGTACTTCGTAGTTCAGGCCGGCTTCGTCAGCCAGCTTTTTGAAGATGCCGGGCACGCCGCCCCAGGGGCCGGGCTCGTTGAGGTACATGCGGCGGCGCTGCCCCCGGCGGTCGGGCGTGAAATTCTCATCGGTGATGGCCGCCGCGTTGTAATTGAGCATGGGCGGCCGGGCCCCGTGAAAATAGCTGTTGCCAACAAACAGCATAACGACCGGCTTTTTCTTCGGCTGCGCCGCCACAGCCGAGCCAATCAGCAGGAAACCAATCAAAAACAGCGGCAGTCGGAGCAGGCGCATCGGGAATTAAGCAGAAAAGAATACGAGGATGAGAAACCGTTGAGAAAGCACCTTATGCTTTGCTTGCGGGCGAGGACTTCACTGCTCAAACGACAGGTTGGCATTGAAAAACGGCAATACGTGCTGGTATATGCGCCCCGTGGTGCCCATGATGCGGCTGCCGTGCGTGCCCTCGTACTCCTGGGCCGTGTGCCGGATGCCAAAAACGGTGAGCAGGTTGCTGAAATTGCGGCAGGCCGGCGGAATGTGCTGCACCTCGTCCTGCGCCCCCCAGTCGAAGGCCAGCGCCCGCAGCTGGCGCAGGGCGGTGGTGCGGGTTGGCAGCACGTAGGCTGGCGTGGCCAGCACCCAGCGGGCCAGCACCGCATCGCGCCGCGCCAGGCTGTCGGCGCCCAGCGAGCCGGGCAGGTCGGCCCCGAAGGGCTGCCGTCGGGGATTGGCCGAAAAGGCGCGCGCAACGGCTACCGTCGACAACGCGCTGTGGTTGTGGAGGTCGGCCGGTCTGGCAGCCCGCAGCGCCTCGGGCAGGCCGGGCCCGGGCAGGTAGCTGGGGTGCGGGCCCAGCAAGGCCGGGCTCAGGGCGTAGGCCGCGGCCCAGGTGCCGGGGTAGGCCAGCGCCAGCCGCACGGTGCCCCCGCCGCCCATGGAGTGCCCCGCCAGCCCCCGGCTGGCGGGCCGCGCCAGGGTGCGGTAGTTTTTATCCACGAATTCCACCAGCTCACGGGCGGTGAAATCGGCCCAAGGGCCGTTGGTGGCGGAGTTTACGTACCAGCTGCCGCCGAACCGGGTTTGCTCATCGGGCACCACCATGATGAAGGGCCGGATTTTGCCCTCGGCAATGGCCTGGTCGAGCAGCGCCTTCATGCCGTCTTTGTTGAAAATCAGGCTGTCGTTCCAGGTGAAGCCGTGCAGGTAGTACAACACCGGGTAGCGCTTAGCCGGACTGGCATCGTAGCCGGCGGGCAGGTACACGCTCACGCGGCGGCGAGGGGTTTCGCCGCCGGGGTTGCCCTTCAAAAGCCTGGAATTGAGGTAAGTGACGACCACGCGGCCGGGCGCGGACGTGCCGGGCTGGGCACGGATAGAATAGCGGCCGGGCAGCGCCAGCAGCAGGAATAACAGCAGTTTTTTCATGCTTTCGCTTGAAATAATCAAGAACGGTCATGCTGAGCGTGGCCGATGCCCCTCTACCGCTTCGTGGCCCCGGCCTCACCAAACCCGGGCCCCGCAAGCTGGTCATCCGTTGCAGCGGCTGAGCCCCCATTCCGGTAGCCTTGCTTCGACTGCGCTCAGCACGACGTTCTTTTTTACTTTTTCAGTTCCGCCTTCAGCGCCGCAATGACCTCCGGGTTGGGCAGGCAGTTTTTGAGTTGAATGTTCTCTAGAATCAGCGGCAGTTCGGCCGCGCTCTTCACGTCGACCAGGTAGGGCGGCCGGATGCGGAACAAAGCAGCAATGGGCTTGTCGCTGAAGCGCTTATACGTCCACTGGCACCAGCCAATGCCCACGCTGTTGAGGTTGCGGGCGGCCTCCCCCATCCACTGCGCGGAGTTTTCGCCGGTTTCGCCCACCCACACGGGCACGTGCTGGGCTTGGCGGAAGCGCAGCAGGTTGCCGATGGTGCCGAGCTGGTTGGCGTCGGGGTTGGTGGCATCGGGCGCGTTGCTCAGCGGATACTTTTTCAGGTCGTAGCGGTGGGCGTTGTAGACCAGGTTTTCGGGGTGCGTAAAGGTCTTTTTCTCAAGGTCGTTGTAGTTGTTGCCGTAGCCATTGCCTTCCAGCAGCAGCAGGTGCTGGTCGCCTTCAGCCCGCACGGTATTGATGAGCCGCTCGAACATGGGCCGGATGGGCGGGTTGCCGCCGGGCACGTTGTTGGGCTCGTTCACGAGGTCGTACATGGCAATGCGGCCGTCGTTCCGGTAGCGCCGGGCCAGGGTGGCCCACAGGCCGTTGGTGATGTCCTGGTACACCGGCTCTTTCCAGAAATCGAGCGGCTGCAGGGCATCCGAAATGTTGGCGTCGGTGCCCTGGGCGCCGGGGGCGGCGTGCAGGTCGAGCACCACGTACATCTTATTGGCCCAGCACCAGTCCAGCACCTTGTCAATCAGTCGGATGGCCTCCAGTTTCTGCGGCTCCCTGAACAGCTCGCCTTTCTGCTGCCACTCCTTCAGGCGGGCCACGTACCCGGCATAGGGCACCGTGCCCCGGATAACGCCGTTGCGCACGGCCCGCTGCTGCGCGGTCAGAAACAGGTCGTAGTGCAGCGGCAGGCGGACGCAGTTAAACCCTTGCTGCGCAATGAAATCGATATCTTGCCGGGTAATAAACCTGTCGCGGTAGCGCTGGTAGAACTTCTCCACCGCCGCGTCGCTCAGGCCGGCCTGGTACAGCCCTTTTTTCACCGAGCCCTGGGTGCCGCCGTAGCCGGGCTTCATCATGTAGCCTTCCTGCAGCAGCCAGCCGCCCAGGTTCATGCCCTGCAGCAGCACCTCGTGGTTTTGGGCATCCACTATTTTGGTGCCGTCGGCGTGGAGGAGCGGGGTTTGAGCCTGGGCAAGCGTGGCGGTGAGCAGCAGGGGTAAAAGGAATTTCATGCCGTGGCAAAAGGGAATTGGGGGGTCTGCTGAGCTTGCCGCGGTGCCGCGGCAAGCCCGGCAGGACGTTTTATTTTATGCCGGGTTTAGTTAATGACATAAGTAGCAATGGAGTGCGGGGCGCTGGTGGTCGCGGCGGCCTGGCCTTTTATCCAGAGCTGAAACTCCTGGGGCTTGTCGCTGCTGTTCATCACCACCACGGCCACTTTGCCATCGGTATTGCGGAAAGCGGTGGCTTGCAGCCAGTCGCGGGTGGTGGTGGTGGCAATGCGCTTGGCGCCGGGCCGGATGAACTTCGAGAAGTGCCCGATGTAGTAGTAGGCGTTGGTGTAGATGAGCTTGCCGGCTTTGGTGTCGCCGATGATGGGCGCGAAGCAGAAGTTGCCGACGTGGTTGGGGCCGCCGGTTTCGTCGAGCAGGATGTTCCAGTCGGTCCAGCCCACGGTGCCGGCGTTGAAGTCGTTAATCATGGAGTGGCCGTAGCGCTCGCCCAGCCGCCAGTCGCTCACCTGGTCGAACTTGAATTTCTCGACGCAGCCTTCCGTGAAAATCAGGTTGGTGTTGGGGTAGGTTTCGTGCACCTGGCGCACGTTGTCGAACAGCATGGGGCTGCCGGTCCAGGTTTCGTACCAGTGGTAGCCAATGCCCCACACGTACTTGGCGGCCTCGGGGTCGTCGAGCACGGTGCTGGCACGCTGGTACACCAGGTCGCGGTTGTGGTCCCAGGCAATCAGCTTTTTGCCGCCCAGTCCGCCTTTGGCCAGGGTTGGCCCCAGAAAATTCTTGATGAAGTCCCGCTCCTCCTCGCCCGTGTACAGGCACGACTCCCACTTCTGGGTGGCCATGGCCTCGTTCTGCACCGAGAGGCCCCAGATGGGCAGGCCCAGCTGCTCGTAGGCCTTGATGAACTTCACGTAATGGTCGGCCCAGGCCTGGTGGTACTTCGGCAGCAGCTTGCCGCCGTGCAGCCGGTCGTTGTTGTCCTTCATCCAGGCGGGCGGGCTCCAGGGAGCTACGTAAAGCGGCAGCTTGCCGCCCGCCGCCGCCGTGGCCTGCTTGATGAGCGGAATGCGAAACTGCTCGTCGTGCTTCACGCTGAAGGTTTTGAGGCTGGCATCGTTGGGGGCCACGTAGTCGTAGCTGGCGCTCGAAAAGTCGGAGCTGGCAATGCTGGTGCGCGCCAGCGTGTAGCCAATGCCGGCCGTGGGGCTGTAGTAGGCCTGCAGGAACTCCTGCTGCTGCGCCTTGGTGAGCCGGGCAAAGGTTTCGGCGGCGGCATCGGTCAGGGCGCCGCCAATGCCGAGCATTGTCTGGTAGGTTTTGTTGGGGTCCACAAACACGCACACCTGGGTTTCGAGCGGTTGCCCGGCCGGCTGAAAGGCCAGGGCCGGGCCGGCCGTCAGGCGCTGGTCGGTGCCCTGGGCGGTGGTGTACACCTGGGCTTTTTTGCCGGCCGCCGAGTAGGTGCCGGGGTCGGCGGCCGGGGCCGCCTGCTGGGCCAGGCTGCCGAGTCCCAGCGTTGATAAAGCAATGAACGGAAGAAGAATGTTCGTCATAACAACAGAAAGGGGGCAGCGCGAACCCTCCGGCCCGCGCTGCGCAGGTTAGATTATTGCTTGCTGATTTTGAATTCCGTGTGGAAGTCCGTGCCGTCGAGGCGCACCAGGTACAGGCCGCTTTTCAGGGCCGAAACATCGAGTACGTTGGCCGGGCCTGCTTCATCGTAAGTCCGGCCGATAACCTGGCGGCCGGCCGCGTCGAGCACGCTGAGGCAGTGCGCCCGCAGGCCGGCCGGCAGCTGGTAGGTCAGGGTGGCCGCCACCGGATTGGGGTAGAACGCCACTTCGGCTTGCCGGGCGCTGCCAGTGGCCAGGGCCGTGCGGGCCGCCGCGCCCTGGTCCGAGAAGTACCAGCGCTGGTTGTTGCCGCCGCCGTAGGTCCACTGCTGAACGGCCGCCCCATCGGCGGTGGAATTGTTCTGCACATCCAGGGCTTTCCCGCTGTACTGATTGAGGATGCGGTAGGTGCCGTCGCCGTTGCTGAGAATCTGCCAGAACTGGCTGCTCTGAGCCAGCCAGTCCCACTGGTGAATCAGGGCACCGTCGGCGGTGGAGGGGCCGGCCACGTCGAGCGACTTGTTGCTGTTCAGGTTCACGATGCGCACGTAGCCGCCGCCCGCGTCCACAAGCTTCCACTTCTGATTGGCGGCCCCGGCCCAGGCCCACTGCTGCACCCGGCCGCCGTTGGCCTGCGAGCTGGCCGATACCTCCAGGGCCTTGCCCCCGTTTTTCGAGCTGATTTCGTAGATGCGGCCCAGCGCCGGGCCGCTGTAGCCGCCGCCGGTGGTGCCGTTGTAGTTGCCGCCGCCGGGATAGTTCACAATGCCGTTCTGGTTGGGTGCAATTGCCCCCACCGTGCTATTGGGCACGCAGTTGGCAAACTGAATATTGGTCAGCACCTGGTTCAGGCCCGCCGTGCCGTCCACGATGAACGGCGAGTTGATGTGCAGCAGGGCCGGGTTGTTGCCGTTCTCAAAGCGCTTATAGGTCCAGTGGCACCAGCCGATGCCCACCGAGTTGAGGGCCGTAGCTGCGTCATGCATCCAGGAGTCCGAATTTTCGCCGGTTTCGCCCACCCAAATCGGCACGTCGTTGTCGATGCGGAACTGCTTCATCGTGCCGATGAAGCGCAGGCTGTTGGGCCCGCCGCCGGTCGAGTTCACCCCGTTGTCGAGGAGGTAGCCCGTGCCGCTGTAGCGGTGCGAGTTGTACACCAGGTTGGCCGTGTTGGTGAAGGTGCGCTTCTCCATGTAGTTGTAGTCGTTGCCCCAGCCGTTGCCTTCGAGCAGCAGCAAATGGTTGTCGCCCTGGGCCCGCACGGTGTTGATGAGCCGTTGCAGCAGGTCGTGAATCTGCTGGTTGCTCGGCACGTTGTTGGGCTCGTTAATCAGGTCGTACATGGCCACGCGGGCATCGTTCTTGTAGCGGCCCGCAATGGTAGCCCACAGCCGGTTGGTGATGTCCTGGTAAATGGTTTTGTTCCACAAATCCAGGGGCGTGAGCGAGTCGGCAATGTTCGCGTCGGTGCCCTGCGAGCCGGGGGCCGCGTGCAGGTCCAGTACCACGTACATATTATTGGCAGCGCACCAGCCCAATACGTTGTCAATCATGCGGTAGGCCTCCATATTGGCCGGGTCCGTAAACAGCTGGCTGGCGTTGTACCAGCCCGTGAGCGAGCTCACGTAAGAAGCGTAGGAAGTGGTGCCGCGCAGCACCGAGTTGCGCACCGCCCGCTGGCCGGGCGTCAGAAACAGGTCGTAGTGCAGCGGCAGGCGCACGCAGTTGAAGCCCTTGGAAGCAATGTAGTCGATGTCGGCTTTGGTAATGAAGTTGTTGCGGTAGTTCTGGTAAAACGTTTCCACCGCCGCGTCGCTCATGCCGAAATTGTAGAGCGTCTGCTTCACCGTGCCCTGGGTCTGCTTCCCGTTGATGCCCTGCCAGCCCGGCTTGACGATGTAGCCCTCCTGCACGGCCCAGCCGCCCAGGTTCACCCCGTTGAGCAGCACCTCCTGGTTGCTGGCATTCAGAATCCGGGGGCCGGTGGCGTGCAGAAAACTCTGGGCCGAAGCCGCGCCGGCAAGCCCGATGCCCGCCAGCAGCAATGCCAGCAGGCGCGTCAGGCGGTGGGGGGCAGCCGCTGCCGCCAGCAATTTGGTAACCGTACAAGTGGTGTGCATGATGTGGGAATTGGGCTTTGGTGAAAAAGAACGTGCGGGTCAAAGTCGAAAGGCCTGATTGGGGAAGGCCGCATCCCCGGAGGGCGCGGCCAGCGGGCGGACGCGGCTCACCGAGTCGAACACCATCGCCTGCGGCCGCCGGGCGTCGTAGGCGGGCCACTCCGCGCCGGGCGTGCCCGTGGTGATGAAGCGCACCCAGCGCTGGTGCATCCGGGCGGCCAGCGCCCGGTCGTTGGCCGCCGCCCGGGCCCCCAGCGTGTTCCAGACGTAGCCCAGCTCCCGGGCATGCACCGGCCCGGCCCCGCCGGGGGCCTGGTAATCGAACCGGTACAGCCAGACCGCGTGGCCCGCGTGGGCCAGCGTGCCGGCCAGCCGGTACGTGGCCAGGCGGTAGAGGTAATCGGTGGTGGTGCGCAGCCAGGCCTGGTCGGCGGGCTGGCGGCGGCGGGCCTGCTCGTAGGCGCGCCACACGGCTTGGCCATTGGCCCCGAACAGTTCCGTAAGCACCGGCTCGTTGGGGGTGCGCAGCTCTGGCCAGAAGCTCATAAACAGGCCGGCCTCGTCGCGGTTGGTGCCCACCAAGGCCCGCACTTTGGGCCGGCCGGCGCGGGCCAGGTGAGCCAGCGGGGCTTCGGGAATTGTCAAGCCATCGAGCACCGGGCCAAACAGCTGCAAGCCATTGGGCCCCGCTGCAATCTTTTGCTGCGCCGCCACGATGGTGGCCGTGGGCAGGGTGAGCAGCTGGGCCGCCTGGTCGGGCCCAAGCTTCAGGGCGGCCAGCAGGCGGCTCGTCACGGCCGCCGCCGTGGCCGTGTCGCGCACGGCCTGGGTGCCGCCGCTTTCCAGAATCACCTGCTGGTAGAGCCCATCGGCCGCCGGCGTTACCAGCACGGCGCTCACCAGCTTCGCCCCGGCCGACTCGCCCATCACCGTCACGCGGGCCGGGTCGCCGCCAAAGGCGGCAATGTTGGCGCGCACCCAGCGCAGGGCCGCCACCACATCGAGCACGCCCGCGTTGCCGGCCGGCCGGTAGGCCGCCCCCAGCCGGCGGCCCAGCTGCAAAAAGCCAAAGCTGCCCAGCCGGTAGTTGATGCTCACCGCCACGATGCTGTCGCGCCGGGCAAAGTTCTGCCCGGGGAAATCATCGCCCGAGCCGCCCGTGAAAGCGCCGCCGTGCACCCATACCAGCACGGGCTTGGTCCGGACCGCCCGCAGCGAAGGCGTCCAGACGTTCAGCGTCAGGCAGTTTTCATCCCCTTGCAAGCCGGCCCCGCCGCCTTGCGCGGCCCTGGGACCAAAGGTCGTGGCAGGCCGGACATCGGTCCAGGCAGGCATGGGCCGGGGCGGCAGAAAACGGCCCGCGCCCACCGGTGCTTCGGCGTAGGGAATGCCTTTGAATACCAGCACGCCCGTGGTATCGCGGGTGCCCTGCAAGCGGCCGGCCGGCGGCTGGCAAAGGGGGCCGGGCGCAACCTGCGCCGCCACCGGCGCGGCGATGGCACTCACCAGCGCGCCCGCCAGCAGCCAGGGCCGCCAGCTCGGTGCCACGGGTTGTGGCCTGGCCAAATCAGCCCTGGCTACCATACGTAAGTAGCCACCGAACCACCGTAGAGCGACGTGCTGACGACTTTGCCCTTGTACTGAATATTAAAGTTCTGCAGCGTGGTGCCGGAATTCAACACCACCAGCACCCGCTTGCCGTTGGGGGTTTTGTAGGCCACGTTGGGCAGGTTGGCGGGCATATTGGTGGCCACGCGCACCGAGCCGGGCCGCACAAACTTGCTGCTGTGGGCCACCGTGTAGTAGGCCACGTTGCGCGTCACCGCATCGCCCGAAATCGTGACGGCCCCTAGGCACTGGGTGCAGCCGTTGGGCGTGTGCGGGCCAAAGCTGGCATCACTGGCCAGGTTCCATTCCAGCACATTGCGGCTCCAGTTGCGTACCGCCCCTATTTCCAGGTTGTTGACGTGGTAGCTCAAATCACCGGCGAAGGAGGTCGTGCCGGGGGCCTGCGTCCATTGCTCGGTGAAATACACCTGCTTGGTTGGAAACTGGTCGTGGATGCCGGTCAGCGAGCTGATGCTGCCGCCGTAGAGGTGGAACGCCGAGCCGTCGACGTAGGCACTGGCGGCGGCATCGCCAAGCACGGTTGTCACAAAGTTCAGGCCGGCGGCGTCGGGGTTGTGGTCGTAGGCAATGATTTTGGTGTTGAGACCCGCAGCGCGGAAGGCCGGGCCCACGTTGCCGCGAATGAAGGCGGCCTGCTCGCTGCCCGTCATCACCATGCTGGGGTTGTTGCCGCCGTAAAGCGGTTCGTTTTGCAGCGTCACGGCATCGATGCGAATGCCTTCGGCCTGCATGTCCTGAATGTATTTCACAAAATACCGGGCGTAGGCATCGTAGTACTGCGGCAGCAGGCTGCCCCCGACGGGGCTGTTGTTCGACTTCATCCACGACGGAGCCGTCCAGGGCGAGCCCAGAATTTTAATGTTCGGATTCACGGCCAGAATTTCCTTCAGCACCGGAATAAAATAGGCCCGGTCGGGCCCCAGGCTGAAGCTGGTCAGGTTGGGGTCGGGCGTGCCCGAATCGTCGTAGGTATACACCTGGCTGCTCAGGTCCGAAGCCCCGATGCTCACCCGCAGGTAGCTCACGCCCAGATAGGTGCTGTCGGTGGCAAACAGTTCCCGGATGAGCGCCGCGCGGGCCCCGGCGGTCATCTGGCTCATCACGTAGGCACTGCCCCCGGTGAGGGTGTAGCCGAAGCCGTCCATGGTCTGGTAGGTCTGGGTGGTATCCACCGCAATAATGGGGTCCGAATTGGTATTGGCCCCGAACACCAGGCTCACCCTGGGCCGGTAGAAGAGGGCCGTTTTGTCGGGGGTGGTCAGCCATACGGCTACCTGCGACGGCCCGGCGGGCGTGACGGGGCCCGTGGGCGGATTGGCCGGCGCGGCCGGCGTGCTGTCTTTTTTGCAGCCGCTCAGCAGGAGCAGCACAAGCAGGGTAGCCCAATAGGAAATGCGGGTGGGAATGGCCATGAAGCGAGGGAAGAGGAAGTGCGGTAAAAATCGGGCATCGTGCTGCGCTGCGCGCTGCCCGACGTTTTTTGCAGGAGTGGCTCGATTACCACACGTAAGTAGCCACCGCGCCGGCCGGCAGCGTGGCCTGAGCGGTACGGCCCTGGTAGCGCAGGCCAAAGGTTTGCGGCGTGGTCTGGTCATTTTGTACCACCAGCACATGGCCGCCGGCGGGTGTGCGGTAGGCCACGTTGGGCAGCACGCCTGCGGAGGTGGAGGCTACACGCACCGAGCCCGGCCGCACGAATTTGCTGCTGTGGGCAATGGTGTAGTAAGCCACGTTGCGCGTCACCGCATCGCCGGCCAGGGTGAGGGCACCCAGGCACTCGGTGCAGCCGCCGGGCGTGTGGGGGTTCTGCTGCGGGTCGGCGGCCAGGTTCCACTCCAGCACGTTGCGGGCCCAGTTGCGGGGCGCGCCTATCTCGAGCTGCTTCACGTGCCAGCCCAGGTTGCCGGCAAAGGCCGTTTTGGAGCCCACCCACTGCTCGGTGAAGTACAGGCTTTTGTTCGGATACGCGTCGTGCACCTTGCTCAGGGCCTCAATGGGGCCGGCGTAGAGGTGAAAGGCCGAGCCGTCGACGTAGAGGTTGGCGGTGGCATCGCCGAGCACCGTGAGCGGGTACTCGGGCTTGTCGGCGTTGTGGTCGTAGCAAATGATTTTGGTGTCCAGGTTAGCCGTTTTGAAGGCCGGGCCCAGGTGTTTGCCAATGAATTCGGCCTGCTGCTCGGCCAGCATCAGCAGGCTGGGGTTGTTGCCGGGGTGCAGCGGCTCATTCTGCACCGTAACGGCGTCGAGGCGGATGCCGGCCGCCTTCATGCCCTCGATGTATTTCACAAAATACCGGGCGTAAGCGGCGTAAAACGCGGGCTTGAGCGAGCCACCTTTGGAGGCCTCGTTGGTTTTCATCCAGGCGGGCGGGCTCCAGGGCGAGCCCAGCAGCTTGATGTTCGGGTTGATGGCCAGAATTTCCTTCAGCACCGGAATGAGGTGCTTTTCGTCTTCGGCCAGGCTGAAGTTGGCCAGGGTCGGGTCGGTTTGGCCGGCGGGCAGGTCGTCGTAGCTGAAAACCCGGGCATCAAGGTCGGAAGCCCCAATGCTCAGGCGTAAGTAGCTCACGCCTATCCCATCCGCGTCCGTGCCAAATAATTCCCGCAGCAAGGCCGCGCGCTTGGCCGCGCTCATGGCGTGCAGCAGCTCGGCACTGCCCCCGGTAAGGCAATAGCCGAACCCGTCCATCGTCTGGAAGCGCTGGCCATCATTCACTTCAATCACAGCGCCGGTGGCCGCTGCCTTGCCAAAAGCCAACGTGCCGGGTTGGCGTTGCAATAGCTGGGCCTGGTCGGGCGTGGTTACCCAGGCGCTTACGCTGGAGATGGCCGGGGCTTTGGCCGCGCCCTTGCGCTGCTGCCCGTGGCCCGGCAGCAGCGTGAGGGTGAGCAGGGCCGCAGCGCCCCAGCGGAATATCGAAACAGTGGTCATGCGAAGTGCTGGAATTGGAATAATGCGACTGCCGGCAGGGTCTTACCTGGCTGGCAGTCGCATGAAATTCAAGTAGATAAAAAAGCATAGCATGCCGTCCGGGGCAGAAGGCAGAACAGATTGTTCCCACCACTAATCTGCCCCTGCCCCGAGACGACAGCCAGGCTAGTACCCCGGGTTCTGCTGAATCTGGGGGTTGTTGTTGACTTCGGCCTGCGGAATGGGGAAGACCAGGAAGTTTACGTCGCGGGCCCCGCCGGCGCGGCGGCGCGCAATGATGTCGAGGGCCGTGATGGCGTGCGTGGCCGAAGCATCGGCGATGGTGTGGCGGGCGTAGCGCACCAGGTCCCACCACCGCTCGCCCTCGAAGGCCATTTCGAGGCGGCGCTGGCGGTCGATTTCGTTGCGCAGCGCTTGCTTGCTGGCCGCCTGGGGCGAGGCCGTGGTGAGGGCCGCCAGGCCGGCGCGGGTCCGCACGCGGTTGAGCTTATCCAGGGCATCCTGGCTGGGGCCGGTTTGCTCGTTCACCGCCTCGGCGTAGGCCAGGTACACTTCGGCCATGCGCAGCACGTAGTTGTTGTCGGTCGAGTTGAAGTTGCCGCCAATGCTGCTCCACTTGAACGTGAACGGCCCCCGGTCGTTGGCGTTGGCACCCGGCGCTCTGTTTTTGGTAGCGTCGAGGTAGCTCACGTGGTCGCGGCCCACATACACGCCGTTGCTGGTGGTAATGTTGCCGTTGTAGGCCCAGCGCCGGTCATTCACGGTATCGGCAAACGCAATCAGCTCGGCACTGGGAATGTTGTACTTGGCAAACGAGTAAGTCGCAAACGGCAGCGGCATAATCAGGTCGGGCAGGATGTTGCCCCCGTCGGCCGTGCCGGCGTACTGGATTTCGAACAGCGACTCCGCGCCCTTGTTCTCGGCCGGAAACAGCGACTTGAAAGTGGTGTTGAGGGCGATGTTGCGGGCGATGACCGTGGCCGCGGCCGCCTGGGCGGCGGCCCAGTTGCGCTGGGTAAGCTGCACGCGGGCCAGCAAGGCCCCGGCCGAATTACGGCTGGCACGGTTCGGGTTGGAGAGGGGCATGCGCAGCATGGCCGTTTGCAGGTCCGCTACCACCTGGCCGTACACCTGCTCGGCGCTGGCGCGGGGCAGGTTGATTTCGGCCGGCTGGCTGCTTTCGGTGGGCTGCAGGCGCAGCGGCACCCCACCGTAGGCCCGCACCAGGTTGAAGTAGCACAGCGCCCGGATGAAGCGGGCCTCGCCCAGAATCTGGCTCCGGCGCAGGGTGTCCATCGTGATGCCCGGCACGTACTTGAGCACGATGTTGGCGCGGTTCACGCCCAGGTAGGCCTGACGAAACACGTTGCTGACCTGGCCGGTATTGGGCGTCCAGGCAATGTTCTGGAGCGCGGTTACGTCGCCGTTGATGCTGGTGACGTTGTCGGTGGGCATTTCGCCCATCGTCCACAGGTCCTGGCCGTAGGCGCCGGTGCCTTGCAGGGCATCGTACACCGCCGTGAGGCTGGACTCGGCATCATCGGAGGAGGTGAAGAAGTTGTTGGGCGTGATGCTGACCAGGGGCTCTTTCTGCAGAAAGTTGCAGCCGGCCAGCAGCGCGAGGGCACAAACGGGAAGTATAAATAGCTTTTTCATGGGAATTCTAACAAAAAATCCGACTTAGAAAGAGGCGTTCAGGCCCACCGTGTAGGTGCGCGATTGCGGGTACACGCCAAAGTCGCGGCCGAAGCCAGTGGAGGAGAAGGGGTCGGCGCTCACCTCGGGGTCGTAGCCCGAATACTTGGTCCAGGTCACCAGGTTCTGGGCCGTGCCGTAGATGCGCAGGCTCTTCAGGGCCGCGTGGCGGACGATGTTCGTGGGCAGGCTATAGGCCAGGGTCAGGTTTTTGAGGCGCACGTAGGAACCGTCTTCGATGAAGCGGGTCGACACGCGGTTGTTGCCGGCGGGGTCGCCGAATACGGGACGCGGAATGTCGGTGTTGGTGTTGGTGGGCGTCCAGTGGTTGAGCACGGCCGTGCTCTGGTTGAGGGCCGTGGTCTGGCCTTCGGTCACGGTGCGGTTCTGGTTGTAGATGTCGTTGCCGAAGCTGCCCTGGAAGAATACGCTCAGCTCGATGCCCTTGAAGGAGAAGTTGTTGGTGACCCCGGCAATGGATTTGGGGTTGGGGTTGCCAATAATGCTCTGGTCGGAGGCATTGATAACGCCGTCGCCGTTCACGTCCACGAAGCGAATATCGCCAGCCTTCGGAAACACACTGTTCTGCTTGGGCAGCGTGGCGCCTTCGGCATCCGACTGCACAATGCCCTGCACCCGGTAGCCGTAGAAGGCGCCGAGCGGACTGCCCACCTGCTGAATGCTATACCCCCCGATGAAGGTGCGCGGTACTTGTTCGCCTTTGTCGTTGGGCAGGGTGCCCAGGTCCACCACCTTGTTGCGGTTGAGGGTGAAGTTGAAGTTGGTGCTCCAGGCAAAGCTGCCGTTCTGGCCGTCCACGTTGTTGGTCACCAGGCCCAGCTCGATGCCCTTGTTCTCAATGGTGCCCACGTTCTGAATCACGCTCAGGTTGCCCGCGCCGGTGCTCTGCGGCAGCGTCACGCCCAGCAGCAGGTCGGTGGTGCGCTTGTTGTAGGCATCCACCGTAAAGGTCAGGCGGTTCTCAAACATGCCCAGGTCGATGCCGGCGTTGTACTGCGCGGTCGTTTCCCAGCGCACGTCGTTGCCGATGTCGCTTTGGGTGATGCCGCCCAGAATGGCCGAGCCGCCGCCCTGGTAGTTGCTGCCCAGCGAGTAGCGCGAAAAGCGCTGGTAGGCATAAATTTCCTGGTTGCCGTTGGCCCCGTAGCTGGCGCGCAGCTTCAGGTCCGACAAGGCTTTGGTTTTTGGGAAAAAGCTTTCCCTCGACACGCGCCAGCCCAACGACACGGCCGGGAAGTAGCCGAAGCGGTTGGCGCCGCTGAACTTGCTGCTGGCGTCGGCCCGGAAGCTCACCGTGGCCAGGTAGCGCTCGTCGTAGTTGTAGATGGCCCGGCCGAAGAAGCTCAGCAGCGACCATTGGTCGGCGTAGCTGCCCGGAATGCCCACTGCCGTGGCGCCGCCGTTGAGGTAAGGCACGGCGTTGGAGGCAAAGCCCCGGGTGCCGGCCCCCGACGTGAACCGGTCGGACGCCTGCATCGACTGGCCGCCGAGCAGCGTCAGGTTGTGCTTGTCGCCGAAGGTTTTGTTGTAGGTAAGCGTGTTCTCCAACAACCAGATAACCTGCTGGTTGGCCGCGGTATTGGCCGAGCCACGGGTTTCGGCGGCGGCGGCAGAGGTGCCGGGGTAGTTGCGGCTGTAGAACGTATTTTCCGACTGCGTGCGGAAATCCAGGCCCAGCGAGGTTTTCAGGGTCAGGTTTTTCAGAATGTCCAGCTCGCCGTACACATTGCCCAGCGCCTGGTACACAATGGCCTGGTTGCTGGTTTCGAGCAGGTTACCCACCGGGTTATCGCTCAGCGTAAAGGGGTTGGTGCCGTAGGTATTGTCGGCGTTGCGCACCGGAACGGTCGGAATCTGCGTCAGGGCGCCCAGCACCGTGCCCGAGTTGCCCAGCGCCGACTCCGAGCGCACCGTGCCGTTGGTGTGGCTGCGGCTCAGGTTGAGCGTGGTGCCCAGCCGGAACCGGTCGGTCACGTGCTGGTCGAGGTTAATCTTGAAATTGTAGCGGTCAAACCCCGATTGGATGTTGATGCCCTGCTGGTTGAAGTACCCGCCCGATATATAGTAACGGGTCTTTTCGGTGCCGCCACTCACGTTCAGCTGGTAGCTCTGCAAGTCGGCCGGCCGGAAAATCTCGTCCTGCCAGTCGGTGTTGTAGGGCGGCAGGTTGTTCAGGTCGGGGTAGCCCGGCGCACGGCCGGCATTGGTCAGGATTTCGTTGTATTCCTGCGCAAACTGGCGCGCATTCAGCACGTCCAGCTTCTTGCGCAGGTACTGGCGGCCATAGTACACGTTCAGGCCCACCTGGGCCTGGCCGGCTTTGCCTTTTTTGGTCGTAATCACCACCACCCCGTTGGCCGCCCGCAGGCCATAGATGGCGGCGGCAGCCCCGTCCTTCAGCACGTCAATGCGCTCAATGTCATTCGGGTTGAGGGTATTGAGCGGGTTCAGGCGCTGGTTGTTGTTCGAAAGCTCCTGCTGGTAGTCCGGCAGTATCGGAATGCCGTCAATCACGTACAGAGGCGAGCCGTTCAGGCTGAGCGAAGCATTGCCGCGCACCCGCACGTTGATGCCCGCGCCGGGCGCCCCGCTGGGGGCCGTCACCTGCACGCCGGGGGCCTGGCCCTGCAGGGCCTGGTCGAAGCCGGCCACGGGCTGGCGGGCAATGGCAGCCGAATTCACCGATGCCACCGAGGTGGTCAGCTCCTGCCGGTTCTGTGTGCCGTAGCCCACCACTACTACTTCTTTCAGCGCCTGCGTATCGTCCTTCATCTGTACGCTGAAGGATGTGGTGCTGCCCACCGGCACCTCCTGGCGTATAAACCCTACCGAGCTAAATACGAGCGTGCTGCCTTCCGGCACGCTCAGCGCAAAGTTGCCGCTGACATCGGTGGCCGTGCCCACGGTCGTGCCTTTCACCAGCACCGTTACGCCGGGCAGCCCCTCCCCGGCCGCGTTCGTGACGCGGCCCGTTACGGGAATGTCGCGCAGCACCCGCGCCTGCGGGGCCAGCCGCAGCCCCGCAGCGGCGTGAATGGCCGGCGTAGCGGAAAAGCCGGTGAGCAATGTGCCGCTCAGCGCCGAGGTGAGCAGCACCTTCCGGAAGGTCCCAGGGCCTGTTAAGAATGGTAAGGGAGTTGACATAAATTGTGAGTTGGGTGGGAAATGAAAAAATGGGCATTCCAGAACTAGCGCCCGATGCTGGCCAGCGTTGTATTGGGAAACTGGCCGTTGCTAGTCTGTATTCGGCAACATACTGCCCCAAAGCGCCCATTGAGCCGGGCTTTGCCATTGCAAACGATTGGGGCGTGGTAGCTCAATCCAGCATGAAGCTTTCCACAAAGGTCCCGGCATCGCCCCCCCAGCACTATCTCATTCGTACCAAATACTGTTCAACACCCAATTTTCGCTCCTTCTACCTGTTTTACAGTCAGTTAAAGGGCATAAAAAAGTTACACCTACTGCGTAAGTGTAACTTTTAGAACACCATTCAAGAAATTATTTCAGTGCGCCGATGAGGCGTGCAAGCTCCGGAACTTCGATGGCGTGAGCTGGTAGCGGGTGCGGAAGCTCGCCGTGAAGTATGACGGGCTGGAGAAGCCCAGCTCGTAGGCAATCTCGGCAATGGTGAGGGTGTCGTCGAGCAGCAGCTCCCGCGCTTTGGTCAGCCGCAGGCCCTGAATGAAATCGGTGACCCCGGTGTTCAGCACCGCTTTCACTTTGCGGTAAAGCTGCATGCGCGACACGCCCAGGCTGCGGGCAATGTCCTCGACGCTGAGGTCGGTTTTGGCCAGATTGGCCTCGACAATGGCCGTGAGGTCGGCCAGAAATTTCTGGTCGGCCTGGGTGGTGGCTCCGGTGGTATCCACGCTCAGCTCGCGGCGGAAATGCTCGCGCTGGCGGGCCCGGTTGGCCAGCAGGGTGCGCACACTCTCCAGCAGGAAAGTGGGGTTGAAGGGCTTGGTCAGGTAGAGGTCGGCGCCGGCCTGCACGCCTTCCACCTGCTGCTCGGCCGCGCCCCGCGCCGTGAGCATGATGACGGGGATGTGCGAGGTGCGCCAATCGGCCCGCAGCTGGGCCACCACCTCCAGGCCGCTCAGGCCGGGCATCATCACGTCGCACACTATCAGGTCGGGAATGAGGTCGGTGGCCATGGTAAAGCCGGAGTGGCCGTCGGTGGCGCTCTGCACCCGGTAGGCAGTGCCCAGCTTGCGGACCAGAAAGTCGTTCACCTCCTGGTTGTCCTCAATCACGAGCACCAGGGTTTCGCTGGTGGCTTCAGCCGGGGGCTCGGCGGCGGGCAGCAGCTCAGCGGCCAGCGGCTCGGGCTCAGGCTCGTCCAGCGACAGCACCACGGGCCGGGTCAGGTCGTCGGCCCGCAGGGTATCGGGAAGTTCGCGGGGCAGCGTCACGGTAAACGTGCTGCCCTTGCCCGGCTGGCTGCTGAACGAGAGCTGCCCCTGGTGCAGCCGTGCCAGGCCCTGCGCCAAAGCCAGCCCCATGCCCGAGCCCTTCGCCACTGCGCCCTGGTCGCCCTGGTAAAACCATTCAAAAATGTGGCCCCGGTCCTGCTCACTGATGCCGCGCCCGGTGTCGGTCACGCTCACCTGCAAGGCCCGGCCCTGGTCAGCCGTTTGCAGGCTAACGGTAATCTGGCCGTGGTCAGGGGTGAATTTGAGGGCATTAGACAGCAGGTTAAAGAACACCTTGTCCAGAATATTGCCGTCGAACCAGGCCGTCAGCACCGGCTCGGCGGCCAGGAAGCGCAGGTGCACGTCGCGCAGCCGGGCCGGTTTCTCAAAGGCATCCACTATTTCGCGCACAAACGTCACCAGGTTGCCCTGCGTGGCATGCACGGCCATTTTGCCCACCTCAATCTTGCGGAAGTCCAGCAGCTGGTTCACCAGTTGCAGCAGGCGCTGGGTGTTGCGCCGCACCAGCCCCAGGTCCTGCCGCTGGGCGCTGCTGAAGGTGGCGCTGTTGCTCAAGAGCTCCTCCACCGGCCCCAGAATGAGGGTAAGGGGCGTGCGCAGCTCGTGCGAGAAGTTGGTGAAGAAGCGCAGCTTGGCCTCGGTGTCGGTGCGGGCACGCTCGGCCATTGCCTCCAGTTGGTTGCGCTGCGACAGAATTTCCTCGTTCTGAGCGGTCAGCTGCCGGTTTATTTTGTCATTCTCGGTGTTCTGCTGCGTCAGCTGGCGGTTAATTTTATCATTTTCAGCATTTTGCAGAGCCAGCTGCAAATTAATCAGCCGGTTTTTCCGAGCCGAGCGCCAGGCCACTGCGCCCAGTACCAGTGCGCCCAGCAGCGACGCCAGCGAAACGTACAGCGCCACCTGCTGGCTGGCATAGGTAGCCTGCAACTGCTGCAGCAGTTGCTGCTGCCGGTCAATGTCCTGCTGCTGGTCCACCATTTTATCGGTTTGCTGCTGCATGGTCAGCACATTGGTCGAGTCGATGACCATCGTGCCCAGCGTGTTTTCCCGCCTGAATGGCTGCTTGTGCAGAATCTTCAGGGCCGTGCGAATGGCGTCCTCGCCGCCGGGCGGGTAGGAAATAGAGGCCGTCAGCATCTTGCGGCGCACCAGGTCCAGGCCTTCGCCGGCGCCGGCAATGCCATCGACCCCGATGATGCGGATGCGGTGGCCCAGGCCCAGCTGCCGGCAGAGCTTGTACGCCCCGCGGCCCATGCCGTCGTTGTGGGCGAAGATGAGCGACACTTCCGGGTGGGCTTTCAGCGCATCCAGCAGCACGGGCTTCACACTGGCCTCGGTCCAGTTGCCGGCCACCTGGCTCACTACCTGCAAGCCGGGATGGTCCTTCAACGCCTGGGCAAACCCCTCGTGCCGGCCCGACGTAGCCGATGAGCCCGGGGTGCCCATTATTTCGAGCAGCTTGCCCTGGCCGTGCAGCAGGCGGGCAGCATAGCGGGCAGCCGTCTGGCCCACCACCGCGTTGTTGCCGCCCACAAAAGCCGTATAGTCCTCCGACGCCGTGCGGCGGTCCAGCAGCACCACGGGAATGCCGCGGCGGTAGGCCTCTTCCACGGCCGGGGTCACCGGCTCCGCCTCGTAGGGCGAAACGATGAGCAGGTCGATGCCACCGCTTACCAGCTCGTGGATTTGCCGGGCCTGCAATTCGCTGTTGTCATCCGAATCCAGCATTCGGAGCTCCACATCAGGGTGGAAGTTGAGTTCGCGCTGCATGCCCGTGAGCATGGCCTTGCGCCACGGCCCGCTGGTGCTGCACTGGGCAAAGCCGATGCGGTAGCGGGGCGGCTGCCTGGCCGACTGGACACATCCTGCCACCAGCAGGGAAACCAGCAGCCATGCTGCCAGCAGCTTTTGCCGATTGAATGATACCTGTTTCAACTCTTTCAGCATCCTGAATTAAAAAACAATTAGCCCCCTTTCCGAAGCTGCCAACCGCAGTGGTTGCTCAAAGCAAGGTTTCCCAAACGATTGCTGGAAGGCTGAAATATTACCTAAGCCATCCGTAAAAGTAATAAAATCCTTGCGCAGTGCCGGAAAAGCCGCACGTTTCCACTGGGTTTCCTCCGCTTTCACATACAACAGACTGGTAGGCCAATCCTGTTTGCCGCAGGCCTGATTCCGCGGCCGCCCAGCCGGCGGGCTTAGCCGGGCTGAAGCCAAAACGCGCGGCACGACCATCTGTGTTGTACCTTTGTGCCCACCAGGGCCGCCGTCGGAGCAGCCCGCTGCCCGGCCGCGTCGGGCAAAGCCCCGCGCCTCGGCTGCCTCCGCAAGTAAGCGCACCTCACTCCAACTTCTCTTCAGACAGGGAATCTGACGGCCTCCGACGAGCCGCCAACCCCGCCCACGCCTGGCCTCGTCCGGCGTGGCCATGCCCGCCTACGCTTATTCGTAGGCTGAACCACTCCTTTTGCGGATACGTGTCCGCCAAGCTCTTACTTCAGTACATCGTCCTGACGACTTTGTACGACTACTTATTTCCAACATGACGTTTGACGATTTAAATCTGATTGACCCCATCCTCAAAGCCCTTAAAGAGGAAGGCTATACCAACCCCACTCCTATCCAGGAGCAAGCCATTCCCCACGTGCTCGAAGGCAAAGACCTGCTTGGCGTGGCCCAGACCGGCACCGGCAAAACGGCCGCCTTCACCGTGCCCATCCTGCAGGTGCTGCACCGCACCGCCCAGGTGGCCAACCACGCCCCGCGCGCCATTCGCTGCCTTGTGCTCACGCCTACCCGTGAGCTGGCCATCCAGATTAACGAAAGCTTTGGGGCCTACGGCCGCCATCTGAGCCAGATTCGCCACACCGTTATTTTCGGCGGCGTGGGCCAGGGCTCGCAGGTTGCGGCCCTCAAGCGCGGCGTGGAAGTGCTCATTGCCACGCCCGGCCGCCTGCTCGACCTCATGAACCAGGGCTTCGTGGACCTGCGCCAGATAGAGGTTTTCGTGCTCGACGAAGCCGACCGCATGCTCGACATGGGTTTTATCCACGACATTAAGCGCATCCTGCCCAAGCTGCCCGCCAAGCGCCAGACCCTGTTTTTCTCGGCTACCATGCCCGGCCAGATTCAGGAGCTTGCCGCGACCATTCTGCGCCCCAACCCCGTGCGCGTGGCCGTGACGCCCGTGAGCAGCACCGCCGATACGGTGACGCAATCGGTTTATCTGGTCGAGAATAACGACAAGCCCGCCCTGCTCCGCCACATTTTGCAGGACAAGGACATCAAGCGCGTGCTCGTCTTCACCCGCACCAAGCACGGGGCCGATAAAGTGGTGAAAGCCCTGGCCGCCAACCAGATTCCGGCCGAAGCCATCCACGGCAACAAAAGCCAGAACCACCGCCAGCGTGCCCTCTCCAACTTCAAAGCCGGCAGCACCCGCGTGCTGGTGGCCACCGACATTGCCGCCCGCGGCATCGACGTGGACGAGCTGACCCACGTCATCAACTACGAAATCCCGAACGAGCCCGAAACCTACGTGCACCGCATCGGCCGCACCGGCCGGGCCGGCGCGTTCGGCACCGCATTTTCTTTCGTGGAAGACGAGGAACGGGCTTACCTGCAGGACATTCAGAAGCTCATCAGCCGCCAGATTGACGTGGAAGCCGAGCATCCGTTCGTGTCGGGCCGCATCAAGCCCGTGATGCTGCACGGCAACGAGCGTATTATCCGGCCCAAGGGTCCGGCGGGGCGGCCGGCCCGCTCCGGACCCCGCGACGGCGGCCAGGGTGGCAACGACGGCGGTCGTTCGGGCGGTGGCCAGGGCGGCGCACGCGCCGGCGGCCAGGGCAGCC
>NZ_BAAGWC010000034.1:0-43576 GCF_054780555.1 Hymenobacter daeguensis
ACCGCCGCCGCCGAGCAGACCCTGAGCACCCGCGGCCTGGCCTCCGGCCTCTACACCCTGCGCGTGGAAGCCAACGGCCAAATCCTCACCCGCAAAGTCGTCCTCGAATAGTAGCCCAGGAAGCTTCGCAAACGAAAAGAGCCGGCAAAACTGCCGGCTCTTTTTTTTGTGCGCAATGGCCCTGCTGCGCGGTAGGCAACGCACTTATTCTACCGTCAGCTTCTGGGTGTTGCGGCCGGCCGGCCCGTCGGCTTGTACCAGATAGATGCCTGCCCGCAGCCCGGCCAAATCCAGCGTGGCGGTGAGGCCGGTGGGCTGCAGGGTGAGCAGTGTGCGGCCCAGCAGGTCGTGCACGGTGAGGGTGCGGGCCGGGGCCGCCAGCCGGACGGTGGCCTGCTGCCGGGCCGGGTTGGGAAAAAGCTCGAATGCCGTTTTGCTGGCCGCCGTGGTGGCCGTGGGCACGTAAGCCCGGTTTTCGAGCACCAGAATGCGGTCGTCGGTGGTGGCGGGCACGCCCCGGCCGTCGCGGTTGCTGGTGCCGAGGTACACCTTGCCCTGCGGCGACACGCACACGGCCCGCAGCCGGCCAAAGGTGGAAAGAAAATTGGTGCGCGTGGGGATGGTGAGGCCGCTGGCATCGAGGGTGAGCTGGATGAGGCGGCTGCCGCCCAGCGTGCCCAGCAGCAGGCTGCCCCGCCAGTCGGGAATGGCCGGGTGATTGTAATAGGCCAGGCCGGCCGGAGCCACGGTGGGCGTCCAGGTGGTGAGGGGCTCGCGCACGTTGTTGGCGGCACAGAAGGTGGCTTCGGCGGGCAGGTTGCAGTAGCCTTCCACGTTGGGCCAGCCGTAGTTGCGGCCAATTTCAATCTTGTTGATTTCGTCGTCGTTGCTGGGGCCGTGCTCCGAGCTGTAGATGCGGCCATCGGCCAGCTGCAGCAGGCCCTGCGGGTTGCGGTGGCCGAAGGTGTACACCGGACTGCCCGCAATGGGATTATTGACCGGGATGGTGCCGTCGAGGTTCAGGCGCAGAATCTTGCCGTTGAGCGAGGCCGTGTTCTGGGCCTGGGGCTGCTGCTGGGCGTCGCCGGTGGTCATGAGCAGGGTGCCGTCGGCCAGCAGCAGCAGGCGCGAGCCGCTGTGCGTGGTGGTGGCGTCGATGTTGCTGAGCAGCACCTGCGGGGCCGCCAGCACGCCGTTGGTGAGAGCGTAGCGCACCAGCTTTTCCTTGAGGGCGCCCTGGCTGGTGTAGTTATACACCACAAAAACCCAGTACGTGGCGGGGGCGTTGGGCGCGGCCATCACGGCCAGGCCCAGCAGGCCGCTTTCGCCGGTCTGGGTCACGTCGGGCAGGGTGAGCAGCGGCTGCACCTGCCCGGTGGCGGGGTCGACGCGGCTGATGCGGCCGTAGCGCTCGGTCATCCACAGGAAATTGTCGGGGCCCCACACCAGCTCCCACACGGTGTTGAGGTTGCCGGCCAGCGCCGACACGGTGACCGTGGTGCTGCCCACCGGGAAAGTGGTCAGGGCCGGGCCCTGAGCCTGCGCGGCCGGCTGGCCACCGGCTCCCAGCACCAACGTCAGGGCCGCAATGCGTAAGGATTTCATCATGAGAAGGGTTAGAATGAAAAAACGATGAAGACACTTCCGTTGACCTAACGAAAGCCTGCCGGCAATGGATGCCGAACCGCCGCTATAGTAGCTTGCAGCCGCTTCCGAAACCCGCCGCCCCATGTCTGCAATTTTCACCGCCGCCCACCCCAGCGGCTACACCATCAGCACCGACCCCAGCTTGCTCGATGTGTCCGTCATCCATCGCTGGCTGAGCGAGGAATCGTACTGGGCCCCGAATATTCCGCTGGCCACCGTGGAGCGGGCCATTGCCAACTCCCTCAACTTCGGCCTGTACGCACCCGATGGCCGCCAGGCCGGCTTTTGCCGCGTGGTGACGGACCGGGCCACCTTTGCGCTGCTCTGCGACGTGTTTGTGCTGCCCGGGCACCGGGGCCACGGCCTCTCGAAGTGGCTGGTGCAGCAGATGCTCGCCCACCCCGACCTGCAAAACCTGCGCCGCCACTTGCTGGCCACCGTCGATGCCCACACCCTCTACCAGCGCTTCGGCTACAAGCCGCTGGGCCGGCCCGACCGCTGGCTGGAAATTCATCAGGAGATTCCGTACGGCTGAGAAGCACGCAGTGCAAATGGCGTCAGCCCGAATCCCGAATGCTACTTCGCCGGGCTCGTCCATTTGCTGTCTTTCAGCCGAAACCGCCACGGCAGCCCGGATGCTTCCTCGCCGGCATATTCCAGTCCTACGCGGGCGCTGGCCACGATGGCGGCGGGCGGAATGGCTTCGCCGTGGTCCTCGAACCAGATTTTATCGCCCGTTACCAGCAGGCCGGTAAGTGCCGGCGTGATGCCCAGCGCCTGGCTCAGCAGGCCGGGACCGGCGGTGAGGTTGCGTTTGGCTTCGGCCAAGCCCCGGCGGCGCAGCATTTCGTCGATGCCAACCGTGGGCTCGATGGCCCGGATGAGCACGGCATCGGGGTGGGCGGCATCGTGGGTGGTGATGTTGAACAGCGCGTAGCGGTTGTACACGGTGTAGATGTAGGTGTGGCCGCCGGGCACGTGCAGGCCCCGCGCCTGGTGGCGCTTGCGCTGCAGATGCAGCGTGAGCGAATGGTCGCCCTCGTGCCGGTAGGCTTCGGTTTCGACGATGCGGCCGGCCGTGACGAAGCCGTCGATGCTGGTGTAAAGGTGCTTGCCAAGCAGGTCGCGGGCAATCTGCAGAGGGTCGGGGCGCTGGAAGAAGGCGGCGGGCAGGGTGGAATGAGGCATAGTCTACCGTACGCGGTACAGCAATCCGAAGCCGAAAAGCCAGCGCTCCGACTGCCAGGGCAGCGCCGTGGTGGGCTGGTCGTTCACGCGCAGGCGGGCATCGGGGTTTGGCAAATCGAACGTGGCGGTGCTGCGGCCGAGGAAGAAGCCGCTTTCTTCGGCCACTTCCACCTGCGTGCGGGTGCGCAGGGGTAGCCGGTAGCCCAGGTCGGCCACCAGCTCCAGCCGGTGGCTCAGCTCCAGGCCCAGGCCCAGGGTGGGCAGCAGCGCGTCGGAAATGGCCTGCACCCGCACGCCCAGCTCGTCGGCGCTGAGGTGGGTGCCGGCCACCCGCAGCCCGGCATCGGGGTTGGCGAAGGTGCCCAGGGTGCGGGCCACGGCCTGCCGCTGGTAGGCCAGGCCCACGCGCCCAAACAGCGGCCGGTGGCGCGGGTTCAGGTTGTGCTCGTAGCTCAGCCCGGCTTCCCAGCCCGCCCCCCGAAACTGCCGGTACAGCTGCTGCGTGGCCACGCGCACGGCCAGCGCCCGCGTGAGCATAAACTGGTACTCGAACCGGGTGCTGAGCGTGGGCCACCGGGCCTCCACGTCGGTGGTGCCCTGCATCCCAAACTGGTAGCCGCCGGGCGCATAGGCCAGCGCCACGCGGGCATCGGCCACGGCCAGCGGCCACGCCCCCACCGAGGCCCCGTAGCGAAACCGGTCGAAAAACTTCAGCAGCGCCGCCCCGGCCGGCGGAGCAGCCGGGGCGGCGGGGGCCGAACCAGCGGCGGGCCCGGCCGCCCGAAACAGCGAGTCGGCCCGGTGCTGGCGTGGCTGGTCGAGCAGGGCGTTGCGCAGGGATTCGGCGGGCAGCAGCGTGGTCTGGCCCTGCCAGAAAGCCGAGTCGTAGGCCACCGCATTGTGCAGAAACACGTCGTGGTACTGCGCCCGCGCCACGTAGCCGGGCCGGGCGGCCTGCGCCGTGTCGAGGGCCGTGGTCAGAAACTCGCCGAAGTAGTTCAGCGGCGGGCCAATGGGCAGGCGGGCCTTGGTTTGCCACCACACGGTTTTCAGGTGCCAGCGGCCGGCGTAGGGCTGGTAGGCCACGCGCAAAATGCGCGAGTCGGCTGCGTTGGGCGAGTGCCGCAGGCCGGCCGACGTGTAGTGCCACTCGGCCCCAAGGAAGGCGTAGCCGTCCTGGTCGATGTACAGGCGGCCCGCGAAGTCGGCGCGGCGGTTGCCGGGCTTCGGGCCGAAATCAATGACATACACCGGCCGGCCGGCGTAGCTGCTGCCGGGGGCCAGGCGGTAGTCGTAGTCGCGGAAGTGCCGGGCATCGATAAACTGCGCCCGGCGGTGCACAAAGTCGCCCAGCTGCGCAATGAACGGCCCGCCCGCCCAGTCGATGCGAACCGCCTCGCCGGCCGGGCGCAAATCCACCCGGCGCGCCTGCCGAATCTGCACCTCGCCATCGTCGCGCACCTGCTGGTAGCCGGGCTTGAACACCGTCAGCAGGCCCTCCACCAGGTAGCGCGGCCGCCCCGCCTCGTCGTTGTCCGACTCGCGGTAAAAGCCCGTGAGCTGCGTGGGCCGCACCGGGTAGTTGCGCGGAATGCGCGCCACGGCCTCCTTCACAATGCCCAGCACCGAGCCCGACACCCGCACCTCGCCCAGCGCGGCCGGCGCAATCGTTAACTCAACCAGCAGCTCCGGCCCCGGCAGCGGCGGCAGCGCCTGTGCGTAGTTCTTGTAGCCCAGCAGGGCCACCGTGAGCTTTTCCTGCGCATAGGCCGGCGGAATGGGGAGGGCAAAGCGGCCCTCGTCGTTGGTGCTCGTGCCGATGCGGTTGTTGGCCACGCCCACCTGCGCGTTCGGAATGGGCTGGTGCGTTTCGGCATCCAGCACCCGCCCGCGCAGTACCCGGGCCGGTTGCGCCAGCACCGGCCACGGCATCCAGAGCAGCAGCAGGAATCGGAGCAGGCGCATGGCAGTGCTGGTTTTAAGGCGGTGTATCGGCCCCTACAATACCCGGTACAGGATGCCGACGGTGAGCACCGGCCGGCCCAGCGACCACGGGGCGGCGGCGGGCGCGTTGTTTACGAGCACCGCTGCCCCGGCGGCGGGCAAGGCCAGGTCCACTTCATTGCGGAAGAGGAAAAACCCGCTTTTCTCGGCCAGGTGCAGCTCGCTGCGGGTGCGCCAGGGCAGCAGCAGGCCGGCATCGGCCACCACTTCGAGGTGGTGCGTCACCTCCACGCCCAGGCCCAGGCGGGGCATCCAGCCCTCGGTGAACTGCTGCACGGCCACGCTGATTTCGTCGGCCTTGAGCTTCACGCCATCTACGCGCAGGCCTTCGTCGGCATTGGCAAAGGTGCCAAAGTCGTAGCCCACCCGCTGGTTGAAATACGCCACCCCGATGCGCCCCAGAATAGGCCGGTGGCGCGGGTTGAAGTTGTGCTCGTAAGTAGCGCCTATTTCCATGCCCCGCCCCTGAAAATCGCCCCGCACGTTGCGGATGCTGTAGTAGGCCGACAGGTTTTTGGTGACATCAATCTGCAGATTGCCGTTGAACCAGCTGCTGGTGTGGAACGCAACGTCCCTGGATGGCGTGTGCCGCTGCGCCTGCGCCTGAAACGTGGAGCCCGGCGGCGCGAAGCTCAGGCTGAGGTCGGCCGCCGTGGCATTCAGCGCCAGCAGGCCGCCCGCAGGCCCGATGCGCATCCGCCCCAGCACCGTCCAGAGCAGGCTCTTCGACTGCGGCTTGCCGGCCGGCGCGGCCGGAGCGGCAAAGAGCTGCTCGGCCTGGCGCTGGCGGTCCTGGTCGCGCAGCACGTGGCGCAGCTGCTCGGGCGGCAGCAGGGTGGTGTAGTTTTTCCAGAACGCCGAGTCGTAGCGCACGGCATTCTGCCGGAACACGTCGCGGAACTGCGCCTTTTCGGTGTAGCCCGGCGCGGGGCCCTGGGCCGTGTCGATGGCCGTGGTGAGGAACTCGCTCAGGTGGTGCAGGTGCACGCCGGTCATGGTTTTGCCCACGGTGTTGTACCACACGCTTTTCACGTGCCAGCGCCCGGCATAGAGCTGGTAATCGGTGCGGTAGGCCCGCTCCTCCGAGTCGAAATTGATGAGCTCGTGCCGGATGCCGGCCGGCGTGCGGTGCCACTCGGCGGCCAGAAAGGCGTAGCTCTGCTGGTCGATGTAGAGCCGGCCCTGAAAGTTGGCGGCGTTGTTTTTGGGCTTCGGGCCAAACTCGATGACGTACACCGGCCGGTCGTTGTAGGTGGTGAGGTCGGCCAGCTTGTAGTCGTAATGTTTGAAGTCGTCTTCGTTGATGAACTCCAGCCGGTTGTGCACAAAATCGAACCGGTGCGGAATAAATGGCCCCGCGTACCAGCCCTCCTGCAGCAGGCTGGTCTTGTTCTGAAACTGCAAATCGACCTTGCGCGACTGCTCAATCACGATGTCGCCATCCTCGCTCGGCCGCGTGTAGGGTGCTTTCAGCACCTTCAGCACGGCTTCGCCCAGGTAGCGGTACTGCTTTTTGTCCAGCTCTTCGTCCGACTCCCGAAAGAAGCCCGTGAGCCGCGTGGGCCGCACCGGGTAGTTCTGCGGAATGCGCGCCACGGCCTCCTTCACAATGCCCAGCACCGAGCCCGACACCCGCACCTCGCCCAGCGCGGCCGGCGCAATCGTTAACTCAACCAGCAGCTCCGGCCCGGGCAGCGGCGGCAGCGCCTGCGCGTAGTTTTTGTAGCCCAGCAGCGCCACTGTGAGCTTTTCCTGCGCGTAGGCCGGCGGAATGGGGAGGGCAAAGCGGCCCTCGTCGTTGGTGCTCGTGCCGATGCGGTTGTTGGCCACGCCCACCTGCGCATTCGGAATGGGCTGGTGCGTTTCGGCATCCAGCACCCGCCCGCGCAGGATGGCCGGCGCCTGGGCCCACAACTGATTAGCCAGCAACACTATCCACCCCAGAAAAACCCTGCGTATTGTCGTCATCATAGCCGTTCTGAAAAGCTGCTGGCCGCGTGCGGCCAGGTAAGCAGGCAGATGCAGCGCCGGGCGCGGTGGTTGCCCGGCGCTGCCCGCGCTTCGTCAACGCAATTGATTGCCTTGGCAATATATTCTGTACTGCCGAGGCACCAGCCAAAACGTAAAAAGCCCCGGCGGCGCACTGCTGCGCGGCCGGGGCCTTTCACGTTTTGGCTCATTCAGCTTGGTCAGCCAACGGCCGGCACCTGCTGGCTCACCAGGTATTCGGCAATCTGCACGGCATTGGTGGCGGCGCCTTTGCGCAGGTTGTCGGCCACCACCCACAGGTTGAGGGTTTTGGGCTGGGTTTCGTCGCGGCGCAGGCGGCCCACCAGCACGGCATCTTTGCCGTGGCTGTCTTTGGGCATGGGGTAGCGGTTGGTGGCGGGGTCGTCCACCAGCTCCACGCCGGGCGTGTGGGCCAGGATTTCGCGCACGTCGGCCAGCTCAAACTCCTCGGCAAACTCCACGTTGATTGACTCCGAGTGGCCGCCCATCACCGGAATCCGCACGCAGGTAGCCGTCACGCGGATGCTGTCGTCGCCCATGATTTTCTTGGTTTCGTTCACCATCTTCAGCTCCTCCTTGGTGTAGCCGTTGGGCTCGAACACGTCGATGTGCGGCAGCACGTTCAGGTCGATGGGGTGCGGGTAGGCGGGGTTGCTGGCCGTTTGGCCGGCGCGCTCTTCCTGCAGCTGGTCCACGGCTTTCTTGCCGGTGCCGGTCACGCTCTGGTAGGTGCTCACCACAATGCGGCGCACCTGGTATTTCTTGTGCAGCTCGTTCAGGGCCACCACCATCTGAATGGTGGAGCAGTTCGGATTGGCAATGATTTTATCTTCCGGCGTGAGGGTATCGGCGTTCAGCTCGGGCACCACCAGCTTCTTGGTGGGGTCCATGCGCCAAGCCGAGGAGTTGTCGATAACGGTGGTGCCCACGGCGGCAAAGCGCGGCGCGTGCTCTTTGCTCACGGAGCCGCCGGCCGAGAAGATGGCAATGTCGGGCCGGGCCGCAATGGCGTCGTCCATGCTCACCACCGGATACTGTTTGCCCTGAAATTCAATGAACTGGCCCACCGATTTGGCCGAAGCCACGGGCAGCAGCTCGGTGAGGGGAAACCGGCGCTCGGCCAGCACTTTCAGCATCTCGGTGCCCACCAGCCCGGTGGCACCCACAACGGCAATTTTCATGGTAAAAAACAGAAAATGAATTGGCCGCGCCAACGGGCGCAGCACTGCAAATGTCGCCAGAAATGGGTTACTTTAGACGCGGCGTAGGCTCATGCTGCGCTTTTGAATCGTCTGTCATCCTGAGCGCAGCGAAGGACCTTTTCAGGTTAGAACGAGTTGTTCAGCCGTGACAAGGTCCTTCGCTGTGCTCAGGATGACAATATTCTCCCCTCATTGGCTTCCATTGAAACACTTTCTACTGCTCCTCCTGCTTCTGCCCGGCATTGCCTGCGCTCAGCTGCGCGACGACTTCACCGACGGCAACTTCACCGCCAACCCCGCCTGGACCGGCGACGCGGCCAGCTTTCAGGTAAATACGCAGGTGCTGCAAAGCAACGGCCCGGCCGTGACCGGCACCCAGCTCGCCCTCAGCACGCCCTGCCAGGCCAGCACCGGCACTGTGTGGGAATTCTGGGCCAACCTGCGGCTGGCCACCAGCTCCGGCAACCTGGCCGACGTGTGGCTGATGGCCTCGCAAACCGACCTCAAGGCCACTAACAACTCGGGCTACTTCGTGCGCCTCGGCGGCACTGCCGACGAGGTGAGCCTGTTCCGCAAAGACTCGACCCGCACCGCCGTGCTGGTCATCGACGGCCTCGACGGCACCCTGGCCAGCGCCACCAACAACCTGGTGCGCGTGCGCGTGACCCGCACCACCGCCAACCGCTGGACGCTGGAGCGCGACCTGGCCGGCACCCGCACCTTCGTGGCCGAAGCCGCCCAGCCCGTGGATGCCACCTACCAGCGCAGCGTGGCCATGGGCGTGTCGCTGCTCTACTCCTCGGCCAACGGCCGCAGCTTCTACTTCGACGACTTTGCCGTGACCGATGCCACGGCGCCGCTGCTCACCCGCGCCGTGCCCGTCGATGCCCGGCAGGTCGATGTGGTGTTCAACGAAGGCGTGGCCGCGCCCAGCGCCACGCTGGCCGCCAACTACCGCCTGCAAAGCGGCGCGGTGCCGGTTTCGGCCACGCTCTCGGCCACCAATCCGGCCGTGGTGCGCCTGGCTTTCGCCGCCGACTTCCCGGCCCAGAGCGTGCTGGAAGTCCGCAGCGTGGCCGACCTCTACGGCAACGTGGCCACCGGGCCGCTCACGGCCGCGTTTACCGCGCTGCCCGTGCCGCCCGCCGTGGGCGACCTGATTATCAGCGAGATTTTTGCCGATGAAACCCCACAGGTGGGCCTGCCGCTGTCCGAGTACGTGGAGATTTACAACCGCAGCGCCACCAAAACCCTCAGCCTGCGCGGCGTGCGCCTGGGCAAGGGCGGCAGCAGCACCTTCGCCGCTTTTGCCGATACGGCCAGGCTGCTGCCCGGCCAATATGCCGTGGTATGCGGCAGCACGCGCACCATTCAGTTTGTGCCGCCCATCGTGGCGGCCGGCACCAAGGTGTATGGCCCCACCAATTTCCCCTCGCTCAGCAACGGCGGCGACCAGCTCATCCTGCGCGGACGCGACGGCCGCACGCTGTTTGAAGTGACTTACTCCGATGCCTGGTACCGCGACGCCCGCAAGAAAGATGGCGGCTGGAGCCTCGAAATGATTGACGCCAACAGCTACTGCGGCGGGGCCGAAAACTGGACGGCCAGCACCGACGCCAGCGGCGGCACGCCCGGCCGGGCCAACTCGGTGCGCGCCGCCAATGCCGATGCCCTGGCCCCCACCTTGCTCCGCGCCGTGGCCCTCGATGCCCTCACGGTGCGGGCGTATTTCTCCGAAAAGCTGGACAGCACGGCGGCAGCCGCTATTGGCCGCTACACGCTTTCGCCGGCTGCCGCCATCACCCGGGCCGCGCCGGTGGGGCCCGATTTCCGCCAGGTCGACCTCACGCTGGGCACGGCGCTGCTGCCCAGCCGGGCCACCTCGCTCACCGTGCAAACGGCCACCGACTGCGCCGGCAACGCCAGCGGGCCCCTGCAGTCGGCCGCGTTTGCCCTGCCCGAGCCGGGCGTGGCCGGCGACGTGGTGTTCAACGAGCTGCTGTTCAACCCGCGCACCAGCGCCGTGCGCTTCGCCGAGCTCATCAACCGCAGCACCAAGTTCATCGACCTGCAGGGCTGGCAGCTGGGCAACCTCCGGCCCGATGGCAGCGTGGATGCCGACGTGCTCAGCAACGGGCCGCTGGTGCTGGCACCGGGCCAGATTCTGGCCTTCAGCACCAGCACGGCCATCATCACCTCGCAATACCCCACCAGCAGCGACGCCGCCAACCTGGTGCAGCTGAGCGGCTTCCCCACGTTTCCGGATGCCAGCACGGCGCTGCTGTTCGATAGCCGGGGCATTGAGATTGACCGCTTTGTGTACAGCAAAGACCTGCACCTGAGCCTGCTGAGCACGCAGGACGGCGTGTCGCTGGAGCGCATCCGGACCAACGGGCCTACCAATGGCAGCAACTTCCACTCGGCGGCCAGCGCGGTGGGCTACGCCACGCCCGGCCGCCCCAACTCGCAGGCCCAGGACGAGGCCGGCGGCAACCAGGAGTGGACTGTGACGCCCGAAGTTTTCACCCCCGACGACGACGGCCAGCAGGATTTCGCCCTCCTCAACTACCACCTCGACGCGCCCGGCTACGCTGCCTCCGTGACGGTGTACGACGCCCTGGGCCGCCTCACCCGCCGCCTCACCCGCAACGAAACCCTGCCCACCAACGGCTTCATCCAGTGGGATGGCATCGATGACAAAGGCCACAAGGCGGCCGTGGGCTACTACATTCTGCTGGTCGAGCTGTTTCGCCCCAGCGGCGGCGAGAAGCGCGAGTACAAGAAGACGGTGGTGCTCGGGGCGCGGTTTTAGGAGACTGCCGGGCATCAAATTGTCATCCTGAGCGCAGCGAAGGACCCTACCACACCTGAACGATTTGTCGTGATTCAATCGGAGCAGGCGTGATAAGGTCCTTCGCTGCGCTCAGGATGACAATGATGCGCAAACACAGCAACTATTAAACCCCGGCCTCTTGTCCGCGTCTTAAGGGGCATGAACAGCACCCAGCAACTGCAACACCTGTACTGGCGCGCCGGCTTTGGCCCGCGCCCGCAGGACGTGGCCGCCGGCCTCAGCCCGCGCAAAGCCCTGCGCCAGCTGCTTCACGATTCGGAGAAATACGAGCCGCTGGTCGGGCCGAATCTGAGCTATGCCGACCCGCAGGGCATGGTGATGACCGACCCCGCCTCGACCAGAAACAACCCCGTGCCCAACGGCATGGTGACCACGCCCGACCAGCCTGCGCCGCCCGGCGCCCCCGCCGCGCCGGTGGCCCCCATGCGGCCCCGCGCCGCCTTCAGGGGCGGTACGGTGGCGGCCAGCGTGCCCCGCCTTCGCCGCGCCGACCTCACGCCCGCGCAGCGCAAGATGCAGAACGAAGGCATCCGCGACGCCTTCAACAACATGAGCACGGCCTGGATGGAGCGCATGGCCACTTCGTCGGCACAATTGCGGGAGAAAATGACGCTGTTCTGGCACGGGCACTTTGCCTGCCGCGTGCGCCAGCCCGATGCCGCCCTTAGCCTGCACAACACCACCCGGCAGTATGCGCTGGGCAAATTCCCCGACCTGCTGCTGGCCGTGAGCAAGGAGCCGGCCATGCTGCAGTTCCTCAACAACCAGCAGAACCGCAAGGAGCACCCCAACGAAAACTTCGCCCGCGAGGTGATGGAGCTCTTCACCCTGGGGCGCGGCAACTACACCGAAAACGACGTGAAAGAGGGCGCCCGCGCTTTCACCGGCTGGGGCTACGATTATCAGAGCAACTTCAAGTTTCGGGAGCGCGAGCACGATGCCGGCCCCAAAACCTTCCTGGGCCGCACCGGCAACTTCACGGGCGAGGACGTGCTGAGCATCATTCTGGAGCAGCCGGCCGCCGCCACGTTCCTGACCACGAAAATCTACCGCTTCTTCGTGAACGACGTGCCCAATCCGGCGCACATCGAGCCGCTGGCCGCCGCCTTCCGCAAGAGCGGCTACGACATTGCCGACCTGCTGGAGCGCATGTTCTCGGCCGATTGGTTTTACGACCCGGCCAATGTGGGCACGCACATCAAGAGCCCGGTGGAGCTGCTGGCCGGCATCCGCCGCACGCTCAACGTGAAGGTGGACAACGCGCAGCCGCTGCTGGGCTACCAGCGCGCGCTGGGCCAGAACCTGTTTCAGCCGCCGAACGTGGCCGGCTGGCCCGGCGGCCGCAACTGGATAGATTCGTCGTCGCTGCTGCTGCGCCTGCAGCTGCCCGCCATCCTGTTCAAAAACGCCGAGTTCGCCGTGGCCCTCAAGCAGGACGAAAACGACATCGCCCCCAACCAAACCAAGGCCGAGCGCACCGTGCGGCCCGGCGCGGGCGCCCACCTGCCGCTGGCCCCGCTCCAACAGCTGCTCGGCGCCACGCCTGCTCCGCAGCAGCCCGAAAAGCTCAGCGCGTTTCTGCTCCAGGCCAACATCCGGCCCGAAAACCTGCAGCTGGTGCAGCAGGCCGCCCAGCAAAAAGAGCCGGCCGAGGCGCTGCGCTCCACGCTGGTCAGCCTGCTGAGCCTGCCCGAATACCAGCTGGCGTAGGGGCGGGGCTTGCCCCCGCCCGGTCGTTGAAGGGCATCAATAAAACGGCGCATACGCCGGGCGGGGGCAAGCCCCGCCCCTACTTCTTTCCACCCTTTCTGAATTCAAACATGGCTTCCACCCGCCGCGAGTTTCTTCGCACCTCCGCCCTGGCCAGCACGCTGCTGCTGGTACCCAAGTTTCTGCACGCCCTGGACCGGGGCCCCGGCCTGGCCCGGCTGCGCGATGCCACCGGCGCCAAACGCCTCATTGTGGTGCAGCTGAGCGGGGGCAACGACGGCTTGAACACGGTTATTCCCTACCGCAACGACCTGTATTACAAGGCCCGGCCTACGCTCGGCATCAAGGAGGCGGAGGGCATTCTGGCTTTGGACAAGGACCTGGGCCTGCACCCGGCCCTGAAGGGCCTGAAAGGACTCTACGACCAGGGCCAGCTGGCCGTGCTGAATTCGGTGGGCTACCCCAACCCCGACCGCTCGCACTTCCGCTCGATGGACATCTGGCAGTCGGGCTCGGGCTCCGACCAGGTGGTGAGCACCGGCTGGCTGGGCCGCTATTTAGACTCCAATTGCCCCGACTGCCAGCGGCCCTACAACGCGCTGGAAATCGACGACACGCTGAGCTTGGCCATGAAGGGCAGTCGGCGCAAGGGCCTGGCCCTCAAGAATCCGGATAAATTTCACCAGATTACGCAGAACCGCTTCCTGTCGAAAGTCAGCAAGGAAACCACGCCTGAGCATCAGGACCAGGTCGATTACCTCTACAAGACCCTGGCCGAAACGGCGTCCTCGGCCGACTACCTCTACGACAAGTCGAAAATCTACAAATCGACGGTGGCCTACCCGAATTCTGACTTCGGCAAGAACCTGAAAACCACCGCCGAGCTGATTAACTCCGGCGTGGAGTCGCGGGTGTACTACCTGGCCCTGAGCGGTTTCGATACCCACGTCCGGCAGCACGAGCAGCAGCAGCGCCTCTTCACCGACCTCGGCGACGGCCTCGCCGCCCTGGCCGACGACCTGCGCCAGCACGACCAGTGGAACAACACGCTGGTGCTGGTGTTCAGCGAGTTTGGCCGGCGCGTAGGCCAGAATGCCAGCAACGGCACCGACCACGGCACGGCCAACAACGTGTTTCTGGCCGGCGGCGCCCTCCAGAAAAAAGGCGTGCTAAACGACGCCCCCGACCTCGTGAACCTCGACCAGGGCGACCTGCGCCACCAGGTCGATTTCCGCAGCATCTACGCCAGCGTGCTCAAGGACTGGCTCGGGGCCGACGACACCGCCATCCTCGGCACCGGCTTCGAGCGGATGAGCGGGCTGGTGTAGAGGGAATTATGCATTAAAAATTATGAGTTATGAATTACCAGAACGACAATTCATAACTCATAATTTTTAATGCATAATTAGATTACAGCGGCACGTTGAACCCGAAGGCCCAGATGGCTTGCAGCGAGCCGAAAACGTGGGTGGCGCGGCCCTGCCGGTCGTCGCCCAGAAAGGTGTTCGTGTAGTCGGCAAAAGCGCCCTGAATGTCGGTCTGCAGGAAGAAGTAGCGTAGAATATCGGCCTTCAAACCCACGCTGCTGCCCAGCACGAAGCCGTGGTAGTGAAACGGGCCTTCCTGGTGGTTGCCCAGCACGGTGGAAATGGTGTAGGAAATCATGGGGCCGGCCCCGACTTTGCCCACGGCACTGACTTTGAACAGGCGGCGGTCCCAGAGCACCTTGTGCTTCACGAGGTTCACCATGAGGTAGTTATTGCCGTTGGTGTGCTGCAGGTGCACGAAATCGGGCGTCACGAGGGTGTCCTTGTCGATGTAGCGGCCCCGAATCTGGCCGCGCACGTGGATTATCTGGTTGTCGTCGACCACGTACTTGAGGTGGTTCCAGCTCACTTCGATGCCCAGGTTGTGCTTGTCGTGAAACAGGTAGCCCAGCGTCATGTCGTACTGCGGGATGGTCCAGGAGTTGAACCGCCAGAAATCCTTGAAATCGGGCTTGTCGCTGGCGTGGGCGTTGAGGAAGGTGAAGTCGTAGTTATCGGTCTTGGTGTTTTTGAAGCGGATGTCGCTGCGCGTGTACCAGTCGCGGTTGTAGCCCCAGCTGAAATAGAGGCTGCCGTGGGGCTTGAGCTCGGGCGTAACGGCCGTGGGCGAAACAACTGATGCAGTAGGGGTTGGGTCGATAACAGAAGTCAGCGGCTGGGCCATAACCGGCCCGGCAAGGCCCATCAAAAGGCCCGACAGTAAGAAGAAAAACCTCATTGAAATTGAATAAAAAACGCGGCGGCAAAGCGCGGCCATAATAAAGTGCGCGAAGGTAAGCCGTAAGTCCGGCAATTGTTTTGAAGAACCGACCAATTCCGTTCGGTCAGTCTTTCAGGACGCAGCAAGGGCACAAATACTTTAGGCGGGCACACTTGCCGGGTTTGGCGTAGCTTGCGTGGCCCTTTCCACTTGGCTGCCCATATGAAAAAGTTACTTACCAGCGTTGCGCTGGCAGCGTGCCTGCTGTCGATGCCCGCCGCCGTTTTCGCTCAAACCACCGCCCCAACCGCCTACAGCGGCCCGCGCTACCCCGGCGGCCCCGATTCGCTGCGGGCGCTGGTGGCCCGCAGCACGCGCGCCGCTACGCCGGCCCCGGCCGGCCGCATGCTCGTTCAGTTTGAGCTGAAGCCGGATGGCAAAGCGTACCACTACACCCTGGTGCGCCCGCCTGAGCCGCTCAATAAGCCGCTGGTCAACGCGACGGCGGCGGCGCTCGACTACCTGGAAGCGCACATGCTCGCCTGGCAGCCGGCCCCACCCGACCCCGATTTTCCGAATAAATCGGCCAAAATCACGCTGCCGATTGACTTCACCGCGCCGCCAGCGGCCCAGCCCTACTATTATGCTGACCAAAACCCGGTATTCGACGCCATACCGGCGCTGCTGAGAGCCCGCCGCCAGCCTTATCTCGACGCTATTCTGGCCGACCCCGCCAAGCTGGCGGCTTATAAGTCGTCGCCCCAGGGAATGTCAACCGTTGTCCAGATGCAGGTATTGTATCCGCCCGAAGCCCTGCGTTTCGGTCAGCAAGGCATCGTGTACGCCTATTTTGAAGTAGCCGAGAACGGTGCCATCGAGCAGTCCGCTATTCTGGGCACGGCCGGCCGTGCGCTCGATGCGGAGGTGCTGAGGGTGCTGAAGAAGTTTCCCGCCGCCACCAGCCCGGCGCAGTTTCAGGGCCGCCCGGTGCGGGTGAGCTACGTGCTGCCCGTCACCTTCAAAATACAGTAAACCCGTCCTTTAGCGCCCAAACACCGCCTCGGCCAGCGCCAGCACGGCGCGGCGCGTGGCCTCGGGCTGCTCCAGGTACGAGAGGTGCCCGCTGCCTTCCAGAAACAGCGCCGAGCCGATGGGCGGCATGGCCGCCTGGCGCACGGCATCTTCGAAATGCACGGCCACGTCGTGCTTGCCGGCCACCATCAGGACCGGGAAGGCGGCTTTGCGCAGTACCTGGGTGCGCTCGGGGCGGGCGGCCATCCCTCGTAAAGCGCCCGTGATGGTGCTGGCCGGGGTGGCTTTGCCGATTTCTTCGAGCAGGCCGCGCGCGTCGGTCAGCCGGTCGCGGTTGGTGGGCGCGAACAGCGGGCGCACAAAGGATTCCATGAACTTGCCCACGCCGTACTTCTCCACGAAGCCGATGTTCTTCTCGCGGTTCTGGCGCTTCTCGTCGCTGTCGGGCAGGGCCGTGGAGTTGATGAGGGCCAGGCCGGCCACGCGCTGGGGCCAGCGCTCGGCCAGGGCCAGGGCCACGTAGCCGCCCATGCTGTGGCACACCAGCAGCACCGGGTCGGGGCAGCCCTTCTGGTTGAGGTAGTCGATGACGTAGCGGGCCTGGGCCTCCATCGAGAAGTCGGGCACGGGCGCCAGGTTGGTGCCGTGGCCGGGCAGGTTGGGCGTCAGCAGCCGGTAGTCGTCGGGAAACGGGCGGGTGAAATCGGTCCAGACCTCGCGGCTTTCGGCAAAGCCGTGGAGGAAAACGATGGTGGGCGGCGTGGAGGCAGGAGTCATACGGGCAGGTACCTTGCGAAACGATTGGGCGCGGCAGTTTCGGGAGCAACCTCCGGCGGCGCGGCAACGGTGTTTCTGATTTCACCAAAACTACTCATGAAGATTGCACGGCAACACTACCCGTATTTCCTGGCCATTAGCATAGGGCTTTTCTACGCGTTGGTAGCACGCTTTATTCTGGGCGAAGAATTTATCAGTGCCAACGGCCTGCTCACCGGGTCGTTTCTGCTGATTACCCCTATGGCAATTGGGGCCATCACTGCACACTGCCTGGCCCCGGCTGAAGGCAAATGGCGACGGCTGGTAGTTGCGCCCTTCTTCGCGGTGATGCTTTTCCTGTTTTCTGCGCTTTTATTTCATCTGGAAGGTCTTATTTGTCTTGCCATCATTGGCCCGATGTACCTTGTTCTGGCTTTTTTCGGCGCTTTTATCTACTCTGTCATTAACGACCTTCCGAATAAGAAACCCAACAAAACCCTCGCCGTCGCGGCCTTCGCCCTCCTCCCTTTCATCGCCGCCCCCCTCGAAAACCAGTTCAATAACCCCAACGATTTCCGGCGCGTCGAAAACACGGTTGAGATTCACGCGCCGGCCGCCGTGGTCTGGCAGCACATCATTCGCGTGGCCCCCATTCAGGCGCAGGATTTGGGCCACAGCCTGATTGACGACATCGGCTTTCCGCGCCCCGTGGAGGCCACGCTCACGTACGAGGGCGTGGGCGGCGTGCGCCACGCCACCTTCGAGCGCGGCGTCGAATTCATCGAAACGGTAGATGAATGGGTGCCGCAACAGCGCCTCTCGTTCAGCATCGTGCCCAACACCGCCACCATTCCGCCCACCACATTTGATGAGCACGTCATCGTGGGCGGTCGGTTTTTCGACGTGCTGCGCGGCACCTACGAGCTGCGGCCCGTCGGCCCCGGCCGCACGCTGCTGGTGCTGCACAGCCAGCAGCGCCTCAGCACCCATCTCAACTGGTACGCCGGCCTGTGGACGGGCTACGTGATGAGCGAAATTCAGGGCCGCATTCTGACGGTGCTCAAGCGGCGCTGCGAGGCGGCAATCTAACCCTCGCGCAGCGACGACTCCCGCACGAACAGCTGCGGCTGCAGCAGCACCTGCCGCTGCGCAAACGCGCCGCCCCCGGCCTCGACCAGCTCCGTGAACAGCCGGAAAGCGGCCTGGCCCATCTCCTCGCAGCGCTGGTCCACGGAGGTGAGGTGGGGCTCGGCCACCATCGTCAGGGCCTCGTTGCTGTAGCCGGCCAGGGCCACGTCCTGGGGCACGCGCAGGCCCCGGCTTTTCAGCAGCTGCAGGGCCCCCAGAATGGCCGAGTCGCCGGCCGAGAACACGGCATCGGGCGGGTTGGGCAACGCTAAGAGCTGGGCCATGCTGGCCTGGCCACCTTCCACGGTCATATCGCAGTCAACTATCAGCGACTCGTCGGGCGCGAGGCCGTAGCTCTGCAGGGCGTCGAGGTAGCCCTGGCGGCGGTTTTTGTAGATGTTGAGGTGCTGCGCGCCGGCCAGGTGGGCAATGCGGCGGCAGCCCTGCTCCAGCAGGTGGCGGGTGGCCTGGTAGCCGCCGGCCTGGTCGTTGAGCACCACGGCGTTCACGTCGTCGCCGTCCGGAATGCGGTCGAAAAACACCAGCGGCACGCCGTACTTCCGGGCCTTGTCGAAGTGATGAAAGTCGAGCGTGGTGCGCGACACCGACACCAGAATGCCGGCCACCTGCGCGCTGAGCAGGGTTTCGAGGTTTTTGCGCTCCTGCACCACGCTTTCGTTCGACTGGCAGATGATGACGCTGTAGCCCGCCCGGCTGGCCGCCGTTTCGATGCCGTGCACCACCGAGGCAAAAAACCGGCCTTCGATGTAGGGCACCACCACGCCCAGCATCTTGCTCTTGCCCTTGCGCAGGGCGGCGGCCAGGCGGTTGGGCTGGTAGTTGAGCTTTTTGGCCAGCTTGAGCACGGCCTGCTTGGTGGCCGGCCCGATGCTGTGGTGGTCGCTCAGGGCCCGCGAAATCGTGGTCATCGACACGCCCAGCTCCCGGGCCAAATCGGCCATGGAAACGGGGCTGCTGGTGGCATCGGCTTTCTTGGGAGGAGTGCGGCGGGCGGCCATTGAACGAGCGGGAACGGTACGACGGTAAAGCTACTGCTACCCGGCAGCTTTCAGAACCGACCCGAAACCGTTTGCATAGGCAAAGAACTTAATTTTTTAATCGGCCGCGCACAATTCCCCTGCTGCGCGGTTGAAAACAACGTAGTTCTTTGCGGACCTTTGACGCACTTACAAAACCATTCTTTCTATGAACCCTCTCCTCGGCATCCGCCAGTTCGACCAAAGCCTGTGGCTTGACTTCATCAGCCGCCCCATCATCATCGACGGCAAGCTGCAGCACCGCATTCAGCACGAAGCCCTGCGCGGCGTGACCTCGAACCCGGCCATTTTTGCCAAGTCCATCGGCGACACGGCCGACTACGACTCGGCCATCAAGGCGCTGGCTCTGCAGGGCAAAACCACCGACGAAATCTACACCGAGCTGGCCGTGGCCGACGTGCAGGCCGCCACCGACCTGTTTCGCCCGCTCTACGACGGCCCCGACCACGGCTCCGATGGCTACGTGAGCCTCGAAGTATCGCCCGAGCTGGTGAACGACACCGAGGGCACCATTGCCGAGGCGCTGGCCCTGTGGAAAGCCGTGGACCGCCCCAACGTGATGATAAAAGTGCCGGCCACGCTGGAGGGCCTGCCCGCCATTCGCCGCCTCATCTCGGAAGGCGTGAACGTGAACGTGACCCTGATTTTCGGCCTGGAGCGCTACCGCCTGGTGGCCGAGGCCTTCATCGAGGGCCTGGAAGACCGCGCCAAAGCCGGCAAGCCGCTGGCCCGCATCGACTCGGTGGCCAGCTTCTTCCTGAGCCGCATCGACGTGCTGCTGGACCCCGTGCTGGAAAAAATCGCGGCTGAAGGCGGCGAGAAGGGCAAGCTGGCCGAAAGCCTCGTGGGCGAAGTGGCCATTGCCAGCGCCAAGCAGGCCTACCAGATTTACAAGGAGGTTTTCGCGGGTCCGCGCTGGGAGGCGCTGGCCGCCAAAGGGGCCGCAACCCAGCGCCTGCTATGGGCCAGCACCGGCAACAAAAACCCCAAATACGACAACCTGCGCTACGTGGACGGCCTCATCGGCCCGCACACCGTGAACACGGTGCCCGTGGAAACCCTCGACCTGTTCGGCCAGAGCGGCAAGGTGGCCGTGACCATCGAAAACGACCTCGAGCAGGCCAGCAAAACCCTCGCCGCGCTGCCCGAGCTGGGCATCGACCTGGCCGAGCGCACGCAGTTCCTGGAGGAAGACGGCGCCAAGAAATTCAAGGAGCCGTTTGCCAAGCTGATGGAATCCATCGAGAAGAAGCGCGCGCTGGCCGTGGGCGAGCAGATTGACGATGCCAAATTCGAGCTGGGTCAGTTCCAGGTGCCCGTCGATGCCAAAGTGCAGGAGCTGAAGGGCAAGGATTTCGTGCCCGGCTTCTGGAACAAGCAGGCCGATTTGTGGGTACAGGACGCCGCCGGGCAGGACAGCATCCGCAGCTTCATGGGCTGGCTGCGCGTGGCCGAAACGATGGTGGGCCGCGTGACCGAAATCGAGCAGTTCGTGGCCTCGGTGAAGGCGGCTGGTTTCAAACACGTAGTGGTGATGGGCATGGGCGGCAGCACGATGGCCCCGATTGTGTTCAAGTCCTCGTTCCCGCAGGGCGAAAACGGCCTGCCCATCTCGGTGCTCGACACCACCGACCCCGGCACCGTGCGCGAGATTGAAGCCTCCGTGCCGCTGGCCGAGACGCTGTTCATCGTGGCCAGCAAATCCGGGACCACGGCCGAGCCGCTGGCCTTCGGCGACTATTTCTACGCCAAAGTGAAGGAAATCAAGGGCGACAAGGCCGGCGAAAACTTCGTGGCCATCACCGACCCCGGCTCCAAATTCGTGACCGACGCCACGGCCGCCAACTACCGCCACATCTTCCTGAACTTCCCCGAAGTGGGCGGGCGCTTCTCGGCCCTCACCTACTTCGGTCTGGTGCCGGCGGCCCTCTACGGCCTGCCCATCGGCGAGATTCTGGAGCGCGCCATCCTGATGATGCGCGCCTGCGGCGCCTACGGCCCCACCGACAAAAACCCCGGCCTGGAATTCGGCGCGGCGCTGGGCGTGCTGGCGCAGCAGGGCCACGACAAGCTGACCATTGTGGTGCCCGATGCCCTGCACGACCTCGGCCTGTGGCTGGAGCAGCTCATCGCCGAAAGCACCGGCAAGGAAGGCAAGGGCCTGCTGCCCGTGGCCGGCGAGCCGCTGGGCGACCCGAGCATTTATGGCACCGACCGCATTTTCGTGTACGTGGGCTATAAGGACCAGGCCGACGAGGCCAACGCCAGCAAGCTCGCCGCTCTGAAGCAGGCCGGCCACCCCGTCATCACCCTGCTCATGAAGGACGCCTTCGACCTCGGCCAGGAGTTCTTCCGCTGGGAGATGGCCACGGCCGTGGCCGGCGCCGTGTTCGGCATCAACCCCTTCGACCAGCCCAACGTGCAGGCCGCCAAAACGGCCACCGACAAGCTGATGAAAGCTGTGGAAGCCGACGGCAAGCTGCCCGAAGGCGAAGCCCCCGCCGCCTCCGAAAACGGCGTGGATTACTACACCGCCGCCCACGGCGAAGGCGCCAGCGGCGTGCTGAAAGCCTTCTTCGCCCAGGCCCGCCCCGGCGACTTCCTCTGCCTGCAAGCCTACCTCACCGAAACGCCCGCCGTGAGCGCCAGTCTGCTGGAGCTGCGCCAGCGCGTGCAGCAGGCGCTGCACCTGGCCACCACCTCGGGCTACGGCCCGCGCTTCCTTCACAGCACTGGCCAGTACCACAAGGGCGGCCCCAACACCGGCCTGTTCATCCAGTTCACCGACGACAACCCGCAGGATGTGCAGCTGCCCGGCCGCTCCTACACCTTCGGCACCTTCAAGAATGCCCAGGCCCTGGGCGACCTGCAGGCCCTGCACGACAACGGCCGCCGCACCCTCCGCGTGAACCTCGGCAACGACGCCGAAGCCGGCCTGAAAACCATGCTGGCCGCGCTGCCGGAGCTGAAGTAACCCCCGTAGCTTCCCAAGAAAAGCCCGCCGTGCTGGTTAGCACGGCGGGCTTTTTTATGGGCGACTGCTGGCGCGCGTCTGCGACGCGTGCCGGCTGGCTGCGAGCCTTTGGCTCGGGGCGTGGCTGGCATCGTCTACCGGTATTCAATACCCGAGCTAGAGGCTCGGCGCCAGTCGGCACGCGTCGCAGACGCGCGCCAGCAGACCTCGGCAACGGGGGCCGCCGCGTGTTACTTTTGGGCCCGTCCCTTTGTTGAGAAGATTATGAACGAGCAGCTAGTTGTCAAGAATTTCGGCCCCATTAAAGACGCTACCGTGGACTTCAAGCGCGTCACCGTTTTCATCGGGCCAACGGGTGGCGGGAAGAGCACGCTGGCAAAGCTGGCGGCGATTTTTGGTGAGGGTGGGCCTTTTGTCGATAATGTTGACCTAGGTGGCATCCTTGAAAAATATGGTATCGATAATTATAGAGAAAACGAATACTTTATCAAGTTGTCTAGCCAGAAGGGAAAAAATGTTCAAATATTAGCAGATATTATTACGTATGATGACGACACTGTTGCGGCAATAGAAAATTATAATGATTCGGATGCAGGCGTTATTTCAAAGGATGATTTGATGCCAGATATTCAAAGTTTTTTGGATACGCTTCCTACATCTGATGCAACAAATACGGTAGATAAAATAAGGTCTTTACTGAAACAGTATTTTAGGCAGGCTTATTTAAAGGGGCTTTTTGAGTCAACATTGTACACGCATTATGTACCTGCCGAAAGGCTAATTGTATCAACACTCAACCACTCTTGGCCCTCTTTAATACAGGCCAAAGTCGACTTGCCTAAACCGCTACTTGATTTTGTAAAAGCTTATTTAAAAGCAGGGCCAATTATTGATACTCTTACTATACCCTTTTTAGAAGTTGAGTATGAGCATATAAACGACCGTGGATATGTAAATCTCGGAAATCAGCGCAGCCTCCCGATAAACGAAACCGCCAGCGGCATCCAATCTGTCACGCCGCTGCTGGTGCTGCTGGAGCATCTGAGCCGCAATACGGAGCAGGCGCAGAGCTTTATTATCGAAGAGCCGGAGCTGAACCTTTACCCCACGGCCCAGCAAGGGCTGCTGAACTGGTTGGTGGAGAAATGCACGAAGGGCGAGAATGACCTGACGATTACCACGCACAGCCCGTATTTGCTGGCGCATTTCAACTTGCTGCTTTATGCCTATCAGGTGGCCGAAAACCATCCGGACCGGGCCGATGACGTGGCGAAAATTGTGCCCCGTGAAAGCTGGATTAATCCCAAGGAATTTGCGGCTTACCACGTCGAAGGGCAGCAGGAAAACGGGGTGCGCTCCATCATCAATCCCGAAACTGGCCTCATCAGTTACAATGGGTTAGATGCTACTGCCACCGCAGAGACGTCCGAATTTGAAAAGCTGCTGGATATTAACGCAGGGCTGGAAGTCGAATGATTGACCGCGTTCGAACCTCGTTTGCCGCGCAGTTAAGTGCTACCGCCAACTGCCTGCAAGAGCTTGCCCATCGAGAGTTTCATGTTCACGACCCACACGCCGAGCGCGAAGGCGCTGGGCCGTGCTATGTGGTGACTACCGGAATGATATCGAAAGCTGATTTACACGTCCGCAACGCTGCGCAACGTGCTGTGCATTTCGTTGCCATTGACCATTGCCTGTACGGCGATTCTAACCCGAGTAAATGTGATTGTGCATTGGTTAGTGGCGATAAAATCTACTTTATCGAGTTCAAGAATTCTGAAAATCAAGTTGACGCTGCTATCCCGAAAGCTAACACTAACCCAGGCGATTGCCTCAACCAGTTAGCAGCTAGCATCCGTGATTTCTATGACCGTCGCATCATAAACCCGGGCCAGACGGTGTATGCGTACGCCAGTGTGGGTTATCCCCGGCACCGACCGCAGAGCGGGGCACACCATTTGGACCAACTCAATTCTCTGCAGCAAAAGATTCAGCAGGGCGGCAACCGAGTGATTCGGCTGCGCTACTGCAGCGAAAGTGAGTTAGATATCAAATAAAACAACAGAAGCCCCCGCAGCAACCGCTACGAGGGCTTCTGTTGGCTCAACGCAGGGCCGTTTTTGCGCCTTACATGTCGCGGAAGCCGCCGTCCAGCAGCAGCTCGGCGCCGGTCATGTAGGACGAGTCGTCGGAGGCGAGGAAGAGGTAGCCTTTGGCCATTTCCTCCACGGTGCCGCCGCGTTTCAGGGCTGTGGCGTTGGCGAAGAAGCTGTCCATGCCGTCGGTCATTTCCTGCGAGTAGCCAGCCTTGGCAAAAATCGGCGTGTTGATGGAGCCCGGCGAAAGAGCGTTAACGCGAATTTTGCGGTCGGCCAGGTCGGCGGCAAAGACCCGCACCAGGGAACGCTCGGCCGCTTTAGACGACGTATAGACGGCGCTGCCGGCCAGGCCTTTCTCGTTCACTGCCGAGGACGTGATGATGATGCTCGCGCCATCGTTCAGGTACGGCAGGGCCTTCTGCACGGTGAAAAACACGCCTTTGTAGTTGATGTCGCTCACCTGGTCGAACATCTCCTCCGTGACGTCGGCCAGCGGGCCCATCATCACGATGCCGGCATTCACCACCAGCACATCAATCTTACCGAAGGCGCTGGCTACCTGCGTGTAGAGCGGCTCGAAGCTGCTCACGTCGGCCACGTTGGCGACCACGCCCAGGGCGTCGGGGCCGATTGCAGCGGCTGCCGTTTTGAGGGTGTCGGCGTTGCGGCCGGTGATGGTGACTTTCGCACCTTCCCGGGCGAAGAGTTTGGCGGTGCCCAGGCCGATGCCGCTGTTGCCGCCGGTGATGACGGCTACTTTATTTTCGAGTTTGCGGGTCATGTTGTTGTGTTGATTTGTACAGCACAAAGGTCCCGCCGCCGCCAAAGGCCCGAAGAAGAACTAGCTTAAGAAATTCGGTTGAACTGGTTCAACCTTTCTTCTTAACCCGCTGGTTACGAATGCGAGACAGAAACTCAGTGGTCATGCCCAGGTAGCTCGCAATGGCGTATTGCGGAATGCGCTGGGCCACGGTGGGGTAGGTTTCGAGGAAGTCGGCGTAGCGCTCCTCGGCCGTGCGGGTGAGGGCCGAGATGATGCGGCGCTGGTGGTAGGCGGCGGTGCGCTCGGCCCCGATGCGGAAGAAGGTTTCGAACTTGTGGTTGGCCTGTTTGAGGCGCTGCTCGGTGGCGAAATCAATCTGCAGCACGGTACTGTCCTCCACGGCCACCACAAACATGGTGGCGGGCTTCTGGTAGATGTAGCTATTGACATCGGATATCCACCAGTCTTCCAGCGCAAACTGCACGGTGTGCTCGATGCCCTGGGGGTCAATCACGAACGAGCGGAGCGCGCCCTGCAGCACGTAGGTGCGGTGCTCGGCCGTGAAGTTTGGCTGAATGATGAACTGGCGCTTTTTGATATGCCGCAGGACGAAAGCCGCCCGGATTTCGGCCAGCTCTTCGGCCGACATGGCGGGCACACGCTTGAGAACGTGCTGCTGGAATTGGTCAGAATCCGTCATTGGGGTAATTAAATGGCGCCCATCCGCGGGCCCATGCGAAAGTAGTGCCTCCGGCAGCGGCCGGCCGAATTTGGGCAGGTTGAGAATCATGACCGGCAAGGCATCGTATATTTGTTAAGTAAACTAACAAGTTTAACTAAGCAATATGCTCTCCGAAACCGATACCCAGCAGTTGGCTGCTGAGTTGCGCACCGTGGTTTCACGGCTTGTCAAAAAGCTGCGCAACCATTCCTCCATGCATTCGTCGCTCTCGCTCACCGAGCGGGCGGTGGTGAAGCTGCTGGCCCAGCACGGGCAGCTGCTGCCCAGCGAGCTGGCCGCGCAGGAGAAGGTGACCACCCAGTCCATGTCGCAGATACTGCGCCACTTGTCGGAGCTGGGCTACCTCACGCGCCAGCCCTCGGCCACCGACAAGCGCAAGGTATTTATTGCCCTCTCGGACGCCGGCCGGGACTTTGTGGCCACCGTGCACCAGGAAACGAGCGAGTGGCTGCACCAGGCCCTGCAGCAAACCTGCTCGCCAGCAGACCTGGCCAGCCTGGGCCAGGCACTGCCGGTCCTCGCCAGACTGGTTGCTTTCGACTAGGCTGCCGTCGCCCTACTCCTCTTCGAACCCCGTATGACTCTGGAAATCTTTCGCGCGTTTCGCAGCCGCAACTACCGCTACTTCTTCGCCGGGCAGTGCTTGTCGCTGCTGGGTACCTGGATGCAGAAAACGGCCGTGAGCTGGGTGGTGTATGCCCAGACGCAGTCGAAGTTTATGCTGGGCGTGAGCGTGTTTGCCACGCTGTTTCCGTCGGCGGTGTTCTCGCTGCTGGGCGGCGTGGTGTCGGACCGCTACAACCGCTACCGGGTGCTGCTGCTTACGCAGGTGCTCTCGATGGCGCAGGCGCTGCTGCTCACGCTGGCCGTGTACTTCAAGCAGGACGCGGTGTGGGAAATCATTGCCCTGAGCGCCGTGCTGGGCGTCATCAATGCTTTCGACGTGCCCGCCCGGCAGGCGCTGGTGTACGACCTGGTGGACGACAAGCAGGACCTGCCCAACGCCGTGGCCATGAACTCGACCATGCTGAACCTGACCAAGCTGCTGGGCCCGGCCGTGGCCGGCTTCGCCATCGAGCACCTGGGCGCGGTGGCCTGCTTCGGGCTGAATGCGCTCAGCTTCGTGGCCGTCATCGGGTCGGTGCTGGCCTTGCGGCTGCCGGAATACGTGGCCCGGGTGCGCACCAAAAACATCATGGGCGAGCTGGCCGAAGGCTTTCATTACGTGAAGGATACGCCGGCCATCCGCTTCCTCATCACCATGCTGGGCATCACCGGGCTGCTGGTCCTGCCCTTCACCAACCTGATGCCGGTGTATGCCAAGGACATTTTCCACGGCACGGCCACTACGTTTGGCCTGCTCGATGGGGCCATTGGGCTGGGCGGCCTGGTGGCGGCGCTCTACCTGGCCGCGCTGAAACCCAGCCAGGACCTGAACCGGGTGCTCATGGTGAACATGTTCGTGTTTGGCACGGGGCTGGTGCTGTTTGCCTACACGCCGTGGTTCTGGCTGGCGCTGCCCTTTCTGGTGGTGGGCGCGTTCGGCATGATGTCGCAGACCACCATCAGCATCACCCTGCTCCAGACGCTGATGGCGCCGGCCATGCGCGGCCGGGTTATCAGCATCTACGTGCTGGTTTATACCGCGTCGGTGCCGCTGGGCAGCCTGCTGGTGGGGGCAGTGTCGGAGCGCATCGGGGTGCAGCCTACGGTGCTGGCCGAGGGCCTGCTGGCCCTGCTCATTGCGCTGCTGTACGTTCGGAATCTGCGCCAGGTGAAAGCGGCTGCACAGGCCGCAGCGCCGCCTGCGCAGGTAGCGGCGGCGTAGTCGTTTACCCGCGCCCCGCCTTGCCCGCCAAATAGCCGGGCCGGCCAGAAGATAGCCGCGTCACCGCATACCCCCGGGCCGCGTTTCACAGCCCCGGCCCAGGCCAGCTTAGCGCCGGGCCGGCACGCGCAGCACCGTGAGCGAGTTGGGGGCCAGCGTGTAGCGCACGACGGCCCCCGTGACCGGGAACGTAGTCGTTTGCGGGGCCAGCCGGCGGGGCTCCGCCAGCGAGTTCTGGGTGTTCAAATCGTCGCTGGCCATTGTCTGGGCGCGGCCGGTTTTGCCCATTTTCTTCGCGCCGGCCAGCGTTATCGCTACGGCGCGGGGCGTGGCGGCGTAGTTCACCAGCTTCACCACGACGTCGCCGGCCGGGTCGTCGGCCACGGCGCTGGCGAAGAGGTTGTCGGTGCCATTTTTGGCGTTGTCGGGCAGCTGCACGGGCAGCATGGTGGTGCCTTTGTTCTGGCTGAAAAGCTGCTGCACGTAGTAGTTCACGGTGCCGTAGGCGTGCAGGTTATCAAACCAAATCAGGTTGGGCGTCCACTGCCAGGCATCAACGTGGGCCAGCATGGGCGCGTAGGAGGCCATGCTCACCACGTCGGCGTTGCGCTCCAGGCCGGTCATGAAAGCGGCCTCCGAGATGGCGCAGTCCCAGCTGTTCTTGTTTTCCTGGCTGGCGATGCCGGCGCTCTGGGCAGCGTATTCGCCGGCGAATATTTTGGAGCCGGTGCGCGGGTAGCTGTCGTAGCGGTCCACATGCTGCCGGAACCACTCCGGCCGGGCGTAGTAGTGCTCGTCGATGTATTCGGCTTTCAGCTCGCGCATTCTGGCGGTGGCTTTGTCGAAGTTCTCCCCGTCGGGCGACGGGCCGGCGCTGCTCACCAGCTGCATGGCCGGGTATTTCGCCTTCAGCGCCCTGGCAAACGGCTCGTAGCGCGCCAGATACTGCGGCCCCCATTGTTCGTTGCCGATGCCAATCATCTTCAGGTTGAACGGTGCGGGATGGCCCATCGCGGCCCGCTTAGCGCCCCAGGGCGACGTGGCAGGGCCGTTGGCAAACTCCACCAAATCCAGCGCGTCCTGAATGAAGGTTTCCAGCGTGGGCTCATCCGCGGCGGCGGCCGCGTTCGGCCCTTTGGCGGCACTGAGGGGCGCCAGCTCGGCCGAGTTGTACTGGCAGGCCATGCCCACGTTCAGAATCGGCAGCGGCTCGGCCCCGATGTCTTCGGCCAGCTGGAAATACTCGAAAAAGCCCAGCCCGAACGACTGGTAATAGTCGGGCGTGTAGCGGGCCTTGAACTCTTTGTTCCAGCGGTTTATCATGGGCTGGCGGCTGGCCACTTCGCCAATGGTTTCCTTCCACTGGTAGCGGTTATCGAGCGTCATGCCCTCCACGATGCAGCCGCCGGGGAAGCGCAGAAAGCCCGGCTTCATGTCCTTGAGCAGCTGCACGAGGTCGGGACGCAGGCCGTTTTCGCGCTGCAGCCAGGTGTCTTTCGGAAAGAGCGAAACCACGTCGATGTCGGCCGTGCCGGTCCCGTCCACCGTCAGCCGGAGGTGGCCTTTGGCCACGGTGGCCGTGGGCCTGAGCACGGCGGTGTACTTCTTCCACTCGCTGGTCAGCCCCGCAATCCGGGCCTGGGCCAGGGGCTCGCCCTTTGCGCCTTCCAGCTGCACGTTCAGCGCCGCAATGTTGCCGGGGCCGCGCCGGGCATACACCGAAAACGTGTAGTCCGCCCCTTCCTTCACGCCCATTCCCCGAAAGCCCTCGTTCACAAAGCCGGCATCGGGACCGGCCAGGCCGGTGCTCAGGCGCAGGAAATGGCTGTTGGCCGGGCTGATGGGCCGGTCACTCGACACCACGTAGCTTTCCAGCCCGGCCGCGCCCTTCAGCGCCTTCCAGCCCAGCAGGTGGCTGTCGATTTCAAACGACTTGTTCTTCACCAGCTCCGGATACAAGCCGCCGTCGGCCGCGAAGTTGATGTCCTCAAAAAACAGACCGAACAGGTGCTGCGGCACCGGCGCAATCGGCTTGCTCACCTGCACGGTGAGGGCGGCCGGGGCCGCCGTCTGGGCGTGGGCGGCCGGGCGCGCGGCCAGCAGATAAGCAGCGGCCAGCAGGATTCGGGAAGTGCGCATGAGCTAGGTGGGATTTGCTGCCGTAAGAATAAGAAAAGAAAGAACGTCATGCTGAGCTTGTCGAAGCATCTCTACCGCACAAGTAGTCTGGTTACTAATGCGGTAGAGATGCTTCGACAAGCTCAGCATGACGCTCTTTTTATCGTTTTGTCGGGCCTAAAGCTTACCGGCCGCCAAACGCCACGTCGTTGTAGCGCAGCTCGTTCTTGAAGGTGCGTAGCTTGGTGTCGGCGTCGATGATGACGTACTCGATGCCGGCCATTTCGGCAAAGTCTTCGAGGTATTCGGCGGTCAGGTTCTGGCTGTAGCCGGTGTGGTGGGCGCCGCCGGCCAGAATCCAGGCGGCCGCGCCGGTGGCCATGTCGGGCTTGATTTGCCAGAGCACGCGGGCTACGGGCAGCTTGGGCAGGTCCTGGGCCGGAGCAATGGCCGTTACCTCATTCACAATCAGGCGGAAGCGGTGGCCGAGGTCCACGATGGTGGCGTTCAGGGCGGGGCCGGCGGGGCAGTTGAAGACGAGGCGGGCCGGGTCAGCCTTGCCGCCGATGCCCAGCGGGTGCACTTCCACTTTCACCTTGCCTTCGGCAATGCTCGGGCAGATTTCCAGCATGTGCGAACCCAAAACCTGCTCGTTGCCGGGTTCGAAATGGTAGGTGTAATCCTCCATGAAGGAGTTGCCGCCGGGCAGGCCGGCGCCCATCACCTTCATGGCGCGCACCAGGGCCGCCGTTTTCCAGTCGCCCTCGCCGCCGAAGCCGTAGCCCTCGGCCATGAGCCGCTGGGTGGCGATGCCGGGCAGCTGGGCCATGCCGTGCAGGTCCTCGAAGGTGTCGGTGAAGCCCTTGGCGCCCTTTTCCTGCAGGAACTTGCGCATGCCGGCCTCGATGCGGGCGGCCTCGCGCAGGCTCTCGCGCTGGGCGCCGCCGGCTTTCAGGTCGGCGGCCAGCTCGTATTCGTTTTCGTAAGTGGCCAGCAGCTCGTCTACTTCGCTGTCGCTCACCTCGTTCACCACGGCCACCAGGTCGCCGATGCCGTAGGTGTTCACCTCGTAGCCAAACTTGATTTCGGCCTCCACCTTGTCGCCATCGGTCACGGCCACGTAGCGCATGTTGTCGCCGAAGCGAATGAATTTGGCGCCCTGCCAGTCGGCCCAGGCGCAGGCCACGCGGCTCCAGATGCTCAGGCGTTCGTGCACGGCCGCGCTCTGCCAGTGGCCCACCACCACCTTGCGCTTGAGGCCCATGCGCGCCCCGATGAAGCCAAACTCCCGGTCGCCGTGCGCCGATTGGTTGGTGTTCATGAAGTCCATGTCGATGTCGGCCCACGGAATGTCGCGGTTGAACTGGGTGTGCAGGTGCGCCAGCGGCTTCTGCAGGATTTTCAGGCCGTTAATCCACATTTTGGCCGGCGAGAAGGTGTGCATCCAGGCAATCAGGCCCACGCAGGTTGAGGCCGTGTTGGCTTCCTGCACCAGCTTGTAAATTTCCTGCGGCGACTTCAGAATGGGCTTGTAGACGACTTTAATGGGCAGCTTGGTGCCCAGCGCCGCGGCAATTTCCTGCGAGTGGCGGGCCACTTCTTCCAGGGTTTCGGGGCCGTAGAGGTGCTGGGTGCCGGTGATGAACCAGGCTTCGTAATGGGTGAGGTCAATCATGGGAAGTAGCGCGGACTTTTAGTCCGCGAGTGAGGTGGAGTTGAGAAAACGGCCGGGGCCGCCGGGGTATGCGGATGGGTCGCGGACTAAAAGTCCGCGCTACTGTTGTCCGTAATAGGAATTAGCGCCGTGCTTGCGCTCGTAGTGCTTGCGGATGAGGGCATCTTTCAGGCGCGGCACCTCCGGCCGCAGGGTGCAGCTGAGGTAGGCCATGCGGGCCACTTCTTCGAGCACGGCGCTGTTGTACACGGCTTTGTCCACGGTTTTGCCCCAGGTGAAGGGGGCGTGGTTGGCCAGCAGCACCATTTCTACTTCGCTGGGCGAGAGGCCGCGGCGCTGGAACTCGTTGAGGATTTGCCAGCCGGTCTGGTGCTCGTAGTCGCCGGCAATCATGTCGTCGCTCATCGGCGGGGCGCAGGGGATGTCGGCCGTGAGGTGGTCGGCGTGGGTGGTACCGAGAATCGGAATGTCGAGCTGTGCCTGGGCCCAGGCGGTGGCGTAGGTGCTGTGCGTGTGCACAATACCACCGATGTGCTCCCAGTGGCTGTAGAGCACGGCGTGGGTTTTGGTGTCGGAGCTGGGCCGCTTCTCCCCTTCCAGCACGTTGTTGGCGAAGTCGAGAATGACAATATCCTCCGGCTTCAGCAGCTCATACGGCACGCCGCTGGGCTTGATGGCGAACACGCTTTTCTCGCGGTCCACCACGCTGGCGTTGCCAAAAGTGAAAAGCACCAGCCCGAGCTTGGGCAGCTGCATGTTGGCGTCGTAGCACGCCTGTTTCAGGTCCTGGTATTGGCTCATTATCGTAAGATGTAGGGGCGGGGCCTGCCCCCGCCCATCGTTGCACGGAATCGTTGTAGCGGCGCTAACGCCGGGCGGGGACAAGCCCCGCCCCTACGCTGCTACGAGCTCGCCCAGCGTCGTGCTTTCCACGAAGCGCCCGAACGCCTGGTACTGCGCGTAGCGGGCCGCGTAGTCGGCCACGCGGGCGGGGTTGGGCGTGTAGGTTTCGGCGAAGCCGGAGCCCATGGCTTTTTGGGCCGTGGTTACGTCGGGCTGGATGCCGGCGGCCACGGCGGCGTACATGGCCGCGCCCAGCGCCGGGGCCTGCTCCGATACCGCAATTTTGATGGGCCGGTCGAGCACATCGGCCATGGTCTGCATCACGAACTGCGACTTCTTGGCCACACCGCCGATGCCGATAACCTGCTTCACGGCAATGCCTTCGGCCTCGAACCGCTCCACAATCTGCTTCGAGCCGTAGCAGATGGCCTCCACCAGCGCCCGGAAAATCTGGGGGGCGCTGGTGCCCATCGTCAGGTTCATCAGGGCGCCTTTCAGGGCCTGGTTGGCGTCGGGGGTGCGGCGGCCGTTCACCCAGTCGAGGGCCAGCACGTGCGATTCTTCGGGGTCCACGGCGGCGGCGGCTTCGCTGAGCTTCACCAGCAGCACGTCGCTCATCTCGTCGCGCAATGCCGCCTGCAATTCCGGCGTCAGGACGTTGGAATGCGGCAGCACGTGGTGCAGCGGCCATTCCACCATGTTGCGGAACCAGGCCAGCAAGTCGCCGAAGGCCGACTGCCCGGCTTCTAGGCCCAGCATGCCGGGAATCACGGAGCCATCGACCTGCCCGCAGATGCCGGCCACCAGGTGGCTGCCCACTTCGGAGGTCGGGGCCACCACGATGTCGCAGGTGCTGGTGCCCATCACTTTCACCATCGAATAAGCTTCGATTTCGCCCGCCACCGCGCCGGCGTGGGCATCGAACGAGCCCACGGCTACGACGGTGCTGGTGGTCAGGCCCAGGCGCTGGGCCCACTCCTCGGAGAGATGGCCGGCCACCTCGTCGGCGGTGTAGGTGTCGGTGAATAATCGATTGCGTAAACCGGCCAATTTAGGGTCGAGCTGGGTGAGAAACTGCTCGGCGGGCAGGCCACCCCAGCTCTCGTGCCACATGGCTTTGTGGCCGGCGGCGCAGCGGCTGCGCTTAAAGCTGGCGAGGTCGCCGCCCGTGAGCAGCAGGGTTATCCAGTCGCAGTGCTCCATCCAGGAGTGCGCGGCGGCGGCCACGGCGGCGTCCTCGCGCAGCACGTGCAGAATCTTCGCCCAGAACCATTCCGACGAGTAAATCCCGCCTTCGAACTTGGTGAAATCCTCGCCGCCCCAAGTGCGGGCCAGCTGGTTGATTTCGGCCGCTTCGCCCAGGGCGGTGTGGTCTTTCCAGAGCACGAACTGGGCGTTGGGGTTCTCGGCGAACTCGGGCAGCAGGCCCAGGGCCACGCCCTCGGCGTTCACCGGGCCGGGCGTGCTGCCGGTGGTGTCCACGGCCAGGCCCACGATTTGGGCGGCGGGCACGCTTTGGGCCACGCGGCGCACCACGGCCTCCAGGCCCTCGATGTAGTCGAGCGGGTGCTGGCGGAACTGGTTTTTGGTGGGGTTGCAGTACTGCAGCGTTTTCCAGCGGCTGTAGTGGTGCACGGCCTGGGCTACTTCGGTGCCGGTGCGGGCATCCACGAGCAGGGCGCGCACGGAGTCGGTACCGTAATCGACGCCGATGACGTAGGCGGGGGTTTGTTCCATTTTTTAATGAGGAATGAAGAATGAGGAATGAAGAATGTCAGGTGAGAAATGAAGCGAGGGTGCGCCAGCGGCAATTCCTCATTCTTCATTCCTCATTCTTCATTGATTTTTATTTCCGCACGCCGAAGGTGTAGACGCTGGTGGTGTGGTAGGTTTCGCCCGGCTTCAGGATGGTGCTGGGGAACTTGGCCTGGTTGGGCGAATCGGGGAAGTGCTGGGTTTCGAGGCAGAAGCCGCCGTGCAGGCCGTACACGGTGCCGCCCTTGCCTTTGAGGCTGCCGTCGAGGAAGTTGCCGGTGTAGAACTGGATGCCGGGCTCATCGGTAGTCACCTCCATCGTGCGGCCCGAGGCGGGGTCGTACACGGTGGCGGCGGCGTGGTTGGGGCCGCTGGCGTTCAGCACCCAGTTGTGGTCGTAGCCGCCGGGCACCTGCGCGATGCGCTCGCCGATGGCGTGGGGCGTGAGGAAATCGAAGGGCGTGCCCTTCACCGGCTTCAGCTCGCCGGTCGGAATCAGCTCGGCGTTCACCACGGTGTAGCGGTCGGCGGGCAGGGTCACTTCGTGCTTCAGGATGTCCTTGCTCACGCCGTGGCTCAGGTTGAAGTAGGCATGGTTGGTGAGGTTGACGGGCGTGGCCTTGTCGGTGGTGGCCGTGTAGTCGATTTTGAGGGCGTTGGCGTCGGTCAGGGTGTAGACCACCTTTACCTGCAGGTTGCCGGGGTAGCCTTCCTCGCCGTCCTTGCTCAGGTACTTCAGGGTCAGGGTTTCACCCTCGGCCGAGGTGCCGGGGGTGGCTTCCCACACGCGCTGGTCGTAGCCCACTTTGCCGCCGTGCAGCGAGTTGGGGCCGTTGTTCACGCCCACCTGGTAGGCTTTGCCGTCGATGGTGAACTTACCCTTGGCGATGCGGTTGCCGTAGCGGCCGATGAGGGCCCCGATGTAAGGATTGGCCTTGCGAAAGGCCGCATTGGTGTAGCCCGTTACGTCGTCGAAGCCGAGCACCACGTCGCCCATCTTGCCGTCCTTGTCGGGCACAAGCAGGCTCACGAGCGTGCCGGCGTAGTTGGTGATGGCCGCCTTGGCGCCCTGCTTGTTGGTGAGGGTGAAGAGCGTTGTTTCGGTGCCGTCGGGCATTTTGCCAAAGGAGACGGAAGTAGGCATAGTGGCGGAAGTCGTGTGGGTGGAATCGGCAGCGGCGGAGCGGTTGGCCGTGGCAGCGGTATCAGCCGATTGGTTGGCTCCGCAGGCCGCCAGCAGTAAAAAACCAGGTAGTGTTACGGCGAACAGCCCCGAACGGTAATGGGAATTCATGGGTGAGTGGGTGGGTTTTATGAATGGTTAAAATCAGGCGCGACTTAAAGCTCGTCTTGTATTGTTTTCAGCCGACTGGCGAAGCGGCGAGGCATGAATGCCATAGAACGCTGCAATCGCAGGGCCAACACACAATCGATTGTGCATTCAGCCCGGCATTTGCCTTCCATCTGGTATGTAGCAGCTGTGCCCAAGCGAAGTAGAAAAAGAGGATATGCTGCCTTGAATCGCGCCAGAAGAGCCTTCCAAACCGAGAAAAGCCCATTGTACACCCTTTCAATGCCTGCCTAAAAACCAGGCAATGTTAAGAAAATTCCCTCAGAATATCAATTAATCGATTGTTTATTATTTCGTCACACTGCCCCATTCTGCCGGGCAGGCCCCCCTGGCTCCGGCCGCCAACCAGCGCATCCAGGGCCGTCGCTGGCGGCCGGTAAGCCATTATGCCTCCGCCGACAATTGACCGCCCCGGGCCGGGCAATATCCACTTCGCCGTGAACTACACTGATATTCTTGCTGTTAAACACTCTTAACTCTTATCATTCGGTATTTTTTAGTATATTCAGGAAGTAAACGGTGCGTTTACGCCTTCCCTGCCAGCCCTCCTGCTGGCCCCGAGTTGCCGGTGCCCGCCTTGTCGAGGCCCGCGCTGGCAGTAAAACTCCCTCATTAACAGAAACTCGTCATGACGACTAATATCATACTCCCCGAGCAGCTCAGCCCTCAGTTCCACATCTCCAATCCGGCTCAGCACCAAACCCATGAGCTGAAAATATGGCCTGGCTGCTTTGCCGCCGTTAAAGCCGGCAGCAAGCCCTTCGATGTACGCGAAAACGACCGGAATTTTCAGGTTGGCGACGAGCTGCTGCTGCGCGAATTCGAGCCTGAGAGCGAACAGTACACCGGCAAAACCATTACCCGCTGGGTGAGCTACGTGCTTCAGGGCGGGGTATTTGGCATTCAGCCCAACTGGTGCGTACTGGGCTTCAGCGAGTTGCCGCCGATTCCCACCGGCATGACGGATATTCGGCTTTGGTAGCCGGCTTGCCTGCCCCTCGAAGCTGCCCTTGCCCAAAACAAAGGGAAAGCGCTGGAAATCAGAGAGCCCAGGCGCTTGATGCGCCTGGGCTCTCTATCTGAGCAAATGCTACCAGTAGCGGCTAGCGGTGGCTTAGGCGCAGCACCTGCTGCCGGCTGCCCTGGCCAATGGTGAGGTAGTACAGTCCCACCGGTAGTGCATCGGCCTGCGGCAGCACAATTTCCTGAACTCCGGCGGTGGGGGCTACGGTCTTCGTCAGCACCGTCTGGCCAAGCACATTGACTATGGTCAGCCGAATGGCATCCGGGCCGGGCGCGCGCAGCAGAACGGTAGCCGTGTGCGCAAACGGGTTGGGGAACACGGAAGCACTGAAGGCATTGGCCCCGGCGGTGGCCAGCACCGACCGCACCGGCGAATAGCTGGTGGTTCCGTCGGCATCGACCTGGCGCAGCCGGTAGTACACCATGCTGCTGGTTGAGCTTAGGCTCAGGTCGCTGTAGTAGTAGTCGGAGCGTTCCGAAGTGCTGCCGGCACTGGTGCGCTGGCCGATTTCGGCAAAGTTGCGGCCGTCGAGGCTGCGCTCAATGCCAAAATAGGCGCTGTGCTTTTCCGAAGCCGTGGTCCAGGACAGCAGCGGGCTGCCCTCAGTCCAGGCAGCCTCAAAGCGAATAAGCTCAACAGGCAGCGGCCGCGATACGCCCACGGTGGCCTGGGCCGTGTTGCAGCCCGCCGGAATATTGGTAGCGGTAGCCGTGTACATGGTGGTGTATGACGGTGAAACCGAAATGGAAGCCGTGGTGTAAGGCAGCGTAGTGGTCGTGTTGTTCTGCGTGGCCTTCCACACGTAGGAAGTGCCGCCGCTGGCCGTCAGCGTTGTGGTTCCTCCATAGTTCTGCGTGGTGGAGGCCGGGGTAACCGCCACGGGGTTGGAGCTCACCGTCACGGCCACGTCCTGCGAATTGTTGCCGCAGCTGGTATTGGTAAGCACCCGATAGGTCGTATTGGCTGCGGGAGCCACATTCAGGGCCGCAGCCGTCGAAATCACCGTACCCAAATCCGTCGATTTAAACCACCGGTAAGTTGCTTCGCTGATGTTGGAGCTGGCCACGAGCGTGGTGCTGTTGCCGGCACACAAAGCAGCGGCTGAAGGGGTTACGGCATAGGTTGCCGTGCCGGCCACCGATACCGTAACCGGTGTGCTGGGCGTGCCGCAAGGCGTGGTTGCCGTTACGGTATAGGTGGTGGCCACGGCGGGGCTGGCCGTTACCGTTGCGCCCGTGGTAGCGCTCAGGCCCGTAGCCGGCGACCAGCTATAGGTTGCATTGGGATTGTTGGAAACCGCCGTGAGGGTGGTGCTGCCGCCCGAGCAAATGGTAGCAGCGCTGGAGGCCACGCCCACCGTGGGTGCGCCTACGGTCACGGTTATTTCCTTCGTGAGCAGGTTGCAGTCATTGGTCAGCACATTCAGTTGATAGGTGGTGGTAGTAGTAGGTGCCACGGTTATCGTTCGGGCCGTTGAAAGCAGCGCGGGCTGGTCTTTCACGTACCAATAGTAGCCAATGCTATTCAAGGTGCCGGTGTAGGTAGCCGTAAGGGTGGTTGCCTGGCCTGCGCACACCACCGGCGCACTGGGCGCAATGCTTACCGCAAAAACCGGAATCGTAATCTGCTGTGAGCTAACCCCGCACGAAGTGGTGGCCGTCACCGTATAGGTCGTGGTCACGGTTGGGCTCACGGTGAGGGTACTGCCGGTTTGGGTGGGAATGTTGGTCCCGTTGGCCGACCACGTATAGCCGCCCGAGCTGGCGCCCGCAGCCGTGAGGGTAGTGCTGGTGCCGGCGCACACGCCCGTTGCCCCCGGCGACGACAGCGTGAGGCTGGGCGTCAGGGTCAGGTACACATAGCCTACCTTGTTGCAGCCGCCATAGGCATTGGCATCAGACTTCAGCCGGTAAATGGTCGACACGGTAAAGGACGGTGACACACTCAGCACCGTGCCCGTCACCGCCGATATCGACGAGATATCCTGTACTACATCGTTGGCGGGCGTATTCCCCATGGTAATCACCCGCGACCAGGTCAGCACCGCATTGGAGCTGGAGCTTCCGTTGAGGGTGTACTGGGCACCTGCCACGGGGCACACACCGGCAGTAAAACCGCTTTGGCCGTTGTTTACGGTTTGCGAAGTGAAGGTGCCATTGTTATAATAATCAACCGTTATCTGGTTAGCACACTGGCTGAAGGCAGAAAAAGGCATAACCAATAACAGTAAGCCAATACCCCATAAGAGCGTAGTTATTTTCTTCATGCTAAAGTTCGTTTGATTTAGATAAGTACAATTATTTCACAAGGCAAAAAGATAGAAAACAGCTCTTATAAATATGACTTATTTATTTTTTACAACTTATAACCCTTCTATTATTATGACTTTTTCAATTATTCGTTATTTTAATAGTGCACCCGCTATTACTGATTATTCAGGTTTATTTAATAAAATCAAAAATACTCGTGACTTGATATTCATCCGTAGCCAACTATTGCCTGCCAATAAAAGCGCAGCAGTATTGCGAGCCCAAAAGCTTATGTCAGTAGTTTCTACTCAGCCCCAGAGAAGCTGCTTCAGAAAGTCGGCAAGCCTTTTGGCCCGTCTCAATCGGCTTTGAAAACAATAGTGGGTGCGCCCCACGCAAAAGCCCCGACAGGTTTCTGTCGGGGCTTTTGCGTGGGGCGCACCAGCGTTTAAATTGGAGTGCTACAGCGTATGGCTGGAAGCCTCGGTCCACTGCGAAACGTTGGCACCCAGCTCGCGCACAGCCTGGGCGATACCGGCGGCATCGAAGCCGCACTCCTTATACAGCTCGTCCTGCGAGCCGTGTTCCACCACGCGGTCGGGGATGCCGAGGCGACGCACGGGCAGGTGAAAGCCGTGGTCGGTAAGGAATTCGAGCACGGCCGAGCCGAAGCCGCCGGGCAGGCAGCCGTCTTCCACCGTCACGATGGCGCGGTAGCGGCGGGCCACGTCGCGCAGCATTTCCTCGTCCAGCGGCTTGCAGAAGCGCATGTCGTAGTGGCCCACGTCGAAGCCTTCGGCGGCCAGGGTTTCGGTGGCCTTCACGGCGTAGTTGCCGATGTGGCCGATGCTGAGGATGGCCACGCCGCCCTCTTCGCCCTCGCGCACCACGCGGCCCGTGCCAATGGCCACGCGCTGCAGCGGCGTGCGCCACTCGGGCATCACGCCCTCGCCGCGCGGGTAGCGGATGCTGTGCGGGCCGGCATTTTCGGGCAGGGTGGCGGTGTACATCAGGTTGCGCAGCTCCTGCTCGTTCATCGGGGCGGATACCACGATGTTGGGGATGCAGCGCATGTAGGCCAGGTCGTAGCAGCCGTGGTGGGTGGGGCCGTCGGCCCCGGCAAAGCCGGCGCGGTCGAGGCAGAACACCACGTGCAGGTTTTGCAGGGCCACGTCGTGCACCACCTGGTCGTAGCCCCGCTGCATGAACGAGGAGTAGATGTTGCAGAACGGCACCAGCCCCTGCGTGGCCAGGCCGGCCGAAAACGTGACGGCGTGCTGCTCGGCAATGCCCACGTCGAAGGCGCGGTCGGGCATGGCGGCCATCATGATGTTCAGCGACGAGCCCGAGGGCATGGCCGGCGTCACGCCCATGATTTTGTCGTTGGCCCGGGCCAGCTCCAGCAGCGTGTGGCCGAACACGTCCTGGTACTTGGGCGGCTGGGGCGTGGAGGGCGTTTTCTTGTAAATCTCGCCCGTGATTTTGTCGAACAAGCCCGGCGCGTGCCACAGCGTCTGGTCTTTCTCGGCCAGCGCGTAGCCCTTGCCCTTCACTGTGACGCAGTGCAGCAGCTTGGGACCGGGAATGGATTTCAGGTCATTGAGCACCGCCACCAGATGCTGCACGTCGTGCCCATCGACGGGGCCAAAATAGCGGAATTTCAGGGCCTCGAACAGGTTGCTCTGCTTCATCAGGGTCGCCTTCATGGCGGCCTCCACTTTGCGGGCAATGTGCTGGGGGTTGGGCCCGAACTTGGAGAGCTTGCCGAGCACGTTCCAGAGCTCGTCGCGCACCTTGTTGTAGGTGCGCGAGGTGGTGATGTCGGTAAGGTATTCCTTGAGCGCGCCCACGTTTGGGTCGATGCTCATGCAGTTGTCGTTCAGCACGACAATCATGTTATTGTTGAGCACGCCGGCCTGGTTCAGGGCTTCGAAGCTCATGCCCGCCGTCATGGCCCCGTCGCCGATGACGGCGATGTGCTGGCGGTCGAATTCGCCTTTGTAGTCGGAGGCCACGGCCATGCCCAGCGCCGCCCCGATGCTGGTGCTGCTGTGGCCCACGCCGAAGGCGTCGTACTCGCTCTCCGAGCGCTTGGGGAAGCCCGACATGCCTTTGTAGCGGCGGTTGGTCGGAAACTTGTCGCGGCGGCCGGTGAGGATTTTGTGGCCGTAGGCCTGATGGCCCACGTCCCAGATGAGCTGGTCGTGGGGCGTGTTGAAGACGTAGTGAAGCGCCACGGTCAGCTCGACCACGCCCAGCGAGGCGCCGAAGTGCCCGCCGTAGATGCTCACCGAATCGATGATGAAATCGCGCAGCTCGGTGCTGAGCTGGACTAACTGCTCGGGGGCGAGCTTTTTGAGGTCAGCGGGCGAATCAATCGCCGCAAGCAGCGGGCCGGGTTCAACTATCATCAGGGCAAGCGAGGAGGAGAAGTGACGGAAGGTAACCGCCTGACCCGCTAAAAGATTGCGGGGCCGCCGCAAAGGTACGACGCCGGGCGAAGTCCGGTTGCTGGCAGCGGCAGAATCGGGGGCTTGGTCGGGGTTTGGCGTTTGATAATCTAGTTTTTACTAGATAAAGTCTCCTTCCGGGGGAGCTTTGCGTAATGGATTCGCTCGCCTGAGCGATAGAGCGTGGCAGTAGCGCCTCATGTAGAGCGCGGCGAAAATATACCTCCGGATGCAACCTCCGGTCCCCTTTGCGGCACTTTGGCCGTTATGCATTGTATGAAACCAACCCTACCGGCCAGCGCCGTATTGCTTTCCGCCCTTCTGGGCATCAACACTTTAGCTAGTGCGCAGCAGGGCCCGCCCTCGGGTGCGCGCCCGGCCGCTACGGCGACCCCACGCGCCGCCACGGGCCGCGTGACGGGCACCATCACGGATGCCACCACGGGCAAGCCGGTGTCTTACGCCACGGTGGCCGTGCTGGATGCGGCCGGCAACCCCGTGAACGGCGGCGTGGCCGGCGACGACGGCAAGTTTGTGCTGGCCGGCATTCCGGCCGGGACTTATAAGGTGGAAATCAGCTTCCTGGGCTACAAGAACGAGGAGCGGCCCGGCGTGGTGGTGCCCGCCGGCGGCGCCGTGAACCTGGGCACGGTGGCCCTGGCCACCTCGGCCCAGAAGCTGGGCGAAGTGGTGGTGGTGGCCCAGAAGCCGCTGATTGAGGAAAAGGTGGACCGCACCGTGTACAACGCCGAAAACGACCAGACGGCCCGCGGCGGCGACGCCACCGACGTGCTCAAGCGCGTGCCGCTGCTGAGCGTGGACCTCGACGGCAACGTGAGCCTGCGCGGCTCCTCCAATATCAAGGTGCTCATCAACAACAAGCCCTCGACCATTGCCGCCAACAGCATTGCCGATGCGCTGAAGCAGATTCCGGCCGACCAGATTAAGACGGTGGAAGTCATCACCTCGCCCTCGGCCAAGTACGATGCGGAGGGCTCGGGCGGCATTATCAACATCATCACCAAAAGCAACAACCTGCGCGGGGCCACGCTGGGCATTGATGCCAGCGCCGGCACCCGCAGCAGCAACCTGAGCCTGAACGGCAGCCTGCGCACGGGCAAGATGGGCTTTTCGCTGGGCGGCTTTGGCCGGGCGATGTACAACGTGCCCGGCGAGTTTTCGAACACGCAGGTGACGCGCAGCATTGCCGACGGCTCGGCCGTTACCACCCTGCAAAGCGCCGATACGCGCATGCAGAACATTTTCGGGCGCTACACGCTGGGCTGGGACTACGACATCGACAAGTTTAACTCGCTGCAGGCCTCGGTGGCCTACGGCACCCGCAGCGGCCGCAACTACCAGGACGGCCTGCTGCGCACCAGCTACCTGGGCACCACGGCCACGGGCGCCCCGGTCAGCAGCGACCTGCGCGACACTTATTCCAAGGACCTCTCGGGCACCGTGGATGCCAGCCTGAACTACACGCACAGCTTCGAGAAGCCGCAGCACGAAATCAGCCTGCTGACGCTGTTCAGCCGCAACGACCGCACCAACAGCTACACCAACAGCATCTACAAAACGACGCTGCCCGGCAGCCCGGTCAGCATCGTGAACGACAACCCGAGCTACAACGAGGAATACACCGTTCAGCTTGATTATCAGAACCCCATCAGCAAAACCCAGATTCTGGAGATGGGCGCGAAGAACATTCTGCGCCGGGTGAATTCGGACTACACCACCACCAACTACGGGGCCGGCGGCGAGGTGCTGCCCTCGGTGGGCCTGCTGTCGTCGAACAACGTGTTCAGCTACCGCCAGAACGTGACGGCGGGCTACGTGGCCTACACCCTGGGCCTGCCCAAAGGCTTCACCCTGAAGCCGGGCCTGCGCTACGAGTACACCACCATCAGCGCCGATTTTGCCAACTCGCTGGCCGCCAACATTCCCGACTACGGCGTGCTGGTGCCCAGCGTGAACCTCTCGCGCAAGCTCTCGAACGGCAACGTGCTGAAGCTGGCCTACAACCGCCGCATTCAGCGCCCCTCGCTGCAGTTCCTGAACCCCAACGTGAACGCGCAGAACCCCAAGAACATCAGCTACGGCAACCCCTACCTGGCCCCTGAGTACACCAACAACTACGAGCTGGGCTACAGCACCGCCTACAAGCGCGTGAACCTGAACCTCAGCACTTTCATCCGCAACACCACGGGCTCCATTGAGGCCCTGCGCACGGTGCAGGGGGCTGATACCGTGTCGACCACCTACCGCAACATCGGCCAGCAGAACGCCTACGGCGGCAGCATTTTTGCCAGCGTGAATACGGGCAAGTTCAACCTGAATGCGGGCACGGATTTTTACTACGCCACCCTCACCAACAACGTGCCCGACCGCAACTTCAACGCCTCGAACGAAGGCTTTGTGATGAGCGGGCGGGTGTTTGGCTCCTACAACTTCACGCCGGTGTGGGGCCTGCAGGCCTTTGCCTTCTACCGCGGCCGGCAGGTGCAGCTGCAGGGCGACCAGAGCGGCTTCGGCGTGTATAGCCTGAGCGTGAAGCGCGACTTTGCCGAGAAGCGCGGCAGCATCGGCTTCGGGGCCGAGAACTTCTTCACGCCCAGCATCACCATTCGCAACAACGTGGTGTCGCCGCTCATCGACCAGGCCAGCCGCAACGTGCTGCACAACATGAGCTTTAAGGTGAACGTGAGCTACCGCATCGGCAAGCTCTCGGTGGCCCAGCCCACGCGCCGCGGCAAGAGCATCAACAACGACGACCTGAAAGGCGGCGGCGAAGGCGGCGGCGACCTTGGCGGCGGCGGCGGGCAGATGGGCGGTGGCGGTGGCGCACCGGCCGGCGGCGGCGGTCGCC
>NZ_BAAGWC010000035.1:0-41600 GCF_054780555.1 Hymenobacter daeguensis
TCAGCCGCCTCAAGCAGTTTCGGCGGGTGGCCACCCGGTATGACAAATTGGATGCGCATTTTTTGGCCTTTATTCACTTGGCCGCAACCGTCCTTTGGTTGCGTGACTGTTAACACTTCCTAGTTAATGCGTTTTTACTTCCCTTTGCCGGGAATAAGCTGGCTAATCTCGCTCCGGCGCACCAAGCCCGTGCCGAGCACAATCAGCCCAAACACTGCCGCCATGATGCCGGCCTCCAGCCACCAGCGCAGGTACAGGCCGTATTGCAGGCCAAACCACCCGCCGCACAGCAGCCCAAACGCCAGCAGCAGCCGCGCCAGCAGCCGGAAGGGCACGCCCACGCCCGTGCGCCGCGCCACCAGCACGAGGTAGCCCACCGACACGGCCGCCGCACAAATCAGCGTATCGACCGAGGCGGCCACGGCCCCGAACCGGGGCAGGAAAACCAGGTTCAGGCCAATGTTTAGCACGATGCTGCCGGCCACCAGCCAGCTCACGGCCCGCTCGTGGGTGGTGCTGGTGAGCAGGGTGCTGTAGATGGCGAAGAAGGCGTGCACCAGCACGTTGGCAAACAATATCTTGAGGCAGAAGGTCATGCGCGCTACCTCGGCCGGGCTGCTGTGGCGAAACTGCCAGAACACGACCTCGCCCCGAAACAGCACAAACGCCACAATAAACAGCAGCGGCAGCGTGACCACCCGCTGCCCGAACCGCAGCAGCTGGCGCTGGGCGCCGGCATCCTTCGGCACGCTGGCAAACTTGGCAAAAAACAGGGGCAGCACGGTCCAGGCGTACATCATCACGGCATCGACCCAGCGGTAGGCCCCCGCGTAGTAACCCGCCTCGGTGGGCGAGGCCAGGCGCTCAAGCATCAGCATGTCGATGCGCTCGTTCACGCCGTAGAGCAAGGTCATGAGGGCAAACGGCAGGCTGGCGCGCAGGGCCGTGCGGGCCACCGGGGCGCGCCAGCGGTATTTCACGCGGCCAAAAAAGCGCGTCATCAGCCCGTAGAGGAGCACCGTGGTGAACGCCGCCGCGCCCAGCCGCACGCCCACGTAGCGCGGCAGCGTGAGGCCCACCGGAATGAGCACCAGCACCGCCCCGAGCAGCAGAAACTTCTCCACCACCGAGAGCACGGCATCGGTGTTGAACTTCTGGTGGGCCTGCAGAGTGCCGCGCAAAAACTGGCCGTACTGCGCCAGCAGCAGCGCCGCGGCCAAGGCCAGCAGCAGCAGCAACTCGGGGCCCCGGTAGCCCACCGCGTAGCCCACCGCCAGCATGGCGGCCAGGGCCACAAAATTCAGCGCTCCGCGCAGGGGCAGCAGCGTGGGAAAGGTTTCGGCCATGAAGCTGGGCTCGGCGGCTACGCGCTGCACGGCGTAGGGCGTGAGGCCCAGGTCGGAGATGGCGGCCACCACCATGGCCAGCGCCGAAAGCGCCGTGATGAGGCCAAACGTGGCGTGCCCCAGCTGGTCCTGCACCAGGTTTTCGACCACCACCCAGCCGGGTTTCACCAGCAGGTTGAGCAGGACGACGAAGCTGATATTGCCGAAAAACCGTTTGATAGGGACGAAAGAGCTAGAGCCAAAATAAATCCCCGCGCCGGGCGTTGGGAGGCGCAAAGCTACGCACCGGGCCGGGGCAGGCGTAGCAATTACCACGCCGGGGCATTTTCCGGCTATCTTTGCCTGCCCTCTTCCCGCTTCGTGCGCCTTTCAATTCGGAAGCGGAGAACCGGCAGCCCTTTTCGTTTCTATGTCAACTCCTTCTTTCTCGCTGGTGGGCCTGGGGCCCATTATCAACCGCTGGAAATACTTCGTGGCCGGAGCCGTGATTCTGGCAGCCATCGTCAGCATTGTGGTGGCCCTGATGCTGCCCAACGTGTACCGCTCCACGGCCATCTTCATTCCCACCAACCCCCAAACCACCGACCCCGACCGCCTGGTGGACGGCGGCAAGCTGGAGCTGAGCGGCCGCCCCGAAGACCTGGACCGTGCCATCACCATCGGCGAATCGCAGCCGGTGGCCGAGCTGGTTATCAAGAAGTTCAACCTCTACAAGCACTACAAGGCCGGCAAGCCGGGCGATGATGCCACCGATAACTTCGTGCTGAGCGAATTTACGGGCAACCTGAGCATTGTGCACAACGAGCGGGACGCCATCGAACTGACTTTCAGCGACAAGGACAAGAACATGGCCGCCCGGGTAGCCAATGCCCTGGTGCAGATTATTGACTCGGTGAACCAGCAGCTGACCCTGGAAAACCGCCGCCAGGTGCTCGACCTCTACCGCCAGCGCTACCAGTACCTGAGCACCAGCTACGAGCGCAGCCGCCGCGAGCTGGTGGGCGCCCGCCACCGCTACGGCATCTTCGGGCTGGAGCAGCAGGGCCGCTACATGGTGAAGCAGCTCATCGAAACCGAAGCCGCGCTGCGCAAGGCCGAAGCCAGCGGCGGCGATGTGGCCGGCCTCAAGCGTAGCCTGCGCGGCCTGACCCGGGCCGATGGCGGCAACCTCGTGAACCTGGAAAGCTACGTGCGCGGCGCCGACTCGCTCTCTATGTTCACGACCCGCGTGGCCGACCTGCAAGGGCGACTGATTGGAGCCCGCTCCGCCTATGAAACAGCCGAGCTGAGCATTAAAGGCCGCATTTCGAGCTTGTACCTGGTGCAGAAGGCTTACCCGGCCACCAAGAAGTTCAAGCCCGTGCGCTGGCTCATCGTGGCCGGCTCGGTGCTGTTCACCTTCGCGCTGTCCATTGTGTTCATTGCCCTGTTGGAGCTGTATCGCCACAACCGGCCTTCTGCCGTGCGCCCCGCGTGAACCCGCCCGTGAACCAGCGACTGGGCCAGCAGCTGCGGTCCTTGGATGGACCTCAGCTGCTTTTCATTGGCTTTGTGGGGCTGCTGCTGCTGGGCGGCGCGGCTGCTGCCCTGGCCGAGATGCCGGCGCTGCTGCTGCCCGCCTGCCTGGCCGTGGGCGTGCTGGTGGCGCTGGTGGAGTGGCGCTGGATTTACTACACGCTGTTCTTTCTGTTGCCTTTCAGCCAGGAAATCAGCCTGTTTGGCGGCCTGAGCATGGACGTGCCTTCCGAGCCGCTCATGCTGGTGCTCACGGCCTGCGTGGGCATTGCGCTGATGCTGGGCACCGGCCGGCTGCCGCAGCGCGAATGGCTGCACCCGCTGCTGGTTATCCTGGCCCTGATGCTGCTCTGGACGGCTGTCGACATCTTTTTCTCGGTCGATGCCGTCAAGTCGTTCAAGTACCTGCTGGCCAAGTTCTGGTACATCACGCCGTTTGTGCTGGGCACGCTGCTCATCGTGCAAAAGCCGAAAGACACCTGGCGCTTTGTGGCGCTCTACACCACGGCCTCCTGCCTGGCGGTGCTGTACGTGGCCAGCCGCCACGCCACGGAGGGCTTCAGCTTTGCCAAAATCAACTGGGCGCTGCACCCGTTTTTCCGCAACCACGTCATCTACGCCACCATGCTGGCGCTGCTGGTGCCGTTTGTGTGGTATGCCATCCGGGCCACGCAGAGCGCGACGGCGCGGCTGGCCTGGCGCATCGGGCTGGGCATTTTGCTGTTTGGGCTGCTCACCTCGTTCACCCGGGCCTCCATCCTGTCGCTGCCCATCGCGGGGCTGTTTTACTGGGTGGTGCGCCTGCGCCTGACGCGGGTGGTGCTGCTGGCCATTGCCGTGAGCGTGACGCTGGGCGTGGTGTACGTGGTGACCGGCGACCGGTACATGGAATACGCCCCCAACTACGAGCGCACGGTGTTCAACGGCAAGAACTTCGAGAAACACCTTGAGGCTACCTACAAGATGCAGGACGTGTCGGGCATGGAGCGGGTGTACCGCTGGGTGGCCGCCGCCCGCATGATTGGCGACAAACCCCTGGTAGGCAGCGGGGCCGCCACCTTCTACCCCGAGTATAAGCGCTACACGGTGAAGAGCTTCCGCACCTACGTGAGCGACAACCCCGAGAAATCGACCACCCACAACTACGTGCTGCTCCAGCTGGCCGAGCAGGGCATTCCGGGCTTCGTGCTGTTTCTCACGCTCATTGCCACCGCCATGCTCACGGGCGAAAGCCTCTACCACCGCTCGCAGCAGCGGCCGGAGGTGCGGCGCGTGGTGCTGGCGGCGGTGCTTTCGCTGGTCGTCATCGCGTTTCACCTCACCCTCAACGAGCTGGTGGAAGTGGACAAGATTGGCCCGGTCTTTTTCATCTGCCTGGCGCTGCTGGTGCGCGCCAATTCCTGGCTGGCCGCCGGCGATGACACGCTGGCAGCCTAAGCGCCTTGCTGCCGGTATTCGGCTGCTGCTTGCTGAATCTGGGTTACGTGACGCTCGGCGTGTTTGGCCAGGAAGTACACCAGCTCATACACGTCAATTTTGCCGAGGGCATTGACGGTCATGGTAGTGCGGTACAGCACCCCTTCGCCGTTGGGCAAACGCGCCAGAACCCTTTGGCATTGGTGCAGCTGCTGCTGCAAAGCGGTGGCAACTTCCGCACTGGCTCGCGCTCCTTTCGGCTCCATGTGTTCGGGCCGAATCCAGGGGAAAGCGCGGTGCCGGCCTATCTGGTCGAGTTTATTCTGCTCGAAATGGTAGCTTGCCAGCTCCGTCGCCAAATCCAGGTTGCCAAGGTTCTTGAGGGCCTTCGTCGCTCCTTTCTCAATGAGAATGAGCAGGTAATGATTCGTAAGCGTCACATGCTCCAGAATCTCGTCGATGGTCCAGCCACCACGTTCCGGCCGATAGGCTCGCAAAGCAGCCGGCGCAGCAAACCACCCGTTCAACTCATCGAAGGCTGACACGAGGGTGTGGTCTATTTTCGCTATCAGCGTGGCTGGCTGCATCGTCCTGCCTACTTAAACCGGCAGCTCAGAATGGTCACATCGTCGGCAAACTGCGCGTCGTGGGCGCTGAAGGCGTTGATGCTGCGCAGCAGCTCCTGGTGCAGCCGGGGCAGCGGCAGGTAGCGGTTGCGATGCAGCACGTGCAGCACGCCGTCTTCGCCAAACTCGTTGTTGTGCTGGTCAAATACCTCGGTCAGGCCATCGGTGTAGAGCAGCAGCAGCGAGTGCGGCGGAATGGCAATTTCGCCCACCCGCAGCAAGGGCAGCTCCTCCATGATGCCGAGCATGACGGTACCATCCTTGAGGGGCGTTACGGTGCCGTTGTCGGCCAGCAGCAGCGGGTCGTTGTGGCCGGCATTCACGAACTGCAGGCAGCGGGTGCGCCGGTTGTAGATGCCGAAAAAGGCCGTGATAAACTTCTCGCCGCCCGAGTTGCGGAACAGTAAGTGGTTGAGCTCGGGCACGATGGTGGCCAGCGCCACGCCCTGGCGCAGCAGCGTGCGCAGCCCGGCCTGGAAGTTCGACATGAGCAGCGAGGCCGGCACGCCCTTGCCGCTCACGTCGGCCACGCACAGCAGCAGGCGGTCGGCATCGATTTCGACCACGTCGTAGTAGTCGCCGCCGATTTCGGTGTGCGGCACGTAGGTGCGCTCAATGGCCAGGTCCCGGTCGTTGGGCAGGGTGCGGGGAAACAGCATGGCCTGCACCTCCTGGGCAATTTCGATTTCCTTGCGCACGGCGGCATCGGCCACGCGCTGGGCCTGCAGGCGGCGGTTTTCCACGGCCCCAATCAGCGTGTTGGCCAGCGAGCTGAGGAAGGGAATGAGCTGCTGGCGGTCGTAGTCGTTGCGCAGGCCGCCCACAAACACGTAGGCGGCCACCTTGCGCTGCCGCATGATGGGCAGCACCAGCTCGTAGGGGTCCCAGTCGGGGCCCAGGAGCAGGTCTTCCACGGCCTGGGGCTGGGTCACGCCGCCTTCGAGCAGGTGGGGCGAAAGGCGCAGCTTTTCGGCCGTGCCCAGGTCGCAGCCCAGGCACAGGCGCACCCGGAAATCATTGCCCTCCTTCACGAAGAGCACCAGCTTCACCACGTTGCGCTGGCCCTGCAGGGTGAGGCGCAGCATGTGGTAGAGCTCGTCCACGGAGTGGTCGCGGGCCGTCATGTCGTGGGCCACGCCAAGCACCGTATCGAGCTCGAACTGCTTGAGCTGCAGCTGCCGTTTCAGCAATTTCAGCTGCTCGTTTTGCGCCGCCAGCTGGGCAGTGGCAAGGTCGGCAGCAGATTGCGCAGAAGAGGAAGGAGCAGCGGCCATAGGGAAGCGTAAAACAACGAAAACGAATACAGAACCCGCGCGGGACTACAAACTTACACTGCCACGGGCGTTTTGGGGTCGTAGGCATCGCGCAGGCCGTTGCCCAGCAAGTTGAAGCTTAGCACCAGCAGCGAAATGGCGGTGCCCGGCAGCAGCGTGAGCCACAGCCCGGCCTGGGTGCCCAGCAGGTCGTAGCCTTCCTTCACCATGAGGCCCCAGCTGGGCGCGGGCGGCTGCACCCCCAGGCCCAGAAAGCTCAGGCCCGCTTCGAGCAGAATGGCCGAGGCGAAATTGCTGGTGGCCAGCACAATGAGCGGCCCGCGCATGTTGGGCAGCAGGTGCCGGGCAATGAGCCGCCAGGTGGGCAGCCCCAGCACCCGCCCGGCCTCCACGAAGGTGGCCGCGCGCAGGCTCAGCATCTGGCCGCGCACCACGCGGGCCACGTCCACCCACATGGTGAGGCCCACGGCTACGAAGCTCACCCACACGCCTTTGCTGTCGAGCGCCAGCGAAATGGCAATGACCAGCATGATGCCCGGAATGCTCCACACCACCGTCATCAGGCCCAGCAGAAGCGAATCGACCCAGCCACCAAAATAGCCGGCCACCGCACCCACGGCCATGCCCAGCACCAGCGAAATGAGCACCGCCACCAGCCCGATGCCCAGCGAGATGCGCGTGCCCAGCAGCAGGCGGCTCAGCTCGTCGCGGCCGGCTTTGTCGGTGCCCAGCCAGTAAGTGCGGGTATTTTGTTTCGAAAACTCGACGTGTTCGTCGGAAACCCGTTGCTCGGCAGCAGGCGAAGCATCAGAAGCAGTCCAGGGACGGAAGGCGACTGAGTCAGCTTTCATCATGCCGAAACTACCCGTAGCAATGGGCGTTTCCTCGAACTCCGGCGCCTTGCCCGTGAGCCAGGTGCTGAGAAAATTCGCCGCCTTGTGCGAAGAATCGGGCAAGGGCCGGCGCAGAAACTCAACCCGCAGGCCCGGCGGCTGCTTTTGCAGCTGCACGAAGCCGTGGTTGGCGTTGGGCGAGTTGTCGGGCAGCACCCAGTAGCCCAGCAGCGCTATCACCGAGCACAGGACAATGAACGCCAGCCCGGCCACGGCGGGCCGGTTTTGCCACAGGCGCTGGCGCACGTAGTAGCCCGGCGGGCGGGCTGCCGCTGCGGCGCGGGCGGGTGCTGCCGGTACGGCCGGGGCTGCCACGCTCAGCGGGTGTTGTGTTGCAGCAGGCCTTCCTTCGAAGCCAGGTAGGAGGCATCGCGGGCAATGGCGCCGAAGCTGGTGGTTTCGTAGGCCAGTTCGGTGTCGGGGTCGGGCCAGTAGCTGCGGACGAGGCCCTGCTCTAAGAGGGCGCGCAGCTGCTCCTCAAGCTCGGCGGCGGGCAGGCCGGTTTTCTGGAGCAGGGTGCGGAATGGGGTGACGAAATAGAGCTCGTCGAGCAGGTCGAATTCGGGGTCAGTCACGGGAAAAAGAGGCGTGCGGAGTTTGAGCAAATGTAAGCCGGAGAAAGAAGGATTAGCTTTTTAATCAATAAATCATATATTTATGCTTTATAGTATTACTTGCTATTCATCGCCGCGCGGGACTTCGCCCCAAGCCGTAGCGCACCAGCCAGTATTTCGGGCAGCTGCCAGCCGGCGCGGCGGCGCTCCTGCGTTCTTTCTCACGCCCAAACCCCAAGCCCCCATGTTCTACAAGGTAAAAAAAGGAGATACGCTGGCGAAAATCGCGCAACGGAAGAAAATTCCGCTGGAGCTGCTGCTGGCTTTCAACAAAGACATCAAAAACGTCGACAGCATCTTCATCGGCCAGCTCATCCGCATTCCCAACACCGACGATGTGCCGGCTACCGCCATCACCGTCAACACGGTAAAAGTCAGCGCCCTGCTGGCCCGGGCCCGGTCGGCCGTCAACAAAGGAATTCGCTACAAGCTGGGGTTTGGCGGCACCAACCCGGCCGCGCCCCTGCCCACGGCCGACCACCTGTGCGACTGCAGCGGGTTTGTGTGCTGGGTGCTGGGCCTGTCCCGCAACACCACCCTGCCCTTTTACCAGAAATTCGGCGGCTGGATATTCACCGATTCGATGGAGGCCGACGTGAACAGCTCGGCCGGCATCTTTGAGAAGCTGCGGGTGCCGGAGCCGGGCTGCATTGTGGTGTATGGCGCGGGGGCCAAGATTGGCCACGTCGGCATTGTTTCGGAAGTGGATAACGGGCAGATGAAAAAGGTGATTCACTGCAGCTCGGGCAACGATGCCAGGTTTCACGATGCCATTCAGGAAACCGCGCCCACGGTGTTTAACCGGGCCGATGCGCTGTGGGGCCGCTTTACGCAAGTGGGCTGAGCGACTGACCAGCTGGAGCGCTTGCGCCTGCCGCGCCTATTTTAGCGCCGCATGAGCAAGCCCCACGCCCCGTTAGCTGTTCTTTGTTGCGCAGCGCTGCTGTTTATCATGGGGCTGGGGGTACGCCCGGCCAGCCCGCCCCCGGCAATGGTGAGCTACACGGCCGACCTGCGCCGGGTGCGCCTCCGGCTCTATTGGCAGGACGAGCAGCACCGCCGTTTCGGCAGCCTGGGCAGCCTGCGGCGCTGGCTGGCAGCCCGTGAGCAAACGCTTGTCTTTGCCATGAACGGCGGCATGTTTACGCCGCGCTATTCGCCGCAGGGGCTGTTCATTGCGCAGCACAACTGCTTAGCCCCGCTGGACACGGCCAGCGGCACGGGCAACTTTTACCTGAAGCCCAACGGCGTTTTTTACACCACGACGGCCAACACGGCGCACATCTGCCGCACGGAGGATTTTCGCAGCAATGGCCGCGTGGCCTACGCCACGCAATCGGGCCCCATGCTGCTTATCGACGGCCGGATTCACCCGGCCTTTCAGCCCGGCTCGGCCAATCGGCAAGTGCGCAACGGGGTAGGCATTTTGCCCGATGGCCGCGTGCTGCTGGCCATGTCGCGCCGCAAAATCAATTTCTACGATTTCGCCGAGTACTTCCGGCAAGCCGGCTGCCGGCAAGCGCTCTACCTCGACGGGTTTGTGTCGCGCACCTACGCCCCGGCGGCCGGCTGGATGCAGACGGATGGGGATTTTGGCGTCATTATCGGCCTTACCCGCCCGAAATAATAAGCGCGCTGCTTAGTGGGAAAAGACATTGCCGGGCCGTAAGGCAGCTGCATTCGGCCCAAAGCGGCCTATCGACTATCAATTGTAATTCCTTGTTAAAGGAATAAAATTTATTGCTTATCAATAAATAGCTGATACATTTGTGCTACCTATCAAGTTCATCACGCCGTCATGAAAAAGGGTTCTATCGTCTTTCTGCAAGCAGTCGTCGTGCTTATCGGCCTGGTGGTGCTTGCCTTGCTGATTCGGCTTCCCCTCACCGAGGGGCGGGCCGCCCGCCTGGATGTGGCAAGCATCTATGCCGACCCGTTCATTCTGTATGGATACGCGGCGTCGATTGCTTTTTTTGTGGCGCTGTACAAGGCTTTCCGGCTGCTCGGCTACATCGGCCAGAACCGGGTCTTCTCCGCCGCTTCCGTGAATGCGCTGAAAAGCATCAAGTATTGCGCATTCGGCCTCGGCGCCCTCATTGTGCTGGCGGGGGTGTACATCCGGTTGTTTCACAACAAAGAAGACGACCCGGCGGGCTTCCTCGCCCTTTGCATGATGACGACATTTGTTGCCATCGTCTTCGCAACGGCGGCGGCCATCTTTGAAAAAATAGTGCAGAACGCCATCGACCTGAAATCAGAAAATGATTTAACCATCTAACGCCATGCCCATCATTGTAAACCTAGACGTGGTAATGGCAAAGCGAAAAATTTCTCTGAATGAGCTTTCTGAAAAAGTCAATTTGACCTTATCCAACCTTTCTATCCTGAAGACCGGAAAGGCGAAAGCCATTCGGTTTAGCACCTTAGAGGCCATCTGCAAAGCCCTGGATTGCCAGCCAGGCGACATTCTGGAATACGTCGGCGACGACCCCAGGGCCTGAACTGCTCATATAGCGGCACCGGGCAGCCGCCTGCCGCTACCGCACCGTCCGGCCCTTCCACTCGTAGCCGCCGCGCAGGCCCGCCAGGCCCACGGCCAGCGCATACGGCGCATACAGCAGCTGCAGCGGCACGAGGCCCCACAGCCACCTGCGCCGGCCCAAAAACCCAAGCACAGGACTTAAAAACCACGCATCGGCCCCCAGCTTGAGGGCCCACGCCGCCAGCACCCCGGGCCAAAGCCCAGGCCACGCCACTGCCGCGACGGCTCCGGCGGCCAGGGCCACGTTGGCGCCCAGCACCAGCAGCGCCAGGTAGCGCGAGGGGCCGCCCTGGTAGTGCCGCCACTTGCTGGCCCAGCGCACCCGCTGCCGCAGCAGCGCCCGCAGCGTAGGGGGCGCGGCGGTGCGGGCAATGGCCGCGCCATCGGCCAGGAAATGCGCGGTGCCGGGAAAGGCCGCGTGGATTTTGTGGAGCAGAAACTCGTCGTCGCCGCTGGCCAGGTGGTCGTTGTCGAGGTAGCCGCCCACGGCATCGAAGGCCGTGCGGCGGTAGGCCAGGTTGGCCCCGTTGCACATGGTGGGCTGCTGCCGGGCCAGGCAGGCGCCGCCCACGCCGACCAGGCCAGCAAATTCCAGCCCCATGAGCGCAGCGAAGGCGGAAGCGGGCCCGGTGAGCAGCACCGGGCCACTGATGAAGCTGGCCTGCGGCTGTTGCGCAATCAACCGCGCATAAGCCGCCAGCCAGCCGGGGCCGAGGCGGCAGTCGGCATCGGTGCACACCAGCCAGGGGGCGCGGGCAGCCTGCAAGGCGGCTTGCAGGGCCGCTTTCTTGCCGGTTTGCGCGGCGGGCAGCTCAATCAGGCGCAGGGCGAAACCGGTTTCGCGGGCAGCGGCGGCCACCAGCGCGGCGGTGGCATCGGCGGAGTGGTCGTCGGCAATGAGGACTTCGAACCGGGCGGCGGGCAGGGTCTGGGCCCGGAGGTCGCGCAGGAGCTGAGGCAGGGCTTCGGCCTCGTTGCGGGCGGCAATGAGGACGGAAAATTTTAATGAAGAATGAGGAATGAGGAATGAGGAATTATCAGTCGTCAATGCTTCATTCCTCATTCCTAATTCCTCATTACGCAACGCGGTCCAGCCGCCGCGCAGCCAGGCCATCACGGCCGCGTAGGCCACGGGCAGGGCCAGCAACCCGATTGCCGCGCCGGTCATCGGCCGGCGCGCTTTTCGCGCAGCACGCGCAGCCCGGGCACCAGCAGCAGGCCGGCGGCGCTGGGCAGGGCAATGTTGATGACCCACAGGCTCAGGCTGGCCGAGAGCACCGGCAGCGCCGGCTGGCCCAGCAGGCCAAACAGGTGCGTGGCCGAGAGCTCCCGCACGCCCACATCGGCCAGGGCGTTGAGCGAGGGCACCAGCGACTTCAGCAAAAACGTGCCCGCCACCGCCGCCAGCCCCGGCCCCAGCGGCCCGCCCACGCCATACGCCTGCAGCAGCAGCATAAACTGCGCGCAAAACACCGCGTAGCGCAGCCCCGAAAGCACCAGCACCGCGTGCAGCGCCCGCGCCGGATACGTGGGCATGATGGCCAGCGCCGGCCGGAACCGCCGCAGCGGCCGCCACACGCCCAGCGCCGCCAGCAGCAGCCGCGAGCGGTAGAGGGGCACCAGCACCAGCACGCTCAGCAGCACCGCCGAGGCCACCACGCCCAGCCCGGCCGCTGGGTAGCCTTGCAGGTAAAACGTGAGCACAAAGTAGAGCAGGCCCGCCAGGCCCGCCAGCACCGTGGCCACCAGCTGGCAGTAGCGCCCCAGAAAAACGGCCCCCAGCGCACTTACCCGCCGGCTTTTCAGCTCGATGATGCGGCCGGCGTAGTCGCCCACGCGGTTGGGGGTGGCGAAGCCCAGCGTGAGGCCCACCAGCACCGCCCGCAAGCTGCGCCCAAACGTGACGGGCTCGAGGTGCCGGGCCAGGCGGTACCACTTCCAGGCTTCCAGGCCCCAGTTGAGGGGCACCAGGGCCAGGGCCAGCAGCACCGGTCCGCGCCCGGCCCCGCCCAGCGTGGTGCCGAGCAGGGTGCGCCAGGCCGCCGCCGTGTCGGGCGCGGCAAAGATGGAATTGTAGAGCAGGCCCAGCGTAAGCAGCGTCACCCCAATCTTGCCCCAGAACACCAGCCGCTTAAAGCGGCGCGGGGGCGGCGGGGCCTCCGGAACGCCTGGCGGCGGGCCCGGGTCGTAACTTTGTGGGGGAAGCCCGCTACCCTCTTCCCGCTCTCCGCTCCCATCGTGCCCGCTCCCCTTCGCCCCCGCCCCGCTCCCGCTCCGGATTTGCTGCCCAAAATCATCATGGGCGTCGACCCCGGCACCCAGATTATGGGCTACGCCCTGATTGAGGTGCGCGGCCAGCGCGTGGAAGTGCTGTGCTACGACGTGATAAACATGAAGGCGCTGGGGTCGAATCACGCCGTAAAGCTAAAGCGGATTTTCGACCGCATGCTGGAGCTCATCGACGAGTACCTGCCCGATGAGCTGGCCATCGAGGCCCCGTTTTTTGGCGTGAACGTGCAGAGCATGCTCAAGCTGGGCCGGGCCCAGGGCGTGGCCATTGCCGCCGCCCTCAGCCGCCAGATTCCCTACGTGGAGTACGCGCCCACCAAGGTGAAGCAGTCCGTCACGGGCTCGGGCTCGGCCACCAAGGAGCAAGTGGCCCACATGCTGCGCCAGACGCTTACGCTGCCGCCCGTGGCCGAGGCCAGCAAGTTTCTGGACGCCACGGATGCGCTGTCGGTGGCCATGTGCCACCACTACCAGAAGGGCAACAACGCCGGCGTGAGCGGCGGCAAAAGCTGGGGCAAATTCCTGGCCGACAACCCGGAGCGGCTGAACGCCAGCACCGGCAAGAAGAAAGCGCCGTCGAAATAGCCGGCCCGGGCGAATTGCGGGGCGGCGGTGTCAGCTGGCGGAATGCAGGCGCCGGCTTACTGAGCCAGCCTGAAAATAAATTCCGCTATTTCTGCCTGCCGCGCATTGGCAAAGCCTTTATCTGCCCCAATTTTCACAAAGCCGCATTTCTCCAAAACGCGCTGTGAGCCAACGTTATCGAAGGCCGTGTGGCCAAAAATGGGCCGGGCCGTTTCGGTTTTCAGGAAGGCTGCAAGGGCTTTCGTGGCAACGCCTTTGCCCCAGTATTTTTTATCAATCCAATAAGTAATTCCGGCCTCCCCGGCTATTTCAAATTTGGCGATGCTGCCGGCAACAATGCCTCCCACGACGATGGTCTGCATATTGATGGTCGGGTCGGTCAGAAAGCTGGTGTATTTCGCCAGATATGCGGTTTTATCGGCCGGGTCTTTGGCCGTGAAAGCGGCCAGGTGGTTGGCTTCCTGGTCGAGCTGAAACGCAAAGAAGTGTTCCAAATCAGCCGCTTCGGTCCTGCGCAGCAGCAATTCGCCATCGTTTATCATTTCGCGGTTTCTCCGGTTTGTAGCTGACACTTTTCAACTCTTTCGGCGGGCTTTCGGGAATTACTTCAGCGCCTTCGGCCACACGTAGTTTTTCGACCATTCCTGGAACACGGCCACCTCGTTGGGATGAGCCGCCAGCCACTGCTGCACCTCGGGCACATCGGTTTGGGAGGCGTGCGCGAGGTAGGTAAAGGCCGGCACGAAGCCCTTCTTTTCCAGCTCGGCAAAATAGGGCACGTAGTAATTCCAGGCAAAGCCCTCCTGCTTGCCACTGAGCTCGCCGAGGGTTTTGCACAGCGAGCCAAACTGCTTGCTGAACCGCTCCATCTCCGTCGCCTGCTTGTTTTCCGGCGACAGGGCCTGCGCGCCGGAAATCGACAGCAGCAACTCGGCGGGCCCAAAATTGTCGGGGCCGCTTTTTTTGCCGTTGCGGCCCTTGAACACGTCTTCGGAAAGATTGATTTGCACGGCCTTGTCGCCCGTTTTCGACACGCCCTGCATCATGGCTTTGTCGAGCAGCGGCAGGCGCTGGGCGGCGCGGGGGCCGCGCGGCTCCAGCACCAGAAACCGGGCCAGGGCCAGCACGGCCGGCACGCGGGCGTGGCTGGCCAGCTGCATCACGCCCAGGCTCATGTGCGCGCTGGCATAGTCGGGGCTGAGGGCCACAGACTGCTGAAAGCTGCCGACGCTGGCCGGCGTCTGGCCGCTGGTAGCCTGCGCCACGCCCAGGTTGAAGTAGAGCGAGGCCGAATTGGGATGGTGCTTCAGGCCGGTTTCGTAGGCGTGGTAGGCATCTTTGGTTTTCTTGAGGGCATCGAGGCTGTTGCCGTAGGTCACGTACACGCTTTCGTCGGAATCGGGGTCGGCTTTCAGCAGCTTCTCGCAGATGTCGACGGCCTCTTTGTTGCGGCCCATGGCATTGTAGGTCAGGGCCAGCTCGCTGAGGGCGAAGGGCTCACCGGGGGTAGCGGCCAGCACCTGCTGGTACTTGGCCACGGCCTCGTCGTACCGGCCGGCGTCGTAGAGCCTGATGCCTTCTTTCACCACATCGCGCTGGGCGGGCGTGGCCGCGGGTTGGGCAGCGGCAACGCCGGCGCTGGAAATCAATAGCAGCAGTAGTAGCTTTTTCATCGGGTGTGGAAAGGGGAAAAATGGGCCGGCAAGTAACGCCGAAAGCGGCTAATTCGGAGAGGCTAAAGCCCGAAGATTCAGAAACTATCGGGCGGCAGGCAGTATTTTCAGAAATATTTTCTGCCCCGCGCAACCCCGCCGGCCGCCGGCCGGTCAAGGGGGCATAAGGCGGGCCGGTACCGCTTGCCTTCACTCCTATTTTCCACTGCATGCCGCCACCCATTACCCTGGTTGATGAGGCACTGCTGGCTGCGTGCCGGCGGGGCGAATCGGCGGCGCAGTACCAACTCTATCACAAGCTTTCTTACAACCTGATGGGCGTGTGCCTGCGCTATTGCCCCAGCCGGGACGACGCCGAGGACGCCCTGCAAAACACGTTCGTAAAAATTTTCACCCGCCTCGACCAGTACCGGGGGCAGGGGCCGTTTGAGGCCTGGGCGCGGCGCATTGCCGTCACCACCTCCTTGCACGCCCTGGAGCAGCACCGCCTGCGCCACCCCGGCCCCGCCGGCGATGCCCTCGACGAGCTGGCCGCCGACCTGCCCACCGCCGAGCCCTCGGCCCTCGACCACCTGGCCACGGCCGACCTGCTGGCCCTGCTGGCCACGCTGCCGCCCGGCTACCGCACGGTGCTCAACCTCTACGCCGTGGAAGGCTACTCGCACCAGGAAATAGCTGAGCTGCTGGGCATTGCCGAGGGCACCAGCAAATCGCAGCTGGCCCGGGCCCGCCGGCTGCTCGAAACCCGCCTGGCGGCCCAACACCACCCCCAATTGCCATGACCGAACGCGAACCCGACGACTTATACGATGCCCTGCGCGACCGGCTGGCCGACTACGGCCAGGAGCCGCCCGCGCCGCTGTGGGCCGGCATCAGGGCGCAGCTGCCGCCGCCGGTAGCCGCGCCGCAGCTCCGGCGGCGGCGGCGGGCAGCGGTGGTGGCGCTGCTGCTGTTGCTGATAACGGGCAGCGGATTGGGCTGGCGCTGGTGGCAGGGCCAGCAGCTGGGCGGCGAAGCCGCCAAAACCCCTCTGCTTACCGCAACGTCAACGCCGCCGACCAGCCACCGCCCCAATAATTCTCCTTCTGCCGCGCCGGCTGCTTCTACGACTCCCCTGCCCGCTGCCGGGCTGCGCCCGGGCGCAGCGGCGGCCGGCGCAGCGGCCGGAGCGGTTACTTCAGCCGTCAATAGCCGGGAGCTCGACGGTGAGAAAACCGGCAAAACCCCGGCCGGCCGGCCAGACGGCACTGTAGCGGCCTCGCTGGTTGCCAAAGCGGCAAAAGCAACGCCGGTACTGCCCGCGGCAGGTGGCGGCACGCTGGTAACTGGCGCGAAGCCAATGGCGGCCCGCCCCCGGAAGCACTTGCCGGGTGAGGCCGCCACCGGCATCGCGGCGGTCACTTCTTCGGGCACGGCGGCAGGCCGGGCCGCGCAGGCATTTCGCAAAAGTGCAGCGGGACGCGGCGTAGCCGTAAGCTCGCCCGAAAAACAGGGTGCCGCCGCCACTTCGGCGGCATTGGCGGGAGCCAACAGTCCTTCCGGCACATGGGCCGGCCGACGGGCACAGTCGGCGGCAGCCGCAGCCAGCTTGCTGGCCGGGCAGTCGGGCAAGCGTCACATTTTGGCAGGGGCTGAAGGCCGCGCCGCAGTGGCTCACCCGGCCACTGCGCAGGTTCCTGCCGGCCAATCTGCCGCAGCAGCTGCCGTAAAGCCAATGGCCAGCACTTCAATCGTCACCCACCCAACCACAGACACAGATGCTGCCGCCGCCGCCGCCGCCGCGCAGCCCACGCAAACCCTGGCGCAGCTGCAAGCCCGGGCCGTGGCGCTGGAGCTGCCCGCCGGCCCCGTCCGGGCACAGCTCCAGCCGACCGCTACTGTGCCCACCAAACCCGCGGCTACCCCGCTGCCGCGCTGGTCGGTGCAGGTGCTGGCCGGCCCGGCCCTCACCTACCGGCAGCTGGGGAGCGCTGTGCCGGCGTATCCCCTCACCCCCGTCACCACCAGTCCCGGTCAGTATCAATACGCGCAATCCACCATCGTAGAGCTGGAGCGGCCGGCCCTGGCTCCCAGTGGCCAGATACAGTTTCGGCGCACGCTGAATGGCCGCTGGGCGCTGGCCGGCGGCCTGGGCTACCGCCAGTATGCTTCGGCGCTGGCAATCAGGCTTTACCAAACCACCAACCCCAACTATCTGCTGGCTAACGGTGTCAGCCTGCTCAACGACTCGGCTCAGGCAAGCACGATTCATCGGCGCGACACCTACAACTACCTCACCGTGCCGGTGCAGGCCAGCTATGCCCTGGGCATTGGGCACGGGCGGTGGCGCACGGCCCTGCTGGCCGGGGCAGAGCTGGGCGTGTACTTGGGCGGCACCACCTCCGAAGGCACGGCCTGCGCCTGCACCACCCGCACCTGGTACCCGACGGGCAGCCCCTACCGGGCGCTGAGCCTGGCCCTCAGCCTGGGGCTGGATGTGCGCTACCGCCTGGGCCCGGCCGCCAGCCTGTGGGAGCTGCTGGCCCAGCCCCAGGCCACCTACGGCTTCACGTCGCTCACGCGGGCGGGGTCGGGCTTCGATGCCCGCTACCCGTTTGGCGGGGGGCTGCTGCTGGGCGTCTCACGCGGCCTGCGCTGATATTCTGGTCAATATTTCCTTCATTCCATATCTGTGCTTCGTGAAAAAGTATTGCCTTTTCCTATTAGCCGCTGTTTCGCTGCTGGCCTGCCGCAAAGACGATGAAGTGGTCTGCCTGACGCCGGCGGCTGCCGCCACCAACTCGTTTGCTGCTTTGCGGCTATATACACCGTTTCAGCGCTACACTTTCGACCTCAGCCAGGCCCTGAGCCTCCCTACAGCCCAAGGAGCCAGGGTTGCGTTTGGGCCGAATGCGTTTGTGCTGCCCAACGGCAACGTGGCCACCGGCCAGGCCGAGCTGCGGGTGCGCGAGATTTATTCGGTGGCCGACATGATGCTGGCCGATATGCCGACCACGGCCCAGGTATCGCGGCAGATGCTGGTGTCGGGCGGCGAGTTCACCATTCAGGTGTGGCAGGGCAGCACGCGCCTGCGCATGTCGCCGGTTTCGCCCACGGGCGTCGTCAACCGCCTCACGCTTACCTCGCCCGTGCCCACCGCCGGCCTCGATACCACCCGCATGTACCTCTGGAAGCAGCCGGCCAGTCCGCTGGCGGGCACGCCGGCCGATTCGTCGGGCTGGCTACAGGTCTTCACCCCCAATGCCGCCAATGGCAGTAACCCAATCCGGGTGAACACTACTACCAGTCCGGCGACGGCGACCACGCCCTACTATTCGGTGGCCATTCCGCTCGACTCGATTGGCAACTGGAACATCGACCAGTTCTGGAGCGCTTACCGCAACAATCCAACCGTCAGTGTTGGGGTAGCCGTGCCCGTTGCCGCCGGCATCACCACACGGGTGTACTTCCGCCCGGTGGGCTACAATGGCCTGGCCCGCGGCTTCCAATCGGCGGCATCGGCCACCTTCTGGCTGGCTAGCCTGCCCTCCGGTGCCGACGTTGTGGCGGTGGTACTGCAGGAGAACAACGGCCAGCTTTACTACGGCACCCAGCGCTTCAACACGGCCGCCAGCACCATTGTCACCCCCACCCTGCAAGCCCTCAGCGCCGCCGACATCATCCAGCGCATCCGCCAGCTCTAACCGCCCTGCCCTTCCTTTTCCACTGAAAACGAAAAGCCCTTCCGAAGCTTCGGAAGGGCTTTTTTCTGTATTTCGTTATGCAGGCTACTGCCCGCCGATGACGACGTCGCGCACCGGGTTTTCGCCCAGCCAGTACGGGATTTCGGCCACGCTGCCCACGTTCAGCACCAGCACGTCGGCGCGCTTGCCGGGGACCAGGCTGCCGCAGTCGGCGGCGTGGCCGATGGCCCAGGCGGCGTTGAGGGTGGCAGCGGCCACAGCTTCCTTGGGCGTGAACCCCATTTTGAGGCAGGCCACCGACAGCGCCAGCCACAGGTTTTTGCTGGGGCACGAGCCGGGGTTGAAATCGGTGCTCAGGGCCACGGGCAGGCCGTTGTCGATGAAGGCGCGGCCGGGCGCGTATTGGGTCTGCCGCAGGAACAGCGGCACCAGCGGCAGCAACACGGCCACGGTTTGCCCCTGGGTTTGCTGCGCGATGCGGGCGGCGGCAGCGGGCGTGAGGTAGTCGCAGTGGTCGACGCTGGTGGCGCCCAGCGCGGCGGCCATCTCGCAGCCGCCCAGGTCGTGCAGCTGCTCGGCGTGGATTTTCAGGCCGAAGCCCATCTTGTGGGCCTGCTCCAGGTAATAACGCGATACGTCGAGCGGAAACGCGCCCTGCTCGCAGAAAATGTCCACGTACGCCGCCTCCCCTTTCAGGTCCGACAGCACCTCGCGCAGGATGAAGTCCACATACGCCTGCGGGCCGGCTTCCCTGAACTCGGGCGGCACCACGTGGGCGCCCAGAAAGGTGGGCACCACCCGCACCGGCTGCTGCCGGCCGGCCTGGCGGGCCACGCGCACCAGCCGCAGCTCGGTGTCGCGGTCGAGGCCGTAGCCGCTTTTGGCCTCCACGGTGGTTACGCCGTAGGCCCGGAAGCCCGCCAGGTGGTGCAGCGCATTGTCCAGCAATTCGGCCTCCGAGGCGGCGCGGGTGGCGCGCACGGTGCTCAGGATGCCGCCGCCGCTGGCCAGGATGTCGAGGTAGCTTTCGCCGCGCAGCTTGCGCTCGAACTCGTGGGCGCGGTTGCCGCCGAACACGAGGTGGGTGTGGCACTCCACCAGGCCGGGCATCACCACGCAGCCGGTGGCGTCCAGCAGGCGGGTATCGGGGCCGATGCGGGCCAGGTCCAGCGCGTCCATCGGGCCCACGGCCACAATTTTATCGTCGAGGCAGGCCACGTAGCCGCGCTCGATGATGGCCCAGCCGGCCAGGTCGGGGCCGGCCAGGGGGCGGTCGGGGGGGCCGCCGGCCAGGGTGAGCACCTGCGCGGCGTGCTGAATGAGGAGCGAATACGGGGCGGTGTGCGACATGCGGCGGCTGGCAAAGTGGGCCGGCAAATTACGCCGTTGCCGCGCCACATCCGGCGGATGGCGGGCAGATTTCGTAACGACAAATCCACCGCTTTCCGCTTTATAATGCCGTTTACTGAAGCCGCTCCGCTCATCCTCACCCTGGCATTGGACGAGGCCACCCAAACGTATTTCAACGGCCTGCGCCAGCAGCATTTTCCGCCCAAAATCAACTACCTGGCTGCTCATCTCACGCTTTTCCATCACCTGCCCGGCCATGAGCTGGCCGGCATCAGCGCAACCTTGCAGAAACTGACGGCCGCCCGGCCGCCGCTCATGCTGCAGGTCACGGGCCTGCGCTCCCTGGGCCGGGGCGTGGCCTTCGCGCTGGAAAACGCGGAGCTGCGGGCGCTGCACCGCCAGCTGCAGGCCGCCTTCGCGCCGCACCTCACGCCCCAGGACCAGCAGAAGCTCCAGCCCCACGTCACCATTCAAAACAAAGTGGACCCGGCCACCGCCCACCAGCTGCTGGCCGACATGCAGGCCGGCTTCGCGCCGTTCGAGGCCGTGGGCACGGGGCTGCACCTGTGGGAATACCGGGGCGGGCCGTGGGCGAGCGTGGCGGAGTTTGGGTTTGAGAATTTGCCCCGCTCGGCATAACCGTTGCTTACCCGGCACTAGCTACTCACCAGCCGCCGCCCTGCCAGGCGGCCAGCTCTTTCTGCCACTCCGATAATAGCCGGGCCTGCACGGCGGCATCGGGCCGCAGGCCGACGATGACGGTTGTGCCCCGCTCGCGGGCATACGCATCGGTGATGCTGGCGAAGCGGCGGTACTCGGCAAAATGCGGGGCCAGCTCGGGGTGCCATTCGTCGTCGATGATGAGGACGGCCCGGTACTGCTGCAGCTGCCGGGCAGGATACCAGAACAGGTAGCTGCCGTTGAGGCTGTTGGCCGGCGGCATGGGCCGGTGGCGGTTGAAGTAGTTGAGGGCGCTGGCCTGGCCGTAGTTGGCGCAGTGAATGAGGGTGTGTGCGCGCACCGAATCGGGCAGGGCCTGGTAGGCGGCCCAGGTGTGGTCGGCCAGCTCGCGCCAGCCGCGCATGTCGGCGTAGTCCTGCGGCAGGGCGTGGTTTTGGCCGTCTTCCCAGCGGTAGAGGCCCAGGCTTTCGTATCGGGAGCGCAGGGCGGCCATGCCGGCCGGGCTCCGCAGCGGGTAGATGAACGGCAGCAGCGGCAGCATGAGCAGGATGGGCAGCGCCACTAATACGGGCGGAAGGACGGTTTTCCATGCCGCGTGGCGCCGCGCCGCGCCTTCGCGCATTCCCAAACGCTTGATACGCGCGTCCCACCACACGGCCCCGAAGCTGAACAGCACCGGATAGTAGCCCAGGGCGTAATAGTCCTTGCCGTGCAGCGCGAACAGCAGCCCCACGCCCAGCACCGCCACCCAGCCCACTGCCCGGTACGGCCGGAACGCCCGCCCCAGCAGCAGCGCCAGCAGCCCCGGCACCCACACCCACAGCGCCGTGAAGCACATCAGCAGCTGCGGCTTCCAGAAATCGAGGGCCGACACGTTGACCAGTTGGCTGTCGTGCAGCAGCGCCATGTGGTGCCGAAACGGAATGCCGTGGCCAATTTGCCAGGCCAGATTGGGCGCCCACACCAGCAGCCCCAGCCCGGCCGCCCCCCAGAAATGCCGGCTCAGCAGCAGGCGCCGCCAGGGCGTGAGCAGCAGCGCGCCGCCCAGCGCCGCGATGAAAAACAGGGTGGAGTATTTATTGAGCAAGCCCAGTCCCAGGCCCAAACCCAGCAGGTACAGCAAGCGGGGCTTTTCCTCCTGAAAATACCGCACCAGCCAATACAGGCAGAACACGAAGCCGAACACCTCGAACGAGTTGGGCTGGAACAGCAGGTTGAGCCGGGCATAGGCCGTGCTCAGGTAGCAGGTGCCCGCCAGCGCCGTGGCCAGCCCGCCGCCGCCCAGCCGCTGCGCCAGCCGCATCACGAGGTAGAGCGTGGCCGCGCCCCACAGAAACGGCCAGAACTTCACCCAGAACGTCCCGCCGCCCAGCGCCAGGCTCGCCCAGCCCTGCGCGGCAATGAGCGGCGGCACTTCGAAGTAGCCCCAGGCCAGGTGCCGGCCCTGGTTGAGGTAGAGGTATTCGTCGCGGTGCAGCTCGTAGGCCGGGCTGATGAGGAAGTAGCCGGACGCGAACTTGAGCACGGCGAAAACGAGCGGCAGGAGGCGTTTCATGCCGGGCAAGGTAGCACGGCCGATTAGTTTGCCCGCCCCGCAACGAATGCCGATGCCTGCCCAGGGCGCCACAGCGCAGGTTGTACGCCTGCCCTGCGCTTAACTTTAGCGCTTCTCTTTTCCACAGCGCCGCCGGCACGCCCATCTCCTATTCATGATTTTTTACGGAACCAACGGTGCCCTCGTGCGCACCGTCCCGCTGCCGGGCGCGACCTGCCCGGCCTGCGGCACCTTCAACAGCCTCCAGCTGAGCGTGTTCAGCCGCTACGCCCACATCTACTGGATTCCGCTTTTTCCCTACAGCAAGCCCAGCGTGGTGCAGTGCACCCACTGCCAACAGGCCTGGGACGCCAAGGCCACGCCCGCCCCGCTGCAGCCCGCCGTGGCCGACCTCAAAAAGCAAATCCGCGCCCCGTGGTGGCACTGGTCGGGCCTGGCCCTGATTGCGGTGGGCATTGTGGTGGCCGTGCTGGCCAGCAGCCGCGATGCCCGCGCCAACAAGGCCTACCTGGCCGCGCCCCGCGCCGGCGACATCTACACCGTGCGCTCGCCCGGCGACAGCACCAAATACTCGCTGCTGAAGGTGCTGAGCGCCAAAGGCAACACCGTGGAGCTGGTGGCCAACGAGTACGAAATCGACAACCGCCACCCCCTCACCGAGCTCAACTCGCCCGAGAAGTACGGCAAAGAGCCTTTCTCCATGACGCAGTTTGAGCTGCAAATCATGCAGAACAAGGACCAGCTCGTGGACGTGGACCGGCCGGGGGAATAAGGGCCGGCCCGGGCGTCATTCGCGCCGGTTCGACGATGCCGTTCAACAGCGGGCGGGGGCGAGCCCCTACCCCAGCTCCGGCAGCTTCACCAGCCGCAGGTAGTCGCCCAGCCCGGTGGGCTTCTGAAAAACGTGGATGAAGAGGATGTGCTCCTCGCCCCGGCTGCGCCAGGTTTCGGCATAAAAGCCTTCCACGGCATACAGCGTCAGGTCGAAGCTGTCTTCCTGGCGCTCGGCCAGGCGGGTGCCGTGCCGGGCAAGATGCTCGGTCTGGCGGCACTGGTGCAGGGCTTTGAAGGCGGTGATGGTCATGCAGAGGAAACGGAACTAAAGCACAAAAGAACGTCAGGCGGAGCGCAGCCGAAGCAGCGCTATTGCCGGAGTAATTGACTTACTTCTCCGGTAGCGCTGCTTCGACAAGCTCCGCCTGACGTTCTTTTGTTCCCGGATTACCTACTCCTGACAATGAATTCTTTCCGTTTTCCCCACCCGCTGGTGCTGCTGGTGGGCTTTATCTTATTGGCGGCGGCGCTGAGCTACGTGCTGCCGGCCGGCCAGTTTGCCCGCCAGAAAAACGAGGCCACCGGCCGCGAGGTGGTGGTGCCCGGCTCCTACCAGCGCGTGCCGGCCACGCCCGTGGGCCCGCTCGATATGCTGGTGGACATCCCCAAGGGCATGGCCGACGCGGCGGGCGTCATCTTCCTGATTTTCCTGGCCGGCGGGGCCTTCACCGTGCTCGACCAGACCGGCGCCCTGCGCCACGGCGTAGACTGGCTGCTGGCCCGCGCCCACGGCCGCGAGGTGCTCGTGATACCCGTGGTCAGCATCCTTTTCGCCACCATGGGGGCGCTGGAAAACATGGGCGAAGAAATCGTGCCCCTCATTCCGGTGCTGCTGGTGCTGATGCGCCGGCTGGGCTACCCGGTGCTGACGGCGGTGGCGGCCAGCCTGGGGGCGGCCATTGTGGGCGCGGCGTTTAGCCCGATAAACCCGTTTCAGGTGGGCATTGCCCAGAAGCTGGCGCAGCTGCCGCTGCTCTCGGCCGGCGGGTTCCGGCTGGCGCTGCTGCTGCCGGCCGTGGGGCTCTGGATTGCGGGCACCATGCGCTATGCCATCCGCCACCGCGTGGCCCCGGACATTGCCGCGGAAGAAGCGGCGGCCGATGCCCGGGGCGCGGGCCGGCACGGCCTGGTGCTGCTGCTGCTGCTGGTGTGCTTCAGCATTTTCGGCTACGGCGTGGTAGCGCTGGGCTGGGATTTCGACCAGATGGGGGCGCTGTTCTTCGTGTTGGGCGTGGGCGCGGGGCTGCTGGGCGGCCTGGGCCTGTCGGGCACGGCCGAGGGCTTCGTGACGGGCTTCCGCGACATTGCCTTTTCGGCCCTGCTGATTGGGTTTGCGCGGGCCATTTTCGTGGTGCTGGAGCAGGGCCACATCGTCGATACCATCGTGCAGGGGCTGTCGGCTCCGCTGGCGCAGCTGCCGGTGGTGTTCTCAGCCCTGGGCATGATGGTGGTGCAAACGGCCCTGCACCTGCCCGTGCCCAGCGTGAGCGGGCAGGCCACGCTCACCATGCCGCTGTTTGCCCCGCTGGCCGATATTATTGGGCTCTCGCGCCAGGTGGTGGTGCTGTGCTTTCAGTACGCGGCCGGGCTGTGCGAGCTGATTACGCCCACCAACGGCTCGCTGCTGGCCATTCTGGCCATCTGCGGCATCCGGTTCGACCAGTGGCTGAAGTTTGTGGGGCCGCTGTATGCGCTGCTGCTGGGGCTGGGCGTGGTAGGCGTGGTGGCGGCCATCGGGCTGGGGGTGTAGGCGGGCCGCTAACCTGCCCGGTACTGCCGCACAAAGGCAAACTGGTCGGCCGTTTGAGGCGAGGTCGGGTAGCGGTCTACCTTGGCCACCGTTTGCCACTCGTGGGCAATGCGGGCCAGGGCTTCTTCGCCGCTCAGGCCGAGGGCCTGCTGCAGGTAGCAGCCCACCACGGTGCCGGTGCGCCCAATGCCGCCCCAGCAGTGCACGGCGGCCGGGCGCTGGGCGGCGGCACTTTCGGCCAGGGCGGCCAGCACCTCAGCCAGCTGCCCGGGGGTGGGCACGCCCATGTCGCGCCACGAAAAACGGCGGTAGCGCACTGCCTCCGGCCCGAGGCCGAAGTGGGCGGCCCGCTGCTGCAGCAGGGCCTCGTAGGGCCGCAGCTCTTTGGCTTCGGTCAGGTCGTAGAAGTCGCGGATGCCGGCGGCCAGCAGCGCGTCAATCTTGAGCGTGGCGGCGGCATCGGTGCGGTCGCCGGGGTATTCGCAGGCCAGCAGCAGCGGGGTGGCCCAGTAGGAATTGGGGATGGGGCGGGGCAGAGCCATGGAGTGGCGTTTTTTCAGAAGTAGTTAAGGAAGAAGGCACAGCCAGTCGGGCTGCTCAGTCGGCCCGCAGCTCATCGGCCCGAAACACGTAGGGCAGCTTGCGCTTGCGCTCCACAATCTGATAGGTGGCCGTATCGGTGGCATCGTTCCAGAACACGTCGGAAACGTGCCCGAAGTGGCGGTACTGGCCGGGCTGGGGCGTCACTTCCTCCACGGCATCGCCGAAGCTGAAGCGGGGCTTGTGGTAGATTTCCTTAAACAGCTCGGGCCGCACGAGGAACTGCTGCTCGTCGTAGCGAATGGTAATCCACTCGCCTTCTTCGTCTTCGGCAATTTTTTCGAAGAGCTTGCCCACGGGTTCGAGCAGCTCGAAGGCGCGGCGGTTGGCGGGGTGAATGTAGCGGAAGCCGTAGTCGGGCGACCAGCCGTAGAGACCAAAAATGACGGGTTTGGGACGGGGCACGGGGCAGTAGGTGGTTGGGAGTGCAAAGAACGCACGGCCACGGGCGAAAGGTTTGGCGCGGCGCGGTGAAATTCTCGTTGTCGCTCCGCAGGCGAGCGGACCGGGCTTTAGCAGCATTGAATTTATTTAATTTAATAATTAAAATATCATATATTGCTTACGGATTCATTCTACCCAATTCCGTAGCGCGATGGATGTTAATGCTGAGATTGCCGCCCGGGCCACGGCTGTGCTGGTGCTGATGCAGGACTGGCTGGCCGGCACCTACTCTTCGGCTGAGGACGTGCGGGCCTGGCGCACCCGCCTGGTGCAGGCCAGCACTGCCCCGCTGGCCGACGCCGGCACCGCCCGGGTCCCCCTGCACCTGCTGCTGCGGGCCAGCGAGCTGCTGAACACCGATGCCGCCCCCCGCCCGGCCACCGACCCTGGCATCTGGGCCGGCTTTCGGGAGCTGGCGCACGAGCTGGTGCGGCATCTGGAGCGCCAGCAGGGCTTTGCCTACCTGCTCGAAGCGCCCAAGCCCCCGCCCCCGGCGGCCTGGCGGCGGGCGCTGCGCCGCCTGCTGTACCGCGAGCCCACGCAGCGGGAAGAAATCTGCAAAATTCTGGGCACGGCCGAACAGCGGGCCTATTTCGAGCCCCTGCTCATTCAGCTGCTGCTGCAAAAGGAAGTGCTGGACGTACTTTCTGCCAAAGGCCTGGTGCCCCGCGGCGGCGCGCACGCCGAGCTGGTGGAGCGCTTCCTGAAAAACCCGGAGCTGGTGGCCGACGGCCTCGATGCGGCTAGTCTGGCGGTGCCCTTCACGCACGTATTGGGGCGGGAGCTGGAAGAAATCTACCGCCGCCGCCGGGCCCGGCTGCTGGGCAGCAAGCTGGAAGATGAAGCCCCCACGGAAACCTCCCAGGCCGCCGGGCCGGCCGTGGACCAGGCCGACCAAACCGCCGGCCCCGACCTGAGCCAGCCGTTCGGGCCGGGGCCGGGGCCGTTTGGGCTGGCCGAAACCGGCAATCTGCTGGGGCTGGCCCTGTCGGGCGGCGGCATTCGCAGCGCCACGTTTGCGCTGGGGGCGGTGCAGGCGCTGGCTCGGCGCGGCTGGCTGCCCCGGCTCGACTACCTGTCGACGGTATCGGGCGGCGGGTATCTGGGCGGCTGGCTGGTCACGCTCATTCAGCGGCTGGGCTCGGTGCGCACCACCCAGCAGCGCCTCGACCCCAGCCAGACCGCCAACCCGATGGCCGAGGAAAACCGCCCGGTGCGCTGGCTGCGCAGCTTCAGCAACTACCTCACGCCCGAGGCCAGCATCTTCTCGACCGATGCCTGGACGCTGGGCACCACCTGGCTGCGCAACGCCCTGCTGAATCAGTTCATTCTGGTGCTGTTTCTGTGCTCGGTGCTGCTGCTGCCGCATTTTTTGCTGGCCCGGTGGGTGTGGTGGGGCAGCTTCCACGCGCCCTATGCGCTGGGCATGGCCCTGCTGCTGCTGGCGGTGGCGGCGGCGCTGGCCGGCTGGCAGCAGCGCTGGTACGACCGGCCCGCCAGCGAGGCCTCGCCCGATGGGCCGGGCTGGCTGGCCTGGCTGCCCATTCCGGGCATTCTGCCGGCTGTGCTGCTGCTGGCCGGCTGGCACCTGGCGGCCTACGCCTACTTCCAGCCGCCGCAGGATGGCGAGCAGGCGGCTTGGTTCTGGCGGGTGAGCGGGGTGCTGTGCGGCTGGCTGCTGCTGGTGGCGGCGTTTGGGCGCTACCACCTGTGCTTCAGGTGGAAGCGGCCCCACGCGGGCTGGGCCTGGCTGGTGATTGGGCTTACCTCGGCGCTGGCTTCGGGGGCCGGCGCGGTGCTGCTGCTGGCGCTGGCCGGGTATTTCCGCCACCTCACCAGCCACTACGCAAATCTGTATTCCATCCTCAATGATATGCAGGACCGGGAGCGCCTGGCGGTGGCCAGCGTCATGGTGTTTGGCCCGGCGCTGGCGGTAGAGGCCCTGGGCCTGGCCCTGACGGGCCGCATGGCCCTGCTGGGCCGGGCCTTCACCGACGAGCGCCGCGAATGGTGGGGCCGCCTGGGTGCGCAGGCCCACCTCACGGTGCTGGCCTGGGTGCTGCTGGCCGGGTACAGCCTGCTGCTGCCCTACTTCATCAAGCTGAGCATCGGCTCCGTGCCGTGGCCCACCACGGTGGGGGCGTGGGTGGCGCTGGTGGGCGGCGGCGTGAAGCTGGCCCAGAGCGGCCGCACGCCCGCCCAGGCCAGCGCGGGGCCGAAGTCGGCCACGGCCAGCGCCACCGATTTGGTGGCCCGCGTGGCCCCGTACCTGTTCATTGTGGGGCTGCTGGGGCTGCTGGTCTGGACCCTGGATGCGGTGTTGCCCGCGGTGGCGCTCTGGTTTGGGAAGGTGCAGCGGCTGCCTATTCCGCTGCCCACCGATGCCTACCACTACCCGCACTGGGGCGTGCAGCTGGCCCTGATAGCGGGCTTGTTTCTGCTCAGCTGGCTGCTGGCCTGGCGGGTGGGCGTGAACGAGTTTTCGCTGCACCACTTCTACAAGAACCGCCTGCTGCGGGCCTACCTGGGTGCCTCCCGGGCCCGCGACGAGCGCCAGGCCAACCCCTACACCGACTTCGACACCGCCGACGACCTGCACCTGTGCCACCTGCGCCACCACCCGCTGCCCAACCCCGACGGCACGGCCCCCCCGCCCTACTCCGGCCCGCTGCCGCTCTTCAACACGGCGCTGAACGTGACGCGCGGCGGCGAGCTGGCCAAGCAGAACCGCAAGGCCGAGTCGTTCGTGTTTTCGCCGCTCTACGCCGGGTTCGACTTCGCCCGCATGGTGCCCGTGCAGCACCCCGACGGCCGCTACGCCGAATACGGCTTCCGGCCCACCCACGCCTACGCCTACCCGGCCCCCGGCACCCGCGGCGATGCCGATGCCCGGCCCCGGGCGGGCGGCGTGCACGTGGGCACGGTCATGGCCATTTCGGGCGCGGCGGCCAACCCCAACATGGGCTACCACTCCTCGCCCGTCACGGCGTTTCTGCTCACGCTCTTCAACGTGCGCCTGGGCTGGTGGATGGGCAACCCGCGCCGCGCCCGCTGGCAAAGCGCCAACCCCAAAACCGGCCTGGGCTACCTGCTGAAAGACCTGTTTGGCCGGGCCACGCCCACCGACGACTACGTGTGCCTGTCCGACGGCGGCCACTTCGACAACCTGGGCCTGTACGAGCTGGTGCGCCGCCGCTGCCGCTACATCATCGTGTGCGATGGCGAAGAAGATGCCGACCTGCGCTTTGAGGCGCTGGCCAACGCCATCCGCCGCTGCCGCATCGATTTCGGGGTCGAAATTGACATCGACCTCACGGCCCTGCGCAACCGCGATGCCCAAAAACACACCCCCACGCACGCCGCCCTGGGCACCATCCTTTACCCCGACGACCCCACGCCCGGCACCCTCTCGGATGAAGGCCTCCCCCCCATTGCAACCGGCCACCTGCTCTACCTCAAGGCCACCCTCACGGGCCACGAGCCGGTGGACGTGCTTGAATATGCCCACCAGAACCCCGTATTCCCACACCAGAGCACCGGCGACCAGTTTTTCTCCGAAGACCAGTTTGAGAGCTACCGGCAGCTGGGCTACTTCGCTGCCTCGCACCTCTTCCCCCCCGCCGACCTCAGCCAGCCGCTGCCCGACCCCGCGCCGCTGTTCGATGCCGCACGGTTCAGAAAGCGCTATCCCATTGCCGCCGCGCCGGCGTCGCCATGAGCCAGGTATTGCTGGGCGTGGGCCAGCAGCCGGTCGCGATGGGCGGCGCCTTCGTGCACGCTGGCGAAGGAAACGCGGTGCGTCCGGCCATCGGGGCGGCGCACCAGCACATCGGCCGCGCCCTCGGGTTCCACGGCGGCAATATCGGCCCAGCGCAGGTGGTGGGCCGGGCTCAGGTGCCGGGTGCGCACGGCAAACCCCTCGGCGTGCAGGTGCAGAAAGCGCCGGCCGCTGAGCTTGTGCAGCCGGAAGGCCAGCACCACGTACCCCACGGCCAGCGCCGCATACAGCCACGGCAGCGTGTGCACGCGGGGCGGGGCCCCGGCCAGCTCGGCTGCGTGGTGGCGGTGCCAGATGTGGTAGCTCTCCATGGCCAGTATGGCCGCCGCCGCCAGCTCCAGCCAGGCCACCCGCTCCTGGTGGAACGGATTGTGCCGCAGGTGGCGCAGCTCGCGCACCATCAGCCCGATATACAGCGCGCCGATGGCTATTTCCAGTCCGCTTATCAGCGTGAGGCGCTCCCCGCCCGTGAGCATGGGCATGATGCCCAGCAGCAACAGCACGGCCGGCCCGACGTGCCCGATGGCTTTGGCCACCTGCTGCCGGGCGTGGCGGCGGTGGTAAAGGGTGACTGGTTCGCCGGCAGCCCGGTCTGTTTCTGTGGTATTCATACCCAAAGGCGGGGCAAAATGAATGGCTGGCTCAAATATAGCATTGGTTGCATAGAGCCGGCCGCGCGCGCGGCCGGGCACCAATGCAAGCCGGTTTTGGCCAAAAACCGGTCAATTCCGTATGCCGGGATTACCTACCGCCCAGTACCGGCCGCATTTTCGGCTGCCCGGGCGGCGGGCAGTTGCTTAATCAATGCCAAACGCTTCCGCTTCCAAACCCGCTTCCCGCGCCAAAGCCGCGCCCCAAGCCCCCTCCAACCCTTCGGCCGCCGCCGCCGAAGCCACTCCCCCCAAACCAGCCCCGGCAAAAGCCACCGCCGCCAAGGCTCCGGCCAAAAAAGCGCCGGCTAAAAAGCCCGCGGCGGCCCCGCAGTCGGCCGCGCCGCAGCCGGGCATGGGCTCCATTCCGCACGAGGGCGGCACCACCTTCCGGGTGTGGGCGCCCAACGCCGAAAAGGTGTCCGTCATTGGCTCCTTCAATGACTGGAAGGCCGATGCCCACCCGCTTCAGCACGAAGAAAACGGCTATTGGGCCGTGGATGTAGCCGGAGCCAAGCCCGGCGACGAATACAAGTACCACCTCGCCAACGGCGACAAAGAATTTGACCGCAACGACCCCTACGCCCGGCAGGTAACGAATTCCTCCGGCTCTTCGGTGGTGCTCGACCCCAGCTTTGATTGGGAAGACGACAACTTCCAGATGCCAGCCTGGAACGACCTGGTGATTTACGAGCTGCACGTCGGCACCTTTTTCGCGCCCGAAAAAGACCAGGTCGGCACCTTTGCCGATGTGGCCGCCAAGCTGCCCTACCTGCGCGATTTGGGCATCAACTGCATCGAGCTGTTGCCGGCCACGGAGTTTCCCGGCAGCCGCTCGTGGGGCTACAATCCGGCAAATCCGTTTGCGCTCGAAAGCGACTACGGCGGGCCGGTGGCCTTCAAGCAGCTGGTGAAGGAAGCCCACCGCCACGGCATTGCCGTGGTGCTCGACGTGGTGTACAACCACTTCGGCCCCGGCGACCTCGACCTCTGGCAGTTCGACGGCTGGAGCGAGAACGATGGCGGCGGCATCTACTTCTACAACGACTGGCGCGCCGAAACGCCCTGGGGCCACAACCGCCCCGACTACGGCCGCCCCGAAGTGCGCCAGTACATCCGCGACAATGCCCTGATGTGGCTCACCGACTACCGCGTGGATGGCCTGCGGGCCGATGCCATTGCCTTCATTCGCAACGTGAAGGGCGAGGAAGACCCCGGCGCCGACCTGCCCGACGGCTGGAGCCTGATGCGGTGGATTAACGACGAAATCGACCAGCAAATGCCCTGGAAAATCACCATCGCCGAAGACATGCGCGGCAACTCCGGCATTACCGAAGCGGTGGCCAACGGCGGCCAGGGCTTCGATTCGCAGTGGGACGGCGCGTTTGTGTATCCCATTCGCGATGCCCTCACCACGCCCAACGATGCCGACCGCAGCATGGGCGCCGTGGCCGGTGCCATTCTGGAGCGCTACAACAACGATGCCTTCCGCCGCATCATCTACACCGAAAGCCACGACGAAGTGGCCAACGGCAAAAACCGCGTGACCGAAGACGTGGCCCCCGGCGACGCGCAGGGCTGGTTTGCCAAGAAGCGCGCCACCCTGGGCACCGCGCTGGTGCTCACCGCGCCCGGCATTCCGATGCTGTTTCAGGGCCAGGAAATGCTGGCCTACCGGGGCTTCGACGACAGCCAGCGCCTGCGCTGGGAGCGCGCCAAGGAGCACCCCGGCATCGTGCAGATGCACCGCGACCTCATTCGCCTGCGCCGCAACCTCGACGGCCACACGCGCGGCCTGGGCGGCCAGAGCCTGCGCGTGTTCCACGTCAACGACCAGGACAAGGTCATTGCCTTCGCCCGCTGGGCCGACGGCGACGGCAGCGCCCCCCACGACACCACCATCGTGCTGGCCAACTTCGCCAACCGGCCCTACGAGAGCTACACCATCGGCCTGCCCGGCGCCGGCCTCTGGCAGGTGCGCTTCAACTCCGACTGGAAAGGCTACGACGAGGACTTCGGCGATTTCGAGAGCTTCGGCATCGAAGCGCAGCAGGGCGGCTACGACGGCTGCCCCTTCCACGGCAGCATTGCCCTGGCCCCCTATGCCGTGCTGGTGTTGTCGCGGGAGGGCTAAGCCACAACCGTTCTGTCAGGTAGCCCATCGGTAGAACGTCATGCCGGGCGTAGCCGCCGCATCTCGCTTGCCGCAGTAGTCCAGCCCAAACGGGTTGACTCCTGCAGCAGCGGTGCTTCAGCTGCGCCCGGCATGGCGTTCCTGTGTGCAGCCGGAACGGCGTTCCTGCATTTTATTACCCCACCTTTTCTTCTGCTTATGGACCCGACTCCCCCCACTGCCCAAAACATCAACAACCCCAACTCGGAGCTGAAAAACGCTCTTTTTATCATCGCCGGAGTATTTTCGGCGGCGTTTGGCCTCGAGTCCTTCCTGCTTTCCAGCCACTTTATCGACGGCGGCGTCACGGGCGTATCCATGCTGCTGGCGGCGGCTTTTAAATGGCCGCTTTCCATCCTGATTCTGGTTATCAACCTGCCGTTTATCGCGCTGGGCTACCGGCAGTTGGGCCGGCGCTTTGCCCTGCGCAGCGCACTGGGCATTGGCGGCCTGGCGCTGGTGCTGGCCTTCGTGCACTTCCCCGATGTCACCTCCGACCGCCTGCTGACGGCTATTTTCGGCGGGGTGTTCATTGGGGCCGGCATCGGGCTGGCCATGCGCGGCGGAGCCGTGCTCGACGGCACCGAGATAGCCGCCCTGCTCGTGAGCCGCTACCTGGTACTGCTCAAAGTCAGCGACTTAATCCTGATTCTGAACGTTGTTATTTTCGGTGTGGCGGTGCTGGTGCTGGGCACCGAGCCGGCGCTGTACTCCATGCTCACCTACTTTGCGGCGGCCCGCGTGCTGGAGTTCGTGCTCAACGGCATCGAGCAGTACACCGGCGTCACCATCGTGTCGGAATACAGCGACGCCATCCGCAAGGTCATCACCGAAAAGCTGGGGCGCGGCGTGACGATGTACCAGGGCAAATCGGGCTACGGCAAGCGTGGCGAGATGGGCATTGAGCGCGACATCGTGTTCACCGTGGTAACGCGTCTGGAGCTGCCCGGCCTGCGCACCGCCGTGCAGGAAGTCGACCCGCGCGCCTTCATCGTGCAGTACCGCATCGACGACGCGCAGGGCGGCATCATCAAGAAGCGGGCGCTGCACTAAGCCCCGCCCTTCTGCCCTTCTGCTCCCCTGCCGCCGCCCCGACAGGCTGCGCGGGGCCAGGTTTTGGGAGGCTCTCCCGGAGCAATTTCTCGTTTGCTGCTCAAAAAAGGCTGCTGGCGGTGGTTTCTGAACGGCAACCGGCTTACCTTTCGCCGCGTTCTTTCTTCTGATAGTCCACTCCCACCCCTATGCAATCCATCCCCCACGCCCCCGACGCGCTGCATCCCGATGCCCTTTTAGTAGAAGTAGCCTGGGAGGTTTGCAACCAAGTGGGTGGTATCTACACGGTTATCCGCAGCAAAGTGCCGGCCACCATGCCCGCCTGGGGCGACCGGTATTGCCTCGTGGGCCCCTATTTCCCGCACATGGCGCAGGGCGAGTTCGAGAGCTTCGACGACCTGACCGTGCACACCGCCGCCGACCCGTTTGGGGCCGCCGTGCGCACCATGCGGGCCCAGGGCTACGACGTGTGCTACGGCACCTGGCTCATCACGGGCCGGCCCCGCGTGGTGCTCATCAACCCGTTTCAGGCCTACGACCGGCTGGGCCAGCTCAAATCCGACCTCTGGCAGCGCCACGGCATCCCCTCGCCCGATAACGACGACCTGCTGCACCAGGTCATTGCCTTCGGGCACCTCACCACCATTTTCTTTCAGCACGTGGCGGCCCAGCTGCAGGGCCGCCGCCTGCTGGGCCACTTCCACGAGTGGATGACCGGTGTGGCCATCCCCGACCTGCGCCGCCTGCAGGTGCCCGCGCACCTGCTCTTCACCACCCACGCCACGCTGCTGGGCCGCTACCTGGCCATGAACGACCCGGCGTTCTACGACCACCTGATGTGGGTGAACTGGGAAAACGAGGCCCGGCACTTCAACATCGAGCCGGCCGTGCGCATGGAGCGCGCCGCCGCCCACGGCAGCCACGTTTTCACCACGGTGAGTGAGCTGACGGTGCGCGAATGCATCTATTTACTGGACCGGATTCCCGATGCCGTGCTGCCGAACGGCCTGAATATCGAGCGCTTCGTGGCCCTGCACGAGTTCCAGAACCTGCACCAGCAGTACAAGGCCAAGATTCACGAATTCGTGATGGCCCACTTCTTCCAGTCGTATTCCTTCGACCTGGATAAAACGCTGTATTTCTTCACCTCGGGCCGCTATGAATACCACAACAAGGGCTTCGACCTGACCCTGGAAGCCCTGGCCCGCCTCAACTACCGCCTGCAGCAGAGCGGCATCGATGTGCAGGTGGTGATGTTTTTCATCACCAAGCGGCCCTTCACCAGCATCAATCCGCAGGTGCTGGAGCGCCGCGCCCAGCTCGAAGAAGTGCGCCAGACCTGCCGTGCCATCGAGGAGCAGGTGGGCGAGCGGCTATTCTACGCCGCCGCCGCCAGCCAGGACCACAAGCTGCCCGAGCTCAGCACGATGGTGGACGACTACTGGCGCTTGCGCTACCGTCGCCAGCTCCAAAGCTGGAAAACCAACGCCCTGCCCCCGGTCATCACCCACAACCTGGTGAACGACCAGAACGACGACATCCTGAACTACCTGCGGCGGTCCAACCTGCTCAACCACCGCCACGACCGGGTGAAAATGGTGTACCACCCCGACTTTGTGTCGCCCGCCTCGCCCCTGCTGGGCATGGAGTACGGCCAGTTTGTGCGCGGCTGCCACATGGGCGTGTTCCCGAGCTACTACGAGCCCTGGGGCTACACCCCGCTCGAATGCGTGGCCCGTGGCGTGCCCGCCATTACTTCCGACCTGTCGGGCTTCGGCGACTACGCCCTGCAAAACGTGCCCGACCCTGAAGGCAAAGGCATTTTTGTGGTGCACCGCCAGGAGAAGTCCTTCGACGAATCGGCCGATGAGCTTTGCGACATGCTCTGGCAATTTGTGCAGCTCGGCCGCCGCGACCGCATCATGCAGCGCAACGCCGTGGAAAGCAACGCCGAGCTGTTTGACTGGAAAAACCTGCGCGTGTACTACGACCGGGCCTATGCCCTGGCGCTGGAACGGCAGTAGTAGAAGCCCGTCGTTTTGCTTACAATGGCCAAGCTGTTCAGGCTGCTTCCTTTTCTTGTTTCAGCCACCACCGTCCTCGCCCACGAGTTCTGGCTGGAAGCGCCCAGCTTCCGCCTCCAGCCGGGGCAGACGGCGAGTGTGCACACCTTCATCGGGGCCGATTTTAAGGGCGAGCATTGGACCACCAAAGCCACCAAAATCCAGCGCCTCGTACGCTTCGGCCCCACCCCGGCCGACAGCACCAGCCTCACGCCCGGCAGTCCGGCCGAAACCGACACGTTTCGCACGGCGTTCTACTTCCGGCAGCCCGGCACGCACGTTGTGCTGCTGCGCTCCACTAATTCCTTCATCGAGCTGCCGGCTGAGCAATTTACCGCCTACCTGCGCGAAGAAGGCCTCGACTACGCCCTGAAGCTGCGCCAGGAACGCGACGAGATGGCCAAGCCCGGCCGCGAAACCTACCGCCGCTGCGCCAAAATCCTGCTTCAGGTGGGCGACGCGGCTGCTACCTCCACGGCCACCGACAGCGCCTGCCGCCGCGTCTACGGCCTGCCGCTGGAGCTGGTGCCGGAGCAAAACCCCTACCGCCTGGCCGCCGACAAAGCCCTGACCGTGCGGGTGCTACGCGCCGGTAAGCCCGCCTTTGGGGCGATGGTGCAGGTATGGCAGCGGCAGCCCGGCGGCCTGCCCACCACGCACTACGCCACCCGCGCCAACCAAAATGGCCGAATTTTGTTACGACTGTCCGGGCCGGGCCCTTATCTGCTGGCAGCCGTCGAAATGGGGGTTTCGCCCGCCAAACTGCGCGACCGCGCCGACTGGCAATCTACCTGGGCTTCGCTGACCTTTGCCGGACCGCCCGCGGCCGTCCGGCCCACCGCAAAATAGAAACCAGTTCACCCAAAATTTTGGGTTTTTTCTTTACCTTCGCCGTTCTCTTACCCTCCTTGCTAACGCTGTATGAAGTACACGATTGATAAAAAAGAAAGCTACACCATCATCACCATTGAGGAGAAGAAGCTCGACACCACCGTTGCGCCCGACCTCAAATCGGAGTTCGTGAAGCTCAACGCTGAAGGCATTAACAACCTGATACTGGACCTCACCAACGTGAAGTACACGGATTCGTCGGGCCTCAGCTCCATTCTCATTGCCAACCGGCTGTGCAACTCCACGGGCGGCCTGCTGGTGCTCACCGGCCTGCAAGACCACGTGCTGAAACTCATCACCATCAGCAAGCTGGAATCGGTGCTGCACATCCTGCCCACGGTAGAAGAAGGCATCGACCGCGTGTTTTTGCACGCCATCGAGCGCGACCTGACGGACAAGGAATAATTTTTTAGCCGCAAGCTATAAGCTGCAAGCCGCAAGCTGCTGTTCTGCTTTTAGCCAGGACAACGGCTTGCGGCTTGCAGCTTATAGCTTGTCGCTTTTTCTCAACGCATGACTTTTGAGCTGAAGATTCTGGGCTCGGCTTCGGCCACCCCTACCGCCGGGCGCCACCCCACGGCGCAGGTGCTCACGGTGGGTGCTTCCAACTACCTGATAGATTGCGGCGAGGGCACCCAGTGGCAGATGCTCGAATACCGGGTGCGGCCGCACCATGTGCGGGCCATTTTCATCTCGCACCTGCACGGCGACCATTTTTTTGGCTTGTTCGGGCTGCTCAGCACCATGCACCTGCAGGGGCGCACGCAGTCGCTGTGCATCATTGGCCCGCCCGGCCTCGACGAGGTGCTGGTGACGCAGGCGCGGGTATCGGGGATGCAGGCCGGCTTCGCCATGGAGTTTATTCCGGTCGACACCACCATTCATGCCGTGGTGTATGAGGACGAGAACGTTACGGTGTCAACCCTGCCCATGCGGCACCGCATTCCGTGCACCGGCTACCTGTTTTCGGAGCAGCCGCGCCGCGCCAACCTGGTGAAGGAGAAGCTGCCCGCCGGCCTCACGCCCGCGCAGCTGGCCCGCCTGGCCCAGGGCGAAGACCTGCCCGCCGACGACCAGCAGCCCGGCCTGCGCCACGCCGATGTATCGACGCCCGCGCCGCCCCCGCGCCGCTACGCCTTTTTCTCCGACACGCTCTACACCCCGGCGCTGGCCGAGCTCATCCCGGGCGTGGACTTGCTCTACCACGAAGCCACGTTTCTGGAGGAGATGCGCGAGCGGGCCGGCCAAACGCACCACAGCACCGCCCGCCAGGCCGCCCAGATAGCCCGGGCCGCCGGTGCCAAGCGCCTGCTCATCGGCCACTTTTCGAGTCGCTACAAGGGCCTCGAACCGCTGCTGGACGAAGCGCAGGCCGTTTTCCCCGGGGCGGAGCTGGCTACGGAAGGCTTGGTGGTGAGTTTGTAGGAATGCGCCAGGCCGCGGGCGGCGGCCCTGCGCCGGTCCGATTAATTATTCAACGATTGAACGCGCCGTGGCGCGTTGCTGCGTCATGAACACCTTCGCCAACAAAAAGCAGCAGCTTTACCTTGTGCTCAGCGGCATTTTCATTGTGAACGCGCTGCTGGCCGAAATCATCGGCGTGAAGATATTCTCGCTGCTGCCCCTCATGGGCCGCGACGACAACCTGACGGCTGGCGTGCTCATCTGGCCGGTGGTGTTCGTGACCACGGACATCATCAACGAATACTTCGGCAAAGCCGGGGTGCTGCGCGTGAGCTACCTCACCATGGCGCTCATTCTGTTTGCCTTCGGCGTTATCTACCTCACCACCAAGCTGCCGCCGGCCGCGTTCTGGCTCGATGTGAACAAGACGGACAACCTGGGCCGGCCGTTCAACATCGATTTTGCCTACCAGAGCATTTTCCGGCAGGGGCTGGGCATCATCACGGGCTCCATTGTAGCGTTTGCGGTGGGGCAGGTGCTCGATGCCACCATTTTCGCGGCCTTGCGCAAGGCTACGGGCGGGCGCTACATCTGGCTGCGGGCCACGGGCTCCACGCTGGTTTCGCAGCTGGTCGACTCGTTTGTGGTGCTTTACGTGGCGTTTTATGTGTTCGGCAACTGGACTTTCGACCAGGTTATTTCGGTGGCCAATACCAACTACTGGTATAAGTTCGCGGCGGCGATTCTGCTCACGCCGGTGCTCTATGTGGCGCATTTTCTGATTGACAAGTACCTTGGCAAGGAAGAAACCACGGAGCTGCAGGAAGAAGCCGTGGAAAACCTGAGCGTTTAATTTCTCCTTTCTGTTTTTACAATGCGCGCCTTCTTGCTGACTATTACGATGTTGTTGCCGGGACTTTGCTGGGCGCAGCTGTTTGGCGGTAACAAATTTGAAAGCGGCTCTTATGTGCTGAGTGACAGCCGAAATGTGCGCCAGCAGGGCCAGCTCAAATTGCAGAGCGGTTCCAAACTGCTGGTGAAAACGGCAGATGGCAAAACCTTGAAATTCAACCCCGAGCAAGTTGTTACCTTTCGAACCAACAGTCATAAATACGTGGTAGCACGCAATTTCCACGTAAAAGGCGGGCTTGGCGGGGCTGATGTAGACGCCGGCTTTGCGGAGCAACTCGATAGTGGCCAGGTGGTACTGCTGAATTACAAGTACAGCGTGGGCGCGCCCATGTCGATGGGTGCCGGTGGCGGCATGAGCTATGGCGGGGCTTCCGAATACAATGCCTATTTGCTAAGCCGGCCCGGCGATGCCGAAGCCACGGCCGTGCAGGGCAGCTTTTATACGGGTGGCGGCAAGCAATTTCGGGAATCGGTGCGGCCCTACCTCGCTTCACGCCCGGATTTGGTGACCCTGCTGGACGAGAAACGCATTACCAGCGACGACCTGCCGGCCGTTATCCATGCGCTGAATAGCAACACTCCTTTCAGCGCCCAGTCATCGGCCCAGGGGGCTGATTGATGTCTGCGGGCCGGTTTCGATTTGCAGCTGGCTCCTGATACCTTTGCAGCCGCTCTGCCCCTTTGCCTTCCTGGTGGAGCGGCAACCCGTCGCCAGTGCCGCGTGCTGTGCACGCCCACAATAGCCCACGGCTGAAACCTTACGTATTTCCCATGTCCCGCATTCTCACCGGCATCCAGAGCACCGGCCGCCCGCACCTGGGCAACCTGCTCGGCGCCATCCTGCCCGCCATCGAGCTGTCGAAAAACCCGCAGAACGACTCGCTGTACTTCATTGCCGACCTGCACTCGCTCACCACCGTGCGCGACCCCGCCGTGCTGCGCGCCAATACCTACGCCGTGGCCGCCGCGTGGCTGGCCTGCGGCTTCGACACCGAGAAAAACCTGTTTTACCGGCAGTCCGACGTGCCGCAGGTGACCGAGCTGACGTGGTATCTGAGCTGCTTCACGCCCTATCCCATGCTGGCCAACGCGCACAGCTTCAAGGATAAATCGGACAAGCTCTCGGACGTGAATGCCGGCCTCTTCACCTACCCGGTGCTGATGGCGGCCGACATCCTGCTCTACGATGCCGAGTTTGTGCCCGTGGGCAAAGACCAGATTCAGCACCTCGAAATTGCCCGCGACATTGCCAGCGCCTTCAACAACCGCTACGGCGACACGCTGGTGCTGCCCAAGGCCCGCGTCGATGAGCAGCTGATGACCATTCCCGGCACCGACGGGGCCAAGATGAGCAAGAGCTACGGCAACATCATCGACGTCTTCCTGCCCGAAAAAGACCTGCTGAAGGCCATCAAAACCATTATTTCGGACAGCACCCCGCTCGAAGCGCCCAAGAATCCGGACACGGATGTGACGTTCAAGCTGTATTCGCTGCTGGCCTCGCCGGCCGAAGTTGAGACGATGCGCCAGCACTACCTGGCCGGCGGCTACGGCTACGGCCACGCCAAAAAGGAGCTGTACGAGCTGATTCTGCGCCGCTTTGCCACGGAGCGCGAGCAGTTCAATTTCTACATGAACAACCTGCCGGAGCTGGATGCCCGATTGGCTGTCGGGGCGAAGCGGGCGCAGGCATACGGCGCCGGCGTATTGGCCAAAGTGCGGCAGAAAGTGGGCTACGGAAAAGAATGATTAATGCCTAAAGGTTGATGATGAATGACACAAAGGCCTGGTCATTCATCATTAACCCTTCGGCATTAATCATTTAAAACACCTGCTGCTGCTGGGCCGAGAAGCTGAAGCCCACTTTGCTGCCCCGGCTCACCTGCTGGTTTTCGAGCTTTTGCTTGACGCTGATTTTCTGGATTTCGGGCAGCAGCGGGGCCACCAAGTCGTTGTTGACGGCCGCAATCATGGCGCTTTCCACGAAGAGGCGCATGGCGCTGGGCGTGATGAGGTTGTCGGACATGTCGTTGTCGGGCAGCTCCAGCTGCTGCACGCCTTCGAGGAAGTAGTGGTTTTCGATGTTGACCAGCAGGCGGCCCACCAGGTAGCCGGGGTCGTTCAGGCGCTGGTACTTGATGCTGTCGGCCATGAAGTTGTAGGCCATGATGTGGCCGAAGAAGCGGCGGCGGAAGTCGGCCTCCACGTACTTGCTGGGCATGGGGCCGTACTCGTCGGGGAAGGTGACGATGTTGGAGTGCATCACGAACACCAGCAAATCGCCCGAAAACCGGATGTGAAACTCCATGTCGTTGATGGAGCGGTACTCAATCACCACGCTCGAATCGAGGGGCGTGAGGCGGCGCGTGAGCTCCACCACCAGCTCCTGCGACACCAGCCGCAGGCAGTCGAACGCCGCCTGGGTGTTGCGGTAGATGGCCTGCTTGGCGGTGGACTTCTGCTTCAGGCCTTCGAAAATCTGGTCGAGGCGGTCGGGCGGGGGCGCTACCGGCGAGCCGGCTTCGGCGGTGGGGTGGTCGTTGGTGGCGGTGGCGCCGGTGTGGCTTGCCTCCTGGGGCGCGGGCGCGGCGGGCGGGGTCTTGTCCTTTTTGCTTTTGGCCCGCGGGGCCTTGCCGGACTTTGTAGCCCTGGCGGGCGTGGGCACGGGGGCGCTGATGGGGTCAGCATTCGGTATGGCGTCGGGCTCGGTGGTGGTAAACAGCTCGGGCTCGGTGCTTTTTTTGGTGGTTGACTTGGCCATTCGGAAAAGGGAATTGCGCCCCGAAACCCGGAACGCGGGGAAAGACAGAAATCAGCAGCACCGATACCAACGCCACACCGGCTGCGCTAGAGGTACGAATGCAAGCAGGACCTTAGTTGCAGCCGCCGCCCTATTTATCATCAGCCGTGGCTGGCTCGCGCCCGGCTGCCAGCGCCGGCGGCGCCGACAGCTGCGCCGCCACCGCCCACGCCGCACTGCGAAACGCCACCGTGCGCAGCCCCGCC
>NZ_BAAGWC010000036.1:0-37915 GCF_054780555.1 Hymenobacter daeguensis
GCCCCTGCCCGCCGCCCGGCCCCCAGCACCGTCGAGCAGCCATTTACCGACGTGGCTCCGCCCGCTGCCAAGCCCCAGAACAACCGTCCGGCCCGCGAGCCGCGCCGCGAAGCTGCCGCTGCCGTGGCCCCCGCGCCGGTTGCAGCCGCCACGGCCGCAGCCCCCACCGTCGAGATTCTCGACCCAATCGAAGGCCTGGCCCTGGTGCCCGCCAGCGATGCCACCGGAGCCGTGCTGGCCGATGCGCCTGCCGCTGCCGAGGTGGCCGCTGCGCCGGCTGCCACAGAAGCCCCTGCCACCACTGAAACCAACAACGGTGCCCGCCCCGAGCGCCCGCGCCGCGAGCGGGTAGACCGTGCCGGCCGCCCCATCACCGAGGAGCGCGCCGCCGAGATGGCCGCTCAAAAAGCCGCCGAAGCCGCCGCTGCCGCCGAAGCCGCTGCCGCCAAAACTGCTGAAAACGGCACTGATAACCGGGATAACGGCCGCGAAAACCGCCGCGAATTCGGCGGCAACGGCTTTGGCGAGCGCCGCGAAAACCGCGCCGACCGCTTCGAGCGCGACAACCGCGACCAGCGCCCCGCCCGCGACAACCAGCCGCCGCGCGATAACCAGCCGCCCCGCAACGACCAACCCCGCGATGGCCAGAACCTGACCCGCGAGGAGCGCTACGCCCAGCGCGAGCTTCAGCGCCAGCAGCGCCGCCAGAATCCCGACGGTACGCCGCGCACCGACCAGCCCCAGGGCCAGAACCAGAACCAAGGCCAGAATCAGAACCAGCAGCAGCGTCCTCAGCGCCAAGACCTGGATTTGGTGGTGCCCGGCGGTGGCACGTTTGAGCTGATGCCCGATGGCGGCTATGGCTTCCTGCGCTCGCCCTACTACAACTACCTCAGCTCGCCCGATGACGTGTATGTGTCGCCGCAACAGGTGAAGCAGTTTGCCATGAAGGCCGGCGATACCGTGGTGTGCACCATTCGGCCGCCGCGCGAGGGCGAGAAATACTTCGCTCTGGTGGGCGTGGAAAGCATGAACGGCCGCACCGTGGAGGAAGTCCGCGACCGGGTGCCGTTCAGCCACCTCACCCCGCTGTTTGCCGATTCGAAGTTCAAGCTCAGCACCAAGCCCACGCAAATCAGCACCCGCGTGCTCGACTTGTTTGCCCCCATCGGCAAGGGCCAGCGCGGCCTGATTGTGGCCCAGCCCAAAACCGGCAAAACCGTGCTGCTCCAGGAAGTAGCCAACTCCATTGCCGAAAACCACCCCGAGGTGTACCTCATGGTGCTGCTCATTGACGAGCGCCCCGAGGAAGTAACCGACATGGCCCGCACCGTGAAAGCCGAAGTGCTCAGCTCGACCTTCGACGAAACGGCCGACCGCCACGTGAAAATCGCCGAAATGGCCCTCGACAAGGCCCGCCGCCTGGTAGAATGTGGCCACGACGTGGTGATTCTGCTCGACTCCATCACCCGCCTGGCGCGGGCCTACAACACGGTGCAGCCCAGCTCGTCGCGCATCCTCTCGGGTGGTATCGACGCCGGGGCGCTGCAGAAGCCCAAGCGCTTCTTCGGCGCGGCCCGCAACGTGGAGGGCGGCGGCTCGCTCACCATCATTGCCACGGCGCTGATTGAAACCGGCTCGAAGATGGACGAGGTTATCTTTGAAGAATTCAAAGGCACCGGCAACATGGAGCTGCAGCTCGACCGCAAGCTGGCCAACAAGCGCGTGTTCCCGGCCATCGACATTCCGGCTTCCGGCACCCGCCGCGAAGACCTGCTGATGAGCAAGGACGAGCTGAACCGCGTGTGGGTGCTCCGCAAATTCATGTCGGATATGACCGCCACCGAGGCCATGGAATTCCTCAAGGACCGCATCAAAGGCACCAAGGACAACGAAGAATTCCTGCTGGCCATGAACGGCTAAAACGCTGCAGTGAAGCCGTAGTAAAACAGGAAAAGCCCTGCTGATGTGTCATCAGCAGGGCTTTTTATTGGCCGCTGGCCAACTTTCGCCGTAGCAGCGGGTTGCTTTTCGAGTATGCTAAAAAACAAGAAATTCCTGGCCGGTATCGGCGTCGTGCTGCTGCTTATCTGGCTTATTGCGGATGCGGCCAGCGAGCCGGGGGTGCAGGACCTGCAAGGTGGTTTTCAGGAGGTGGCCCTGTACCGCAACGAAAACAATACCGGCCCCATCCAACGCATATACGCGGTGACGGTGGCCGACCCCACGCGCTGGGCCGAGATGCAGCAGTACGGCCAATACATGCCGCATACCAAGTACGGCAATACGCGGGTGTACTTTTTTTCGGCTGACCGCCCGGCTCCCACGCAGGTGCAGCCGGGGGCGCAGCCCTTCGCGCCCGCGTTCCGGACCAACTGCCTGGCAGTGTTTGAAAAAGACCTGATGGGGGCCGTCAGCTTTAAAAAGCAGCCCTTTTTGTAGCTTTCACAATGGCTGATTGGGGCCCGCTGCCCGGCTATTTTTGTTGTAGATTAACATACCCGTATAATGACTCCTGACGCGCCCGCCGCCAACCTGCCCGAACTGCTCTACATTCAGGACCCGCTCTGCGGCTGGAGCTACGGCATGAGCCCGGTTATCAACCGGATTCAGCAGGAATTTGCGGGGCGCGTGGATGTGGCGGTGCTGTGCGGCGGCATGGTGAAGGGCGAGGACGTGGAGCCGATTTCCGACACCTGGCAATACCTGGAACAGTCGCTGGCCGAAGTCGAAAAAGTGACCGGGGTGCCGTTCGGGGCGGCTTTTAAAGCCCTGGGCGAAGCCGGCGACTACCGCTACGACTCCGAGCCGCCCAGCCGGGCCATTGGCACGTTTCGCCACCTCACCCAGGACCCGGCCCGCGCCGTAGCCTTTGCCCAGGCCGTGCAAACGGCACTGTTCCGCGACGGCCAGGACCTGAACGACCCGGCCACTTACAACGCCCTGCTGGAGCTGTTTGGCGTCGAGGGGGCGGCCTTCCAGGAGCGGTTTGCCGCGCCGGAAGCCGCCCGCGCCACGCAGCAGGAGTTTGCGGCCGTGGCCCGCATTGGCATCGAAGGCTTCCCTACGGCCGTGGTGCGGATTGGCGAGCAGGGCTACGTGCTGGCGCGCGGCTACCAGCCGTACGAGCAGCTGCGGGCGGGGCTGGAGCTGCTGTTGCAGCAGGAAGGCGCGTAGAGACGCATCCCGGCGTCTCATCATTAGCCGATGGCCTTTCGGACGGCGCGCCCGACGAGGCGCAAATAAGCGTCCCTACATCACCCTGACTACCTGCTTTTTCAGCGGCGACCACGCGATGCCGCGTCGGTCCTCCTTGCCCTTGAGGTAGCCGAACCGAATGGCGTCGGGGCGCTGCTGCAAGTCGGCCCAGGTAGCGCGGTCCAGGTTTTCGAGGCCGGCGGGGAAAGCCGCATTCTTGGCTACGGCGGGCGCGTGAAACTGCGCGGGCTGGAAAAACTGGTCGATGCGCTTCAGCACGAAGGCTTCGCGCTCGGCGCGGGTGGCGGTGGGGTTTTTTAGCTCATACACCAGCGCTGCTTCGAGGTCGGGCTCGGTCAGCATTTCGCGGAAGATAACCTGGCCGCTGGGGTCGGTGATGGTGAATTCGCCGGTGCCTTCCAGCACCGATTTGCCCCGAAAAACCAGCTTGAATGAATCGGCCGGGCCTTTGGGGTTGCTGAAATTATGTTTGGCGCGGGCCGTGCGCAGCGTGTCGCTCACCGCCGAAACGGCTTTGGTGTGGGCGGTATCGGGCGGGGGCAGGGCTGCCGTGTCGGCCTGCACGGCGGGTGGGGCGGGCTGTTCAGCCGGGCGTGATGCCGGGCTTTCGCTCACCGTCGAAGGAGTGGAGTTGCAGGCCGCGAGCAGCGGCAGCAGGGCAAGCCAGGAAAAGCGCATGGGAGCAGGATTTAGAAATGAACTCCCCGCTAGTACGGCCCCACGGGCTTGCTGAGTTGCGTGCCGGCCGGCTCAGCAGGGCCTCAGCGCCACAGCAGCATGGCAATAAAGGCGGCGCTCAGGCACAGCGACGATACCTGATTCATGCGCATGGTGTGCTCAAAATCGGCCGCCGCTTCGTCGTGCCATACCGCCCAGGCCCAGCGGCCAAACAGCAGCACCACCGGCCCCGTGGCCACCAGAAAAATCAGCAGCGGACGGATTTCCTGCCGCAGCCAGTAGGCCAGCCCCAGCGCCGCCGCGCCCGCCAGCAGGCCCACGGCCGCGAAAATAAACGTGCCCCGAATGCCCAGCCGCAGGCTCAGCGTGCGGTCGCCGCGCCGGGCATCTTCCTCGTGCTGATATACTTGCGTGAGCGGATAGGAGCCGCACAAGAACAAGGTGCTGACCAGCGCCAGCAGCAGGTTGGTGTTTTCAAAAAGCTGGCCGGCCGTAGCGCCCACGCCCACCTGCGTCATCAGCAGCGTGAAAGCGCCCTGGAACACCACCACCACCAGCGTGCTCAGCAGCGGGTACTTCTTGAGCCGGATGCCTTCGTAGCTATACGCCTTCGAGACCAGCAGGTACACCACCACCAGCGCAGCAAACGGCCCCGATAGCAGGGCCGCGCCCGCCACGGCCAGCGCATCGAACAGCCACACAAGGTGCAGCAGCTCCGGCGTTACTTTGGGCGGCGCTTTGAGGCCGCCGATGCTGCCCTCGTCCTTGTCGTAGTAGGAATTGTAGCCGTTGGAAGCCGGGTAGGCCAGCAGGTGCAGCACCACAAACACGCCCGCTGCCCGCCACCCGCTCCAGGGCCCGCGCAGGGCACTCAGCCCAAACCAGAATACCGGCATGAGGTACACCGAAAACGGGATGCGCAGCAGCGGCAGGGCTTTTCGATAAGCAGTTAGCATGTAGCGCGACCTGTGTGGCTCGCGTTCCGGAACGACAGCCGTGGCCACGGCGCGGGGACGCGAGCTGCAAAGGTCGCGCTACTTCGGCCTACTTCGGCCAGCCCACCAGATACGTCACCTGCGGGCCCCACCAATGCCGCTTCTTGCCGGCCTGCCAGCTGAAGTGCCTGCCTGGGTCGGCGGCGTGGGCCAGGGCCAGCAGCTCGGCGGGCGAGTACATGCGCAGGACCGACACAATGCCATCCCAGATGGTGCACAGCGGAATCAGCGGAACCAGGTAGGTGAAAACCAGCCGGCTAAACCGGAAGGGCCGAAAAAACGGGGTAAGCAGCAGCTGCGCCACCGGCAGCACCGTGCCGGCCAGCAGCAGCTCGCCCCAGTGCTTGCCCGCCCCCTCAAAGACCCCAATGCCGGTGCCGGCCCGCACGGCATCGCGCAGAAGTGCCTGGGCAGCGGCGGGTGGGAAGTGGTGGAAGGCCGAAAAGATGGTGCGAAAGCCCGCAAGCTGCGGCGGCACGGCCAGCGCATCCACCGGTTCGCGGGCAAAGCCGATGGCTCCGCGGGTGCGCTGCACAATATCGGCCCAGGCCGTGGGCTGGGGGTACAGGTCGGTGAGGAGGATGGTGGCCATGGGCTGGCCATGGGCGCGCAGGGCCGTCAGCACGGTTTCGGTGCCGCCGCCGGCGCCCGCCCCCAGTTCCAGTACCCGGGTCTGGCCGGTGCGGGCGAGGCCTTCGGCCAGCAGCGGCACAATGGGCCGGTAAGTGCCCAGCGCCGAAATCATAAACCGCAGGTAATCCATCATCCCGGCCCGAATGACGGCCGGAAACCACGGCAAATCTTCAAACTCAAACAGTCGCAGGCGTAAGCGCATGCCCGTTTCATACGTGCCAATGCCCGTGCCGGACGCCCCCCTCGCGAAAGCAGGCCTAAGGAAACCGACCTAGTGGGCCAGCCCAGAAAACTTCATCTGTACGCGCCGATTGCCGCGGCTATAACGCACCATAACCTGCGAAAACGAATGCTGCGGCAGCTGATTGGGCCGGTAAGCCCACATCACGGCCAGTACCGTGGCTACCAGGTAAGGCTGTGAAATGCTCAGCAGGCTGCTGATTGGGCCGATGGGCAGCAGGATTAGGAGCAGATAGCTGCTGGCGGCATACCCCAGCACCACCACCGCCAAAGCCATGAAGCGGCAGCTCCAGCCGGTGCAGTAGCGCTGCGCCACGGCAAACAGCGGAATGGCCAGCGGCACGGCCGCCAACGACAACAGGGCCGCCATCACCCCAATAATCAGCGGCACTACGATATCGGAGGGCGAGTCGCGGCAGAAGTCCAGCACCAGCCAGGAGGTGCCGCCCAGGTTGGTAAGTAGCCAGATGCGAAGGGTGCGGGCGGTAGCGGTGGTTTGAGGAAAAGTTGACATAGCGTGCATGAGTTAAGGAGTGAAGGGTAATTCATTCCCAGCAATGCTGTGGCTTGTCGCTACGCAGCTATCGGGGGAACTTGTGCCAGCTACGAATCATTGTAAATGAGCGGTTTGCATGGAATGTAATTATATTTTTGGGAAGTTCTGCTCTCAAATTGGTATTGAAAACCCACCAGTTCCAGGACCAGCTAGCCGACTGATTTTGAGTTGATTTGGGCTGAACCTGTCTGTGTGTAGTCTTCGGCGAAAAACCGGCTGTCCCGGTTTGAGACAGCTAGTTGCCCGGTGGCTCGTTCAGAATCAGCATATTCCAGCGCATCAGAACGGCCACCAGCACCGCGGCTACGCCCCACGGCCACGCCGCCCCCGGCCCCAGCCACGTCAGCAGCGGCCACACCAGCCCATTGGCCAGCCCGAATAGCGCCAGCATGCCGCCGAATAGCCACAGCCAGCGGCCAAATGCCGGCCATTGCGGCCCGCGTTCGGCCAACTGCTGCAGCAATAGCTTGTTCAGCGGCACCAAAACCCCCGAAACGCCCGCCGCTACTGCCGTAGAAACTCCCAGGTAGCACCAGTCGCTGAAATGCACCGTGCCCTGGTAGATGGCATAGAACGCGCTGCCGAGCAGGAGGGAGAGCAGCCATTGGCGCATGAACAGCTTGGGATTATTCACCGCTATTGCTATGAAGCAAGACCATTACCGGCCTTGAATAGCCAACGCCGATATACAATAGCCACCGACAGATAAGCCGCTGCCAGATAGGGCGATGTGAGAGCCAGCAAGTCGAGAAAGCCGCTAAATGAATTTGTACTTGATACAATAAAAGCAGAAGGAAATGCCCATAAAGTAATGGTTCCAAAAAATATTAATATAGAGCGTCTTATTGGCTTGAGGGGTAATGCAGCAGTAAACAGAAACGCGGCGAATGGGATTGTAAGCACAGAAGCAAAAGCCGACAGCAAGAAAGCAGCTATGCTCGTGAATAGTCCGTTAGAAAATTGGCTTGGGCTGTCAGTAAATACTGGATAGCTTATCCACCAACAACTCCCTATTAAACAGGTTGTGAGCCATAAATACAGGCCTCGTAGCCAAGAGTTGAAATAGTGAGGTGAGTGGTAGTCCATAAAATTTGGTTGACGCATTGCAAACATACCAATTCTTTTCTTCAACTTTGCAACACAAAGCACTTCGATACTTATGAAGCCCGCCGCCTCGCCCGACCCGCTCGCCCAGCTTACCGAAATCCGCGCCATCATGGAGCGCAGCTCGCGCTTTTTGTCGCTCTCGGGCCTGAGTGGGGTAGGGGCGGGCGTGGTGGCGCTGCTGGGCTCGGCGGCCGGGCACTTCTACCTGCAAAGCGAGTTTCCGGACGGCTACCTGCGCCTGATGAAGGCCTCGGAAGCCGAGCGGCAGGCGGCGCTGCCGTTTCTGCTGCTGCTGGCCGGCGGCATGATTGGGGCGGCGCTGCTGGTGGCGTTTTTCTTCACGCAGCGGCGCACCCGCCGCGCCGGCCAGACGCTGTGGAGCAGCCCGGCGCGGCGCCTGGCGGTGGCGCTGGCGGTGCCGCTGGTGGCGGGCGGGCTGTTTTGCCTGCGCCTGTACCTGGGCGGCGATGCCGGCATGGTGGTGCCCGGCCTGCTGGTCTTTTATGGCCTGGCGCTGCTCAACGCCAGCAAGTACACGCTGGACGAAATTCGCTGGCTGGGCCTCACGCAAATCGGCCTCGGGCTGCTGGCCATGCTGCAACCCGGCTGGGGCTTGATTTACTTTGCGCTCGGCTTTGGCCTGGGCCACATCGGCTACGGCCTGCTGATGTACAACCGCTACGAGCGGCCGGGCGCGGCCGATGCGTCGGCCCAATCCGCAGTTCCCTCGTCGTGAAGCACCTCATCCACACCCTCAACAAGGCCTTCGACCACCGCGTGCGCCTCGGCGTGATGGCCGTGCTGCTGGCCAACGAGTCGGTGAGTTTCAACGACCTCAAAGAAGCCCTCGACCTCACCGACGGCAACCTCGCCAGCCACGTCGCCGCCCTCGAAAAAGCTGAATACGTACTGGTCAGCAAACAATTCATCGGTAAAAAACCCAACACCACCTACACCGCCACCGCTGCCGGCAAAGCCGCGTTTCAGGAGCATCTGGCCACGCTGGAGAAGCTGCTGCGGGGGTAGACCCCTCGGTCATCCTGAGCGGAGCGAAGGACCTTATCACCGAAGAACGATTTGCAGTAATTCCTTCGGTGCAGATGTGAGAAGGTCCTTCGCTCCGCTCAGGATGACAGTTAAAATTCAGCTCTCTTTTTTTGCCCATATACTTTGAATCACAAAGTTCTTTAATATGCGCGTCAAACTCATCCTGCCCGCCCTCACCGAAGCTACCAGCCCGTATTGGCGGCCCATCAAGTATTCGTTGTTTCCGCCGCTGGGGCTGGCCACGCTGGCGGCCTACCTGCCCGCACACTGGGAGGCCGACATGCAGGACGAGCACGTGGAGACGCTGAATATCAACGATGCGCCCGACCTGGTTATCATTCAGGTGTACATCACCAATGCCTACCGAGCCTACGAGCTGGCCGACCACTACCGCGCCCGCGGCGCCTATGTGTGCCTGGGCGGCCTGCACGTCACGAGCCTGCCCGACGAAGCCGCGCCGCACGCCGACAGCATCTTTCTGGGGCCGGGCGAGGAGATTTTTCCGCAGTTTCTGAAGGACTGGCAGGCGGGGCGGGCGCTGCCGCGCTACGTGTCGGGCGCGGGGCGCACGCTGGTGGGCATTCCGCCCATCCGGCGCGATTTGATTAAGCGGGAGCGCTACCTCGTGCCCAATTCCATTGTGGTGACGCGCGGCTGCCCGCACCATTGCGACTTCTGCTATAAAGATGCCTTTTTTGAGGGCGGCAAGGGCTTTTACACCCAAACCGTGGACGATGCGCTGGCCGAAATCGACCGCCTGCCGGGCCGCCACCTCTACTTCCTCGACGACCATCTGTTGGGCCACACGCGCTTCGCCGCCGGGCTGTTTGAGGGCATGCGCGGGATGGGGCGGCTGTTTCAGGGCGCGGCCACCGTGGACAGTATTCTGCGCGATAATGGCTTGCTGGAAAAGGCGGCGCAGGCGGGTTTGCGCAGCTTGTTTGTGGGGTTTGAAACGCTGAGCCCGGTGAACCTGAAATCCAGCAACAAGCCCCAGAACCTGGGCCGCGACTACGCCGCCGCCATGCAGCGGCTGCACGATTTGGGCATCATGGTGAACGGCAGCTTCGTGTTTGGGCTCGACGACGACCGGCCCGACGTGTTCCGGCGCACGGTGGACTGGGCCGTGGGTCAGGGCATTACCACGGCCACCTTCCACATTGCCACGCCGTACCCCGGCACAGCCCTGTTCCAGCGCATGGAAGCCGAAAACCGCCTGCTGCACCGCCGCTGGAACGAGTACGATACTCGTACGGTGGTGTGCCAGCCGGGGCCGCACCTCACCGCCCGCCAGCTCAAGGAAGGCTACGATGGCGCCTACCGCGACTTCTACTCCTGGAGCAACATCACCAAGGCCAGCCTCGTGCACGACACCCTGCGCCACCAGCTCAAGCACTTCGCCTACGCCGGCGGCTGGAAAAAATTCGAGCCCCTCTGGAATTTCATGATAAATTCCCGCCACCTCGACTCGATGCGCCCACTGCTGGAAGCCATTCTGAGCAAGGTGCGCGGCAAGGAGGGGAAAGGTGGAACGGCTGCTATTGCCCAGCCAGCGAATGATTCTGAGATGCTGATGCCGCTTCCGGTTATTCAGCGGTAAAAGAAAAATTAGCAACAATGGGAATAACAACAGTTAAAAAATCTGTCACGCCAAGACAATGGCTGGTTCATAGTATCGGCTGGACAGTAGGAAGTCTAGCGGGTTGGGTGCTATTAATGAGTAGTTTATGGTATGAGCAAATTGGTGGCACGGCAAGCTTGGTAATGAGCTTCGGTGGTGCCTTTATCACCCATTCATTGATATGGTGGAAAGCCGTGGACGGCAGTTGGTGGAGGCATGATGTAGGGCTAGATGAGCTATTGGCATTCGGGGTTGCCAAGCTTTGGCTCATGGTCCTGCTGGTTTTTCAGATTGGCTGCTTGTTTCTACTGCTTTCATTGTTGGGGCTGCTTTTTGGCAACAGCGAAGGGGGGAATTGGGGAAGTCCAAAGACGTAAAAACCTAAGTACAGCATACATCAGCCAAAGAAACCAATGACCTTCACCGACATCAAAACCTACTTCCAGGCCAACCGCAGCCAGCGCGCCGCGCTGCCCTGGGAGACCTCGCAGCCGCTTACGCCGGCCGAGCTGCGCGCCGTGCGCTCGTCCCTCCAAACCTTCCAAAGAGGGGAGGGGACCGGCGGCGACCACCTCATGGAGCTGGCCCGGCAGTACGGCGTGCCCGACTACGCGGCGGCCATGCAGCTGTTCATTGCGGAAGAGGAGGGCCACGCCGCCATGCTGGGGCGGTTTATGGACCAGCAGCACATTCCCCAGCTGCAAACGCACTGGATGCACGAGGTTTTCCGCACCTTGGGCCGGCCGCTGGGCCTGGAGCACATGGTGCGCGTGATTCTGACGGCTGAGACGGTGGCGGCCGTCTACTACCGGGCGCTGGCCGAGGCCACGGGCTCGGACCTGCTGCGGCAGATTTGCCGGCGCATCCTGCACGATGAGGAAATGCACCTCGCGTTTCATTGCGTGGCCATTCGGCAGTGGTCGTTTGGGCGCGGGCGGCTGAGCGTGTGGCTATGGCGGCAGTTCTATCGGGGGCTGATGGCCGGCACGGCGCTGGTGGTTTTTGCGGCCAGCGGGCGCACGTTTCGGGCCGGCGGCTATGGCTTTGGGCGCTTCTGCCGGGCCATTGCGGCCGAGTATGCCCGGCTGGAGCGCATGCAGCGGCCGCTGGGCACCCTGGCCCTGCGTACCGAGGAGTTTGCCGGGCCGGAATGGCAACCCCGGGCCGCTGCCGGGCCGCAATGCCCGCCCCCAAACGTCCCGGAACCGCAAGCCGCACTGCTGCCGCTTGCGCAAGGGCCGCAACAGGCCAGCAACTCTTTTTTTGCTCATAAACTTTGAAATACAAAGCACTTTAATAAATCTCGAAATCATGAATCCTACCGCCGAATCTGCGGAGCAGTGGCCCCTGGACCACGCCACTTTTGCCCAACCTGCCGTCACCCCGCTCACGGCCATTCAAAAACTGCTGCTGCCCCTGGGCGTGGTGCTGTTCGACTGGCTGTTCTGGCGCGAGAACGGCGGCCTGAACATGCTGGTGTTTACCGTTTTCATCGTCGTGGCGCAGCTGCTGATGCTGCCGCGCCACGCCCCGGCGCGGCGCTCGGGCTACTTCTGGCTGATGGTGGCCGGCAGCCTGTTTGGCGGCGCCATGATGGCCGTGTACGGCTCCGGCGTGGCCGCGCTGGCCTGCATGGTCTCGCTGCTGATGCTGCTGGGCTACCTCAATCAGCCCCACCTGAAGCTGGTGCTCTACGCCCTGCTCACGGCTGCCAACAGCGTGGCGCAGGCCTGGCTGCGGGTGCTGCGCAGCATCCGCGCGCCCCGCAATACCGGCGTGGGCGCCCGCCGCAGCTGGTTCTACGGCCGCTTGCTGCTGGTGCCGCTCGCGATTCTGGGCGCGTTTCACCTGCTGTTTGCCGTGGCCAACCCGCGCTACGAGGCCCTGAGCAGCCGGGCGCTGGCCATGCTGGGCAACTGGCTGGCCATGCTGCTGCCGGATATTTCCTTCGCCCACTTCCTGTTTTTCCTGCTGGGCTTTGTGGTCACGGCCGGGGCTGTGGTGGCGGTGCCGGTGTATGTGTTTGCCGACCACGAGTCGCGCTTCGGCGAGTTTGTGCGGCGGCAGCGCGACCGGGTGGCCTCCTTCGGCGTGCGCCGGCCCGATTTCCGCTGGAAAACAACCAAGGCGCTCGACCTGCGCAAGGAGTTTCTGGCCGCCGTGGCCGTGTTCGGGCTGGTGAACGTGCTGCTGCTGGCCGTCAATGCCATCGACATCAACTGGCTGTGGTTCGGCTTTGTGCCCGCCAAAGGGTTCGACCTGGCCCAGTTCGTGCACGAGGGCACGTATGTGCTCATTTTCAGCATCCTGCTGGCCATGGGCATCGTGCTGTGGTTTTTCCGCCGCAACCTCAATTTCTACCAGCCCGGCCTGCCTTGGCTGCGCTGGGGCGCCACGGTGTGGGTGCTGCAAAACGCGGTGCTGGCCGTGTCGGTGGGCCTGCGCAACTACTATTACATCCTCAACAGCGGCATTGCCTACAAGCGCATCGGCGTGTGCTTTTTCCTGCTGCTGGTATTTTTTGGGCTGGCCACGGTGCTGCTCAAAATCTGGCAGCGGCGCTCGGCCTACAGCCTCATCCGGCTCAACGGGCTGGCCGTGTACGCGGTGCTGCTCCTGCTGGCCGCCGGCAACTGGGAAGTTTGGATTGCCAAATACAACCTCCAGCCGCGCTTCCGCAACATCGACATCGGCTTTCTGCTCGATATGCCCGGCCGCGTGCTGCCCGAGCTGCTGGCCCATCGCGCCCAGCTGGCCCAGACGCCCAGCCTCACCACCGAGGATGAATACGGCCAGGCCAAACCCATCGCGGCCGCCGAGGCCCAGGCCCGCATCGATGCCGCCGTGCTGGCCTGGAAAGCGCATTACGCTGCCAACCCCGACTGGCAGGGCTTCACCTACGCCGACTGGCAGGCCAGCCAGCAATTGAGCGGCCATGATTAAAGCCACCGCTCCCGACTTGAGCCATCCCCATTCCCTGGACCAATGGCTTTGGCGCAGTATGACCGGGGGAACAGTGTGTGTTGCCGGATGTCTGATATTCTGGCAGCACTGCGTGGCAAACACGCTGGCATTTGCTCCCGGTCTTGGAACATCAATCCAGGGGATTGCGGCCCGCGACTTAACGGCAGGAGCCACCATCTTGGTAATCGTCAGCTCATTGGTGTTCAGATTGTTGGCTGTAGGCGGATTTGAGCCTGTTTACCAGCGCACGAAGCACCACAATTCCAACCCGCTGAACCGTGCTGCCTATGCCTGGTGGGTGGTAGCCAAAGCCCTGATGGCCTGCTGGATTATCGTGGATGTGCTGCTGGTGCTGGGCTGCCTCCTGAGCCTGAGCGGCGAAGGCCGTCGCTGGGACTAACACAACCCTTTTTCTTACCCATGACTCCTCTTCCCCAATTCGCTCTCACTTTCCTCGGCGTGCTGTTCTGCATCGGCGATGTGGCCGCGCTGGGCCTGCTGCTCACCTGGCAGGAGCGCGCCCCCTCGCCCGACGTGCGCTGGCGGCGGCTGGTGCGCGGCGTGCTGCCCGCCACGGCCGTGCTGCTGGGCCTGCTGCTGTTGGCTTTCACCCAGGTAATGCTGCTGTGGGCCGGCCAATAACCTTTTAACCAATGCGTAACCCAAACCTTGTTTCGATGCAACGCTGGTCGCTGCCGTGTCCGGTGGTGCCGGCTCGGCTCTGGGGCACGGCCGCCGCCGGCACGGTGGCCATCGCCAGCCTGGTTTTTGACCAGGAAATCTGGCCGCATCATCCGCAGGCCCGGCAGTGGAGCTGGCTGGCGCTGGCGCTCCTGCTGCAAGCCGGCGCGTTGCAGGTGATTGTCGTTTTATGGGCCTGGCCCACTGCCTTTTCCGGCCCGGGCTGGATGCGCCTGCTGCTGCGTGCCGTGGTGCTGGCCGCCATCATGGGCATTGCGGTAATGCAGATGTGGGCGTTGTGCATCAGCTTTCTGGTACTGGCCAGCAGCTAGCGGCATGCGCAAAAGACTCGAATTGGGACAAAGTCAGCCAACATTCGTTAATTCATTTTCGAAGATAAAATCAGATTATTCCGATAAGAGCTTGTCGGATGCGAAATGCTGATTTGTTGCTGATTCGCTTCTGTATCAATCAATAAAATTGATAATGACAGAGGCGCATCTTTGCGAAAATGATGGATTATCAAGTTAATTGTTTAGTTTGGCACCCGGTAAGGCTTCCCATAGTGAGAATAGCCTGTGATGCCCTTCTAACTGTTTGCTTCGCATGGCTCGTACGCTGCTCCTGGTTGTGCTTTTCATTGCCCTGCTCCTGGAGTTAGCACTGACGGGCGGTGCATTTTTCGCCCCGGCTTTCACCCTCATCAAATTCGGGGTGAAATACGGCCCCGAAACGGCTTTTCTGACCTACATCCTGGGCTGGCTGCTGGGGTTTGTGTCGCTGGCGGCGCTGGTGGCCTTATCACAGGTGTGGCAGCGGCAGCGCAGCTACACGGCCTGGTGCTACTCGCTCGGAATTTGGTGGATAGGCATCGGCATCGGTATTTACTACACCTTCGGCAAGCCCGACAATCTGCTGCTCGATTCCGTAAAAGGAATCCTCATCGTGGTGCTCACCTGGCGCTGCCAGGCCACCCGCGTGATGTCGCGCCGGTACTAGCGGTTAGTCAGTATCTTGGCGCTCTCTAGGTTCCCACTGCTTCTGCCTGCGCCATGCCCACTTCGCACCTGCACTCACTGCCCACCGCTCCGAAACTCTCGCGCTTTGGCCGCGCCCTGGCGGCCGTGCAAGTGCTGAAGGAAACCCTGAGCATCGTCTTCCTGGGCTGGCCCCTGGTGACGGAGCTGGCGCGGGAGGCTCCCTTAATTCTGCTGTCGGCCCTGCCCGGGGTGGTGCTCTACCTGCTGCACTGGCAGCTGGCTTTGGGCCGCGTGGGGCGCATGTTTGCGGCCGTAGTGTGGGGCCTCACCCTGCTCGATGAGCTGTGGGGATGGTTGTTGTTTCGGGAACTGGAAGCCCCCACGCACGCCCAGATTCGCATGCTGCACTGGAGCTACTTCCTGGGCCTGGGCATTATGCTGCTGGCGCTGGGCGAGCTGGGCTGGCGCTGGCAGCGCCGCCGGGCCAAGGCCATGCGCAACGTGCACCACAAAGCCGTTTTGGCGGGCCGGCAGCGGCACTAGCGGTTGCCTGGGCGGTGCAGCCGTTTTGCGGCAACGGGCTTATGGCTGCCTTTTTGGGCGGGGGGCTTGGTATATTTGCCGTTCTTCGTGATGGGGCAAAGGCCCTGCTCTCCACTAGCTGCCTCGCATGGCCGATTCTAAAACGCCTTCTTCTGCCTCTTCTTCCGGCTCCAAACCCAAAGCGCCGCGTCGGCGCTGGCCCGTGCGGCTGGCCAGCTGGGCCTGGGTACTGTTCGGCTTCGTGGTGATTCTGTTTTTGGTGTACCCGTTTCTGGTGAGCACCAATTTCATGTTTCTGTTCGGCAAGTCGCCCAGCCTGGCCGATTTGGAAAACCCCAAAGTGGAGCAGGCGTCGGAAATCTATACCTCCGATGGCGTCCTCATCGGCAAGTATTTCCGCGAAAACCGCTCGCCGGTGCGCCTGCGCGAGATGTCGCCCATCCTCATCAAAGCCCTCATTGCCACCGAGGACGTGCGCTTCTACGAACACTCGGGCATCGACCTGCAGGCCGTGCTCGGCGGCGTGTTTTCCTCGGTGCGCGGCGAGAAGCGCGGCGGCTCCACCATCACCCAGCAGCTGGCCAAAAACCTCTACAAAATCCGCCGCCAGCAAAGCCGGGGCGCACTGGGCTACATTCCGGTGGTGAGCACCATCGTGGCCAAAACCAAGGAATGGCTCACGGCCGTGGACCTGGAGCAGCGCTACACCAAGGAAGAAATTCTGCGGATGTACCTCAACACCGTGGAGTACGGCTCCAGCGCCTTCGGCATCAAGGTAGCGGCCAAAACCTTCTTCAATACCTCGCCCGACAGCCTCCGGCCCGAGCAGGCGGCCATGCTGGTGGGCGTGCTCAACAACCCCACGGCCTACAACCCCAAGTTTCACCCGGCCGCCGCGCTGCGCCGCCGCAACGTGGTGCTCGACCGCATGGGCCAGGCCAAGGTGCTGCCCACCGCCGAAATCCAGGCCCTGAAAGCCCTGCCCATCGTGCTCGATTACCACGTCGAAAAGCACATCGACGGGCCCGATACCTACTTCCGCAGCGCCATCAGCCAGTACGTGGACGCGTGGTGCGACAGCACTGGCCACGACATGTACCGCGACGGCCTCAAAATCTACCTCAGCATCGACTCGCGCATGCAGGCCCACGCCGAAGAAGCCCTGCACGAGCGTATGAAGGCCCTGCAGCGCAGTTTTGACAACTTCTGGCGCAACAAGGGCAAAGACCCCTGGGTGGATGAGAAAGGCGAAGTCATTCCCGATTTCATCCTGACCCAGATGCGCCGCACCGAGAGCTACAAGAGCCTCGCCAACCGCTACAAAAACCAGCCCCAGCGCTTGGATTCGGCCCTGAACGCCAAGCGGCCGATGAAGGTTTTCACCTGGAAGCACGACGACAACGACACCACCCTCGTCATGTCGCCACTCGATTCGCTAGCCTATTACAAGCACTTCCTGCAATCGGGCATGATGACGATGGACCCATTCACGGGTTACGTTAAGGCTTGGGTGGGCGGGCTCGACTATCGCTTTTTCAAGTACGACCACGTGAAGCAGGGCAAGCGCCAGGCCGGCTCCACGTTCAAGCCTTTCGTTTATCTGACTGCTTTGGATAACGGCTACACGCCCTGCGACCGCATCCGCGACCAGCGCGTGACCATCAACTACGTCGAAAACGGCAAGCCTATGGAGTGGAAGCCCGACAACGTGACCCGCGAATACACCGGCATCAACATGACGCTGCGCCACGCCATGGCCCGCTCTGTGAACTCCGTGACGGCCCAACTGACCGAGAAAGTGGGCTGGGAAAACGTGGCCAAATACGCTCACAAAGTCGGCATCACCTCGCCCTTGCTGGCGGTGCCCAGCATCGGCCTCGGCTCAGCCGGCGACGTGAGCGTGTACGAAATGGTGGACGCCTACAGCACCTTCATGAACTCAGGTTTCCGCTCCGACCCGCGCCTCGTTACCCGCATCGAGGACCGCAACGGCAACGTCATCCAGCAGTTCGACCCCGTGCAGCACCGCGCCATTCCGGCCGAAACCGCCTGGCTGATGACCTACATGCTGCGCGGCGGCATGGAGGAGCCCGGCGGCACCTCCCAGGCCCTCTGGGACTTCGACCTCTGGCACAACGACAATCAAATCGGCGGCAAAACCGGCACCACCTCCAACTACTCCGACGGCTGGTACATGGGCATGACCAAGGACCTAATGACCGGCGTGTGGGTGGGCGGCGAAGACCGCAGCATCCACTTCACCGGCTCGCAGCAGGGCGAAGGCGGCCGCACCGCCCTGCCTATCTTCGGCAAATTCATGGAGAAAGTTTACGCCGATAAAGACCTCGGCTACACCTACGGCCACTTCCCGCAGCCCGCCACCAAAATCAGCAAGAAGTATAACTGCGTGTCGGAATCGGAGCCCCGCCGCCGCAGCGCCGCCGTCGATACCATCGCCGCCGACAACCTGCTGGAGCAGATGAACAGCGGCGGCAAAGTGCCGGATAGCCTGGGCGGGCGCTAGAAGTTGTTGCTAACTCGGAAGGCCCGGCGCCTACGCCCGTAGCTCACGCCAAACAGGCAGGTATTCAACTGGCAAAAGCTTTCTGGCCGCTTTCGCTTTCTCAGAATCCCCATCCATGTCCACATGCTCCAGGAAGGAAACGTAAAGTGCGTTTTCAGTAGAGCTATCCACTTTCTTGACTACGCTATGGAAAAAGCTGAAAAGCTTTTCCAATGCATCAAATCGACCATTTTGGATAAGCAAGTTGGCATACCTTGCCATGCAGCTTACCTGCAAATGGATGAGCCCGGTGTAATCCTCATCAAGTACTTCCTCCGCGATTTCAGGGAATTCCTCCGCTAGTAATTGAAGAAATGCTTTGCGTGAAAGCAAGGGCTGGACGATGATGAAATTCACTTTAGAGGCCATACATAGCGCATTACTTGGAACAGACTCAGGGTCCCAAGTTACAAACACACAGCTAGACCGAATCTCGGGCAGGTGGAGTAAATGCTTGCTCAACGAAGGCAATCGACGGGCTTCCAGAACTGCCGGATGCCGCGCCGGAGCCATCGGAACGTCCGCCGGGGCAATCGGAAGAGTTGCCGGGGCAATCGGAAGAGTTGCCGGAGGCAGCGGCTCCCCCGCCGGAGCCATCGGCAAGCTTCTGGAGCCGTCGGATGCCGCACCGGAGTCGTCGGAACGCTACTCCGCCGCGTACAGCGCCTCCAGCGCCTCCCGCAGCTTCGGATACTCAAACGTGAAGCCCTGCGCCAATACCTTTTGGGCGCTCACGCGCTGCGAAGCCAGCACAATCTCGCTCATCTCGCCCATGGCCAGCTTCAGGCCGAAGGCCGGCACTTTGGGTAGTATCAGCGGGCGGTGCAGCACCTCGGCCAGCACTTCCGTGAAGGCCTGGTTGGTGGCAGGGTAGGGGGCCACCGCGTTGTAGGTGCCGCGCCAGGCCGGGTCTTCCAGCATGGCGATGAACAGGCGGCAGATGTCGTCCAGGTGAATCCAGGACATGTATTGCTTGCCGCTGCCCAGCGCTGCGCCCGCGCCCAGCTTCACCGGCTTGGCAATCTGGGGCAGGGCCCCGCCCGCCGTGCTCAGCACCACGCCAATGCGCGGAATCACCGTCCGGATGCCCAGCGCCGCAATGGGCGCGGCCGCCAGTTCCCACTGGTTCGCCACATCGGCCAGAAAATCGTTGGTTGGCAGCGCCGGGGGCGTTTCCTCGGTCACCAGCTGGTCGCCGGCATCCCCGTAAATCCCGATGGCCGACGCCGAAATCACGGCCTGTACGTGGTGGCCGGGCTTGGCCAGCTCGCGCACCAGCAGCGCCAGCCCGCCCAGCCGGCTGGTCATTATGTCGTGCTTGCGCTCATCCGTCCATTTGCCGTCGCTCACGCTGGCCCCGGCCAGGCTCACGATGTAATCGGCATAAGGCACTGCCGCCTCGTCAATCGTCCCCGCCTGCGGGTCCCAGCGAAAGCTCTGGAAGTGGCTGTTTTTAGCGGGCTCCCGGCTCAGCAAGGCCACTTCGTAGCCGCTATCAATCAGCATTTCGGCCAAACGGGAACCAATAAGCCCGGTGCCGCCGGTAATGAGAACCTTCATGTTTAAGGATTAGTGGTGAGCGGTCAATGATTAATCGGTTTCGATGCACTGTTGGTTAATCGTACGAACGAACAACATTAACCATTATCCACTAATCATTAACCGCTACTTGCCGATTTGGCGCAGAAACTCGCCGCGCAGCGCCTCATCCGTTGCAAAGCGGCCGCTATACTCACTGGTCAGCGTCGAACTGCTGGTATCGTTCACGCCCCGGCTCATCACGCACAAATGGTCGGCCTCGATGAGCACGGCCACGTCGTCGGTGCCCAGGCTCTGCTTCAGCTCCTCCGAAATCTGGCGCGTGAGGCGCTCCTGCACCTGCGGGCGGCGGGCATAGTACTGCACCACCCGGTTCAGCTTGCTCAGGCCCACCACGTGGCTGCCCGGCAGATACGCCACATGGGCCTTCCCGATAATCGGCACAAAGTGGTGCTCGCAGCACGAAAACAGCGTAATGTCGCGCTCCACCAGCAGCTGGTGGTAGTCGTAGCGGTTTTCAAACAGGCGCACATCGGGCCGGTTTTTCGGGTCGAGGCCCTTAAACCATTCCTGCACGTACATCTTGGCCACGCGGCGCGGCGTGCCCGCCAGACTGTCATCGGTCAGGTCGAGGCCCAACTCGCGCATAATGGCCTCAAAATGGCCGCTGATGGCCACAATCTTGTCTTCTTCAGAACGAGTGAAAGCATCGTCGCGAAGCGGCGTGCGCAAGCCCGCAGGCAAGTGGGCATCGGTAGCCGAAGCCGGGCCGGAAGGGTTATCCATGATATTCTACAAAGTTACGGTCCGTTTCATAAAGCGTGACCGAAAGCGCAAGGTCCGCGTCCAGGTGCGGACGCAGGCGCTGCCAAATTACCACGGCTATGTTTTCGGCCGTGGGGTTGAGGTTCTTGAACTCCGCCGTGTCGAGGTTCAGGTTGCGATGGTCGTAGCGACTCAGCACTTCCTGCTTAAGCAGGTCACTCAATCGTTTGAGGTCGTAAACATAGCCCGTTTCGGGGTCGACTTCACCGGTCAGCCGCACCAGCAAATTATAATTATGGCCATGATAGTGCGGGTTGTTGCACTTGCCAAACACGCGTTGGTTTTCTGCATCGTCCCAAGCGGCGTTGTGCAGGCGGTGGGCAGCGTTAAAGTGCTCGGTACGGCAAATGGTTACTCGCATAAGTGGCTACAACCTGTTTTGCGGCTTCTTTGTTACGTCACGAAGCGCAAAATCATCGGCTATAAATTTTTGACAATAAAAATTTTGTAGAATTAAAAAGATTGACAATTGGATTAAAAGAACAAAAGCAGGCTTATTGCAAAAAAAAGTTGGCGCGGGCAGAAGTTGGATAGAATAAAGGTCCTAAATTTGAAAAGCCGGACAACGGACCCTTACCCCACCGCATTTTAATCGTCTTCTCCTAACGCTCTCATTAGTTGTTATTACCATGAAACGTAGCTTACTCATTCTATTCCTTGTATGCCTGGCATCCCTGGGCGTTTATGCACAGAAATCCCCTGTTGATGAGGCAGATAAGTCCATCAATAGCATCCCCCGTAAAGGCCAGCAGGTGAGCATGCAGCTCGACAACCGCAAGGTGGAAGCTTCCTGGCTGAAACAGCTGAACGACAAGTTCGGCAGCAAGGTGAAGAACAACAAAGGCGTCATCACGCTGGACGGCGTTGTAATCGAAGAAATTGCACCTAACCCCATCCGCGTTATCAGCAAAGTGGATGCTACGCCCACCGGCACCACCGTGTGGTGGAGCATCGACCTCGGCAACGCCTACCTCGGCAAAGACGCCACGCCGGTGCAGTGGAAATCGGCCGAGAAGTACCTGAAGGACTTCGCCCGCATGATGTACCGCGAAGACCTGGTGTCACAGATTGCCGAGGCTGAGCGCGCCTTGGTAGCCTCGCAGAATAACCACATGGCCGTTATCGAAAAAGCCAACAACATCAAGAAGGACATCGAAAAGAACAAGGCCCGCAAAATCGAAATCCAGCAGATGCTGGCTGCCAACGCGGCTGAACTTCAGCAGTTCAACAACCTCATCGACCTGAACCTGAAAGAGCAGGAAGCTGCCCGGGGCGACATTGTGAACATGCGCGTGGCCCTCGAAGCCGTGAAAGACCGCATGAACAAGATTGAGTAATCGAACCTCTTCCGGTTGCAAATAAAAAGCCCGGCCGTTTCGGCCGGGCTTTTTATTTGGCCCGCGGCACCAACCCCACAGCCGGAACTACGTTTGGTAAAGCAGGCTGCATTTAATCAGCCACTTACCAAACCCACCCATCCATGGAAAAGACCGAAGTTCAACACCAGGTACACCTCGACAGCGCCATTCACCTGCTAACCGGCGACCTGACGCAGGAAGCCGACCGCGCCGGCCTCGATAATCATTTCCAGCGCTGGATTGAGGACCTGAAAGCAGCCAACAACCCCGCTTTTCATCAGTTGGTGGTCGATTTGCAGGCGCTGAAAGCTCACTTCGGCAGCGGCACGCTGGATGTGGATACCATTGCCCCGCTACTGGCTCGCCTGGGCACCGCCACTACGCAGGCCGCTAACTTTGCTGAAGGCAATACCGCGCCCCGCGTTGCGAAGCTGGGCGAAGTGCTCACGGCGGTAGCGCAGCAGCTTAAAGGCGGTGCCACCACACCCGATGGCAACGTGCCGCAGGATATGTCTTCGCACTAATTCCCGGTAACTAAGGACTAAGCTAAAAAAGCCGGCCCCACGCATGGGGCCGGCTTTTTTTATGGTTGGCAACCCGATGGGTGCGCTAAAGCTTACGCTTTGGCAGCTACGTTCAGGCGACGCTCTTTGATACGAGCCTGCTTGCCCGACAGGCCGCGCAGGTAGAACAGACGGGCGCGACGTACTTTACCGCGACGCACTACCTCGATTTTGTCGATGTTGGGCGACAGCAGGGGGAAGATGCGCTCGGTGCCGATTTGGTTCGAAATCTTGCGAACGGTGAACGTTTCGCCGTTCGAGCTGGGGTTGCGGCGCTGCAGCACCACGCCCTGGAACTGCTGGATGCGCTCCTTGTTGCCCTCGCGGATTTTTACGTGCACGTTAATCGTGTCGCCGGCGGCAAAGTCGGGAAAGCTGGCGCGGCGCTCCTGCGATTCGGCCTGGATAAAGTCAAGTAGTACGCTCATGGCTGAGAAAATTGCGAAAGACGGCGCCGCCGTCGGGAATTAGTATTTTATCGAAACGGAGCGCAAAGATAGCGCTTTCCGTTGAGGTTAGCAAGCAGTTTGTAGAACATGCCTCAGCTTGTTCGCTGATTTGCTGTTAATTCTAAAGAAGAGCAGGGGAAAGCGGGTTCTAAGTAAGCAAATCGGGCCGGCGAGCCTGCGTGCGGGCCAGTGCCTGCTCGTGTCGCCACTCTTCGATTTTAGGCGTATTGCCCGACAGCAGGATTTCCGGCACGGCCTGACCGCGCCATTCGGCCGGGCGCGTGTAGATGGGCGGAGCCAGCAAATCGTCCTGAAAAGAGTCGGACAAGGCCGATTCCTCGTTGCCCAGCACGCCGGGCAGCAGGCGCACCACGGCATCGACCAGAATGGCCGCGCCCAGCTCGCCACCGCTCAGCACGTAGTCACCCACGCTGATTTCGTGGGTGATGTAGGTCTGACGGATTCGCTCGTCGATGCCCTTGTAATGGCCGCAGAGCATGATGATGTTCTGCATGAGCGAGAGGCGGTTGGCCAGCGGCTGGCGCAGGGTTTCGCCGTCGGGCGTGAGGTAGATGACGGCGTCGTAAGTGCGCTCGGCCATCAACTCATCCATCCAGGCGGCAATGGGCTCTACGCGCAGCACCATGCCGGCTCCGCCACCAAACACGAAATCGTCAATCTGGCCGTGCTTGTTGATGGCCCGGTCGCGCAGCTGGTGCACGTGGATTTCGGCCAGGCCCTTGTCCTGCGCCCGCTTCACAATGGAGTGCGCAAATGGGCTTGCCAGCAGCTCCGGCAGGCAGGTGAGGATGTCGATTCTCATAGCAGTTACGCGGATTTTTGGTCCGCGAATTAGTCAATTCGGGGTTCGTGCACTCGCGGGCTGAAAGCCCGCGCCACTACGCTTCGTCGAACTCGTCGGGCTCCTCCTTGTCGCGGGACGAGGGCTTGAGGTACACATCAAGCAAGCCGTCGGGCAGGTTCACGTAAATCTCCTTCTTCTCTTGGTTGGCGTGGCTCACGAGCTCATCCACCACCGGAATCAGCACTTCCTGGCCCTGGTAGCGCATGGCCAGCATGTCCTGCTGGGGCAGCTCGTAGAAATTTTCCACGGTGCCCAGCGGCCCCAGATTTTCATCAACCACGGTGAAGCCAATAACATCGTGGAAGTAGAACTGGTCTTCTTCCAGCGCTGGCAGCTCGGCCAAAGGCAGGTAAAGCTGTGAGCCGCGCAGGGGTTCGGCATCCTCAATACGGTCGATGCCGTGGAGCTTCAGCAGTACGCGGGCACCGGACTGGGCCTGTACCTTTTCAACCTTGTGCTCCACCAGCCTGGTAGGTGCGCCGGGCGGGGCCAGGTACACTTTTTTGAGCTTGAGGTAATCGGCCACGTCGTCCACATCGAAGTGGGCGGCTACGTGGCCGCGCAGGCCGTGGGTTTTGAGAATATAGCCGAGCTGATAGGTTTCGTCGAGGGTCATGGCGGGGGATGGGGAACGAAAAAGCGTTTGGGAGTTGCCAGCCGGACCGGCTCACAACTCCCAAACGCTTTCGGTTTTCAGATGCCTAAAAACTACTCGGCAGCTGCTTCAGTTGCTTCTTCGGCCGGAGCCTCGGTTGCTTCTTCGGTAGCAGCGGGTGCGTTGGCAGCCAGCAGGGCAGCGGCTTTCTGACGCTGGGCTTCGGCACGAGCTTCTTTCACCTTGGTTTCGGCGGCGAGAGCAGCTTTGCGGGCGTCGGCTTTGGCGTCAACCAGACCGGTGCGCTTGCCTTCGATTTTAGCGTCTTTCTCCTCTTTCCAGGCGTTAAAACGCTGGTCAGCAACTTCCTGGGTGATGGCACCCTTATCAACACCCAGCTGGAGGTGACGACGGTAGAGCACGCCGCGGTAGCTGAGCATGGCCCGCACGGTGTCGGTGGGCTGCGCACCGGTCATCATCCAGTAGAACGCGCGGTCGGCGTCGTAGTTGATGGTGGCGGGGTTGGTGTGGGGGTTGTAGGTGCCGAGTTTCTCGATGAAACGGCCGTCGCGCGGAGCGCGGGCGTCAGCTACTACGATGTCGTAAGTCGAAGCCTTTTTGCGGCCACGACGGGCGAGGCGGATTTTAACTGCCATAAACCGGTGGGGTTGTGCGACGCATCTCGTGCGTCTGGTGAGGGTTTCCCGAAATTGGGAGTGCAAAGGTAGCGTTTGGTCAACGCATTAGCTAGCCGCCACCAAAAAAAGTGCTGGCTGGGCCAACCGGCTACCGCCCGCGCCCTACTGGCAGTTGTCGACGGTGAGCTTAGCCATGTCGCGCTTGGCAGTGTTTTCGGTCACTTCCGAAAGCTCCATGCGCGCCCGGGTAATGCTGGTTTTGATATCGCCGCGGACGTAGTATTTGCGGCCTGCCTCAACGGGCAGTTCCAGACTGGTTTCTTTCTTAAACACTTCGACACCGCCGTTTTTGGCCATGATGCTGAGCGTGCCGGGCTTGGCGTGGTACTCAATGTACCGCTCGTTGCTCAGCTTGCAGATTTTCTGACCGTTGACGTAAACCGCGTAATTCGCTAGCGCGCCCATAAACTGGCCGCCCCGATAAATGTAAACGGTGGCCGTGTCATCGGCCGCAGGGGTTGAGCGAAAGGCGGAGGCCGAAACCGCAAAAAGAAAAACGGCCAGAAGGCGGACCAGCTTGTTCATAAAAAAAAAGAGGAGAAAGAAGATGATGCCGTAAATGAACGACAAATCTTCTTTCTCCCCAACTACTTCTTACGGTGGAGGTTATCGCCGTCAGGCCGCCATGGCTTCGCGCTTGGGCCTGGCCTGTTTGGAAATCGTGTTCAGGTTCATGTTTTTGCGCTTCACCTTGATGATGCCGACTTTGTCGAGGCCCCAGATGGCGACGTAGGTCGGGTCGAACTCCCACCACTTCACGCCGAAATTGACGCGCATGGGCAGCTTGTGGTGGTTGTTCTGGAACAGCTCGCCAAAGGCCAGGAAATCGAGCGCCAGCGTGTTTTTGCTGTGGTCGTGGTTGTCGAAGTTCTGGTAGCCGTACTTATGGCCGCCCCAGTTCACGATGGCCCCGTGGATGGGGCCCATCAGGAAGTGGATGGGCAGCAGCAGGTACTGCCACCACGCCGTAGCAAAGTTGATGTAGAACAGCACGTAGGCCGTGCCCCAGCCCAGGCGCGAATACCACTTGTCGCCGAGGTTCTCGATGAAATTCCACTCCGGAATGTCGCCCTCGAAACGCTTGGCCAGGTCGTGCTTGTGGTTGAGCACGTCGTTGTAGATGTTCTTGGTCTTCCACATCATGTCAAACGCGTTGTTCGAAAACAGCGGCGAGTGCGGGTCCAGCTCGGTGTCGGAGTAGGCGTGGTGCATGCGGTGCAGCAGCGCGTAAGCCCGCGGCGAGAGGAAGCTGCTGCCCTGGCAGATGTAGGTGAAGAGGAAGAAGAATTTCTCCCAGAACTTATTCATCGTAAACATTTTATGCGCTGCATAGCGATGCAGGTAAAACGTCTGGGTGAACAGCGATAAATAATAGTGGGCAACGAAAAAAACAAGAATAGCCATATTGGTTACAAAGCCTGAACTGACCGCACAAGCAAAACGCCGACGCTTAGGTTCAGTGGAGTTAACGCAAAATTACGGCCAGCACGAAGGCAGGAGGATATTCGGTGCAGGAAGGCCAAAATCTTGCACCTTCGGGGCCGGGGCTACTGCTCCCAGGCGCGGGCGGCATCCCAGTGGGGCGCGTCGGGCAGCGGCGCGGTGAAGGTGATGGCTTCCTTCGTGACGGGGTGCTGCAGCTGCAGCTGGCGGGCGTGCAGGGCAATGCTCACGTCGGGCAGCGGGGCGATGAAGCCGTATTTCACGTCGCCCACGATGGGCGTGTTGAGGCCGGTAGCCAACTGCGTTCGAATCTGGTGCGGGCGGCCCGTCACGGGGTTCACCTGCAGTAGGTAGCGGTTGCCGGCCTGCCCCAGCAGCTCGTACTTCAGCTCGGAGCGCAGACCCTGGCCGTGGGCCGTAGGATAGGCCTTGGTGACGTTGCGCACCGTGTCTTTCACCAGCCAGTGCACCAGGGTGCCGCTTTCGGGCACGGGCGGCTTGCCGGTGAGGGCCCAGTAGGTTTTGTGAATCTTGTCGTCGCGGAACATCTCGTTCAGCCGGCTCAGGGCCTTGCTGGTTTTGGCCAGAATGACGATGCCCGACACCGGCCGGTCGATGCGGTGGCACACGCCCACAAAGGCTTCGCCGGGCTTTTTGTACTTGAAGCGCAGGTATTCGGCGGCTTTTTTGGAGAGGGGCTCGTCGCCGGTGGCATCGCCCTGCACGAGGATGCCGGCGGGCTTATTGATGACGAGCAAATGGTTGTCTTCGAACAGAATTTCTCTGCCTTCGGACCAGAGGTTGGGACGATTCACGCGGTGCTGCGGGCGGGGTTGAGTATGGGCAGGAGCGGGCCAGGGCCCCTCGGGGGCTACCGCACGTCGTTCAGACCACACTCACCGGGCGCTCCGCTCTTGCTTTTCGTGAGACGAAGATACGAAGCTGCGCGAAAGTAGATTGATTAGCAGTTGGCTGTCATCCTGAACGCAGTGAAGGACCTTGTCATGCTCGAACGAATTGTTCTGGCGTGATAAGGTCCTTCACTGCGTTCAGGATGACAGTTGTCTAATAACCTTCCTCCTTGCTGGGGAACTCGCGGCTTTTCACATCGGCCACGTAGTGCTGTACGGCTTCGGTCATCACATCGTGCAGCTCGGCGTAGCGCCGCAGGAAGCGGGGCTTGAATTCCTTGGTGAGGCCCAGCATGTCGTGCACCACCAGCACCTGGCCATCCACATCGGGGCCGGCGCCGATGCCGATGACGGGAATGGTCAGCTCTTCGGCTACCTGCCTGGCCAGGGCGGCGGGAATTTTTTCAAGCACCAGCCCAAAACAGCCGATTTCCTGGAGCAGGCGGGCGTCTTCGAGCAGTTTCTGGGCTTCGGCTTCTTCCTTGGCGCGCACGGTGTAGGTGCCGAATTTGTAGATGGACTGCGGCGTGAGGCCGAGGTGACCCATGACCGGAATGCCGGCCGTGAGGATGCGCGTGATGCTGTCCTTAATCTCGGCCCCGCCTTCGACCTTGATGCCGTGGCCGCCCGATTCCTTCATGATGCGAATGGCCGAGCGCAGGGCCTCGCTGGAGTTGCCCTGGTACGAGCCGAAGGGCAAATCCACCACCACGAAGGCGCGCTTCACGGCGCGCACCACGCTTTGGGCGTGGTAAATCATCTGGTCGAGGGTGATGGGCAGGGTGGTTTCGTGGCCGGCCATGACGTTGGAGGCCGAGTCGCCCACGAGCAGCACATCGACGCCCGCGCCGTCCAGAATCTGGGCCATGGAGTAGTCGTAGGCCGTGAGCATGGAGATTTTTTCCCCCCGCTGCTTCATGGCCAGCATCTGGTGGGTGGTAACGAGTTTAACTTCCTTGTGCTGGGACATGGGGCTTGGTTGCAGAGTGGAGGTGCCGTTTGACGGGGCAAAGCTGGCAACAATTTCGTTATCCAGCGGCTTCGGCCCCTGCACAAGGGCCGCAAAAAGCCCCTGGCCGAAGCGCAGGGGCAATAAAAATGACCAGCCTTTCGTCGCACTCACTCCCCCGACTCGGCGGCCCGGCGGGCCATCTGCTGGGCCAGCAGGTCCATGAGCTCGGCCGGCTCGGTCACGCGCACGACCAGCAGCGCGTCGGCTTGCAGCGCCGTGGCCAGGGTGGCGCTGTCGAGGTCGCTGAGCAGGGGCGTGCCAACCACGACGATATCGGGGTGTAGCAGGCGGGCGGCGCGCAGGGCTGTCTCGCCCTGGGGCGCTACGGCCACCACTTCATGGCCTGCATCGCGCAGGCCCTGCTCCCAAAAACGGGCTTGTTGGCTGGCGTCGGCGGCAAGCAGGACGCGAAGAAAGAACGGGGACATGGCAGCAGAAAAACAGGATGCAGCTTCAAAGAAAGAGAAGCGAAACTGCCTGCGCCGGGAACGGCGACGAACCCGAATGAATACCAGCCCAATGGGCTGTATTACTCTCTGTGCGGTTCTGTTCTTGGTTTATTGATATTGGGCGTAGCGGTTGCGGTTCAGCTTCAAATCCTGGAGCAGGCTGCTCTTGGCCGCGATGGTGAAGTTGTAGCCCTTGGTGATGCCAAACGGAATCCAGGTGGCATTGACCTGCCAGCAGTGCAGGTCGCGGAAAATGCCCAGGTTGGGGTAGGTCACGGTTTGCGACACGAAGTCGTAGCCCAGGTTATAAGTCACGCGCAGGTTGTCGGTGAGCTTTACCGAGCCGGTAGCCCCTACGGTGTTCAGGGCCAAGATGGGCGGGCGGCCATTGGCGTCGATATAGGCCTGGGTCAGAGGGGTGGTGGCGGTGCTGTAGCCGGCCGCGTAGGTCAGGTTCAGCTCCCACGGAATGTCGAAGTCCACGTAGTCGGCGTAGTAGTTGGGGCCGCCCACGGTGCCCAGGGTGGGGTCGTTGCTGGGGGCCACGGCGCGCTTCACCACGCTCTTTTTCTTGCCGCTGGTGGGGTTGAAGGCGTAGGTAGCGCCAAAGCTGGCCGTGGCCAGGCGCAGCAGCTTGCGCGGGTCCGACTCAAACAGGTACTTGTTGATGATGCGGCCGCTGGCGTCGCGCTGGTAGGGCTCGAAGCTGGCGGTGCTGTTGAGGCTGAGCTTGCGGGCCACCTGGGTGCGGAAGTTGACGTTCAGCGGCGAGAGGCGCAGGGTTTCGGCCGCGAAGTTGTAGCTCATGTTGAAATCGAGGCCATCGATGAGGCTGGATTTCTTGAAGGGGTTGAGGCCGGTGGTGTCCTTCGAGTCGCGGATTTTCATCTCCACCGAGTTCTGAAGGCTGAACGAAATCTGGCTCTGCGCCGCCCCGCCGGGCGCCCCGTAAATGAAGTTGTTGTAGCTGTTGAAGGCGTAGCGGTTGAGGATGGCGCGGTTGGCCTTGGCAATGTCGGGGTTGGGGTCGTTGGGGTTGATTATCCGCCCAAACTGGTCGGTCAGACCGAGCAGAACATTTTCGCCCTGCGGGTACACGCTGCTGCGCTTGGTGAAATCGGGCGAGATATTGTAGCTGACGCTGGGCGTGACCTTGTGCCGGATGGCCTGAATCTTGTGCGTGCCCTTGCGCACAATGGTGCCGTAGAACGCCGTGTTCACGCTCACGGCCGCCGAGTAAGCGCTGATGCTGTTGAAGCCGTAGGTCGTATCGACGCGCACGGCCTGGGCCACGGGGCTGAAGCGGTAGGTCAGCTTCTGCGCATAGAGTACGTTGCTGTACGACACCGACGGGTTGACCTTGAAATGCTGGGCCAGCGTGTAGGAGCCCAGCCCGATGCCGAACTGGTTCTGGATGCCGTTGCGGGAATTGCGCAGCAGCTGGCTCAGGTTGCTGAAGGGAATGCGGACCTGGTCGGTGGTGCCGCCGAGCAGGGGCAGGCCGTTGCTGAGCGAGCGGGCCGCAATCACGTTCGTAAACTCGTTGCGGGCCGTGAGGTTGTAGCTGATGGTGAACTGCTCGTAGGTGCTGGCCCCGATTTTGCCGCCCGCCCCCGGCTGAATGCCAAACCACTGGTACGGGTACTGCCGGGCCACGCCCACGCTGATGTCGGGCAAGGTAAACACCATGGTGCCATCGGTGCCCTGGCTCTGGCTCATCTTGATGTCGTAGTTGATGGGCGAGTTGCGAATCTGCTTCGAGTAGCTGATGCTGGAGCTGAACTGTGTGGACAGGTAGCGCCGGGCATCGAGGCTGTTGATTTTGTTGTAGCTGCTCGTGCCCGCGTTCACGCTGGCCGTGAAGCGGCCGCCGCCGGGCTTGGCCACGGGCGTGTGGTTCCAGGTCACCCAGAAGGAGTTCTGGTCGGGCGGCTGAATGGAGGGCACGCCCACGCCCACGGCGTCGCCGTTGTAGGTGGGGCTGATGGGCCGGTTGGTGAAGCGCAGGTTGAAGTTGCCCTGGTAGGTGTAGCGCTTCAGATACGTAATGTCGGCCGTGGCCCCGAAGCCGCCGAATTTCTGCGCGTTGCCGGCATAGATGTCGCCCGTCAGGCGCACGCCGATGTAGTCGTTCGGCGCAAAGTAGTAGCCGCCGTTGGTGAGGTAGTAGCCCCGGTCGGCGGCCTGCCCGAAGGTCGGAATCAGAATGCCCGAGCCCCGGCTCTTGTTCGGCATCGGAAAGAAGCCGAACAGAAAGCCCAGCGGTGTGGGAATGTCGCCAATCACCAGGTTGAACGGCCCCGTGACCACTTTCTCGCCCGGAATCACCTTCATTTTCTTGGCCTGAATGTAGAAGTGCGGGTGCTCCAGGTTGCAGGTGGTGTAGCGGCCCATCAGGCCGTTGATTTCGCCGTTGGGCAGGCGCTTGATGGTGGTGGCCCCCACGTAGGCATCGCCCTGGGTGGTCACGGCATCGGTCACCTTTGCCTTCTTGCTCTTGAAGTTGTAGGCAATGCTGCCGGCCTCATATTTCGAGCCTTTGTCTACCAGCACGGGCTTGCCGATTACCCTGTGCTTCAGCGAATCGGTGCGGCCGTTGGCCTGCATGGTGTTGTTGCCATAGTTCACCGTGATGAGGGCGGCCTTCAGGTCGGTGTCACCGTATTTCACGCCGGCATTCTCGTACAGGCGCGCTATTTTCTGCGTCACATCGAACTGGATTGAGTCCTTGGCCGCGTAGGTGATGGTGGTCGTAATCTGGCCCTTGGGCCGGGCGGCAATCTGCAGCGAGTCCTTCGAGCCGCGCACGCCATTTACCAGGCCGGTGGTGTCGGTGGCCAGGTTGCCCGATGGGCCGGCGGGCGCCAGGGTATCGGGCACGGCCTTGCGCGAGGCCCCGGGAATGCGCGACTGCCCGGTGTTGCGCACGCCGGGCGGCGGCGGCCCCACGGGGTCGCGCGGGTCCACCGAGATGTTGCGCACCGGCGGGGTGGGGGCGCTGCCGGCGCGCTGGCCGGGCTTGGCCACCGGCACCGGCCGCACGGTGGGCGTAGCCGAGGCCGTATCGGGCCGGGTGGGGGCGGCGCGAATGGCTGCCGCCCGCGCCTTGCGGGCCTGAATTTTGGCCTTGCGCGCCGTTTTGGGTTTGGGCGTTACGGCCTGGCCCCAGGCCACATCAGCCGCGCCGAAAAGCAGTAGCAAAAGGAAGAGCACCGGCAGGCCGGAGCAGGCTCCCGTCCGTTTCGGGCGGGGCGTTCGGGGCCGGAACCCGGCTTCGGAACGAAGGCCAAACCAAACAGGCAAAGTATAGTAGCAGTTAAATCGTTTACTTTTGGGGCTTCTACAAAGGTAGCAGGTCGCTACCGCCCCTTCAACGAACAACGTGCGGATTATTGTCACCTGGGCCGGCATGGCCCTGCTTTTGCTGGGCGCCGGCAGCGGGGAGCGCAACGCAGCGGCGCAAACCGCTACTGATTCCACGCAGCTCAGCGCCGATTCGGCCGGAGCGGCGTCGCCCTACCGCTACCGCCTGCGCACCGTGGTGCTCGATGCCGGCCACGGCGGCAAGGACCGGGGCTGCTCCGGGGCCAGCGCCCGCGAGGCCGACGTGGCCCTGGCCCTGATTCTGGCCCTGGGCAAGCAGATTAAGGAAAACATGCCCGACGTGAAGGTGATTTACACCCGCAAAACCGACGTGTTTGTGGAGCTGGACGAGCGGGCCGCCATTGCCAACCGCAACCACGCCGACCTGTTCATCTCCATTCACTGCAATGCCGGCCCCAGCCAGAGCCACGGCACCGAAGTCTGGACCATGGGCCTGCACAAAACCACCGCCAACCTGGGCGTGGCCCAGCGCGAAAACTCGGTAATTCTGCAGGAAAAGGACTACCAGAAACGCTACGACGGCTTCGACCCCCGCTCGCCGCAGTCGCACATTCTGTTCTCACTGTTTCAGTCGGCCTACATCACCAACAGCCTGCGCTTTGCCCAGCGCGTCGATAAACAGCTGCGCACCACCGTGAGCCGGCCCAGCCGGGGCGTGAAACAAGCCGGCTTCATCGTGCTTTGGAAATCGACCATGCCGTCGGTGCTCATCGAGTCCGGCTTCCTCACGAATCCCACGGAGGAGAAATACCTCAACGATAAAGCCAACCAATCGTATATGGCCGCAGGTATCTACCGGGCCTTCCGCGAGTACAAGCGCGAGCTGGAGGGCGGCTAGCCCAATGGCTGAATGAGTGAATAGCTAAATGGGTGAATGGTTTGTTATGTCCCGCATACGCGCTTCGCCCCAAAAGTTTCTTCGCTCAACCACCCATTCCTCATTCACTCATCCACTCATTCACTTCTCGTGTCTAAAGAAATAAAAGTAGCCCTGCTGACCATCGTTGCCATTGCCGCCCTCATTATTGGCTACAATTTTCTGCGCGGCAGCAACGTCCTCTCCTCCGACCATACCTATTACGCCACCTACCCCCGGGTCGATGGCCTGAATGTGGGCGCGCTGGTGGCCCTCAACGGCATCAAGGTAGGCCAGGTGAAGAGCATGGAGCTGCAGCCCGACAAAGGCAACAGCGTGCGCGTAGCCCTGGAGCTCGACAAAAACGTGGTGGTGGGCGACTCCACCACGGCCAGCCTCGGCGGGTCGCTGCTGGGCTCGAAGGCCATTACCCTTACGCTGGGCCGCAACTCGAAGAACTACACCGGCGGTGAGGAAATCCGTACCGTGACGCCCTCCAGCATTGCCGACGCTTTCCAGGCCAAAGCCCTGCCCGTGCTCGATACGGTGAGCGCCACACTGGCCCACATCAACGGCTTCCTCAACAAGGATGCCCAGACCAACATTCAGGGCACGCTGGTAGGTGCCCGGCAGAGCACCGAGGCGCTGCAAAAGCTCATCGTGGCCAACCAGGCCAACATTGCCCTCATCACCCGCAACCTGGCCCAGATGAGCACGGCCCTGAACAAGACCACCGGCAAGCTCGATAAGATTGCCGTGAACTTCGGCCAGCTCTCCGATTCGCTGAAAAGCGCCCCCGTGGGCCCGGCCCTGCGCCGCCTCAACGCCACCCTGGCCGATGCGCAAGTGACGGTGCAAAGCTTCAACACGGCACTGAGCGACCAAAAGGGCTCGATGGGCAAGCTACTGCACGACTCCACGCTCTACAACAACCTGGCGGCTACCACCGCCAGCTCCAACGAGCTGCTGACCGACCTCAAGGCCAACCCCAAGCGCTACGTGCATTTCTCGGTATTTGGCGGCGGCGGCGGCAAGAAGAAAACCGAGGTGGAAACCACCACGACCAAGCCCAACGGCAGCGTGGTGGAAACGGAAAAGAAAACGACGATAAAGTAACTCAACCGTCGGTCATCCTGAGCGCAGCGAAGGACTTTAGCGCGTTCGGGCGTTAGTTGTTCAGGCGTGAGAAGGTCCTTCGCTGCGCTCAGGATGACAGATGAAAGTCCCAACGTTCAAACCTGCCGTACCTTTGAAATCCGCCCCCGGGCGGATTTTTTTGTGCTCCCACCCATCAAATCCCACCCCGCTTCCTTATGAACGTCGAGTTCAACCGCAACGAAGACCAACTCAAACAGCTTAGCTTCAACCTCCGCCAGAAACTGGCCAAAGTAGCCCTCGGCGGTGGCGAAAAGCGCATCGAAGCCCATAAAGCCAAGGGCAAAATGACGGCCCGCGAACGGATTGAATTCCTGCTCGATAAGGGCGCGGCCCAGGTTGAAATCGGGGCCTTTGCTGGCGAAGGCATGTACAAGGAGGAGGGCGGCTGCCCCGGTGGCGGCGTGGTGGTCGTCATCGGCTACGTGCAGGGGCGGCAGTGCGTGGTGGTGGCTAACGATGCCACCGTGAAGGCCGGCGCCTGGTTTCCCATCACGGCCAAGAAAAACCTGCGGGCCCAGGAAATCAGCATCGAAAACAAGCTGCCGATTATTTACCTCGTCGATTCTGCCGGGGTGTACCTGCCCATGCAGGACGAGATTTTTCCGGATAAAGAGCATTTCGGCCGCATCTTCCGCAACAACGCGGTGATGAGCAGCATGGGCATCGTGCAGATTTCGGCCATTATGGGGCCGTGCGTGGCCGGTGGCGCCTATTTGCCCATCATGTCCGACGAAGCCATGATTGTGAACGGCACGGGCTCGGTGTTCCTGGCGGGCTCGTATCTGGTGAAATCCGCCATCGGCGAAACCATCGACAACGAGGCGCTGGGCGGCGCGAGCATGCATTCCGAAATCTCGGGCGTGACGGACTATAAGTTCGACACCGACGAGGAATGCCTCACCCACATCCGCAACATCTTCGACAAGATGGGCGGGCAGGCATCGGCCGGTTTCAGCCGCGTGGCCCCGGCCAAGCCGGCCCTCAGCGAGCAGGAAATCTACGGCCTGCTGCCCGCCGACCGCGTGAAGCCCTACGACATGATGGACATCATCAGCCGCCTGGTTGATAACTCGGAGTTTGAGCCCTACAAGGACTTGTACGGCCAGACGCTCATCTGCGGGCTGGCGCGCATTGATGGCTGGGCGGTGGGCATTGTGGCCAACCAGCGCAAGATTGTGAAGAGCAAGAAAACCGGCATGCAGATGGGCGGCGTCATCTACTCCGACTCGGCCGATAAGGCGGCGCGCTTCATCATGAACTGCAACCAGAAGCGCATCCCGCTGGTGTTTCTGCACGATGTGTCGGGCTTCATGGTGGGCAGCCAGAGCGAGCAGGGCGGCATCATCAAGGACGGCGCCAAGATGGTGAATGCCATGAGCAACTCGGTGGTGCCCAAATTCACGGTCATCGTGGGCAACAGCTACGGGGCCGGCAACTACGCCATGTGCGGCAAGGCCTACGACCCGCGCCTCATCGTGGCCTGGCCCACCGCCCAACTGGCCGTGATGAGCGGCGCGGCGGCGGCCAACACCCTCCTGCAAATCCAGGTGGCCAGCCTCAAAGCCAAGGGCGAAGTCATCACCCCCGAAGCCGAAAAGGAGCTGCTCGACCGCATCAAGGCCCGCTACGAAGAGCAGCTCTCGCCCTACTACGCGGCAGCCCGCCTCTGGGTCGATGCCGTGATTGACCCGCTGGAAACCCGCAAAGTGATTTCGGAAGGCATTGCGGCGGCCAACCATGCGCCGATTGAGAAGGCGTACAATGTGGGCGTGATTCAGGTGTGAGGAATTAGCGTAGAAACCTGTCGATGACCTTTAAGCCGCAAAATACCTTGCTATCCCAAGTAAGTACGACGACCAGATTGCTGCTTGTAGCGGGAGGTATTTTGGTAGCGTATGACTACATATGTCGCGCTGCTAATATCTATTTCTTTTGGGAAAGCGGGGTCGTTGGCTGGTTTTTATTGCTGCTCGGGGCCATCAGCTTTTTGCTCAATCGGATTGATGCAAAGTCGAGCCAAAAGACGGGTGCTGTTATTGAAAAGGGTATCGTCTTCGTGCTTGTGTTTCTGCTGATTATCAGGCTCATTGTTTTTGGCGCTTTCGTGTTTAGCGACGCTTTTGAAGCCGCCTCAACCTACCTGAAAACCAACGAGCAAGTCAGGAGTGAAGTCGGGCCTGTATCCGGAGTTGTGCTGTTTTCTGAAGGAGAAGTAAACACGACAATCAACTCAGAAGGTGAGCAGGGCGAAGGGGTATTGAACCTGGTTGCAAAAGGCCAGAATAAGTACAGGCAATTTGAACTACACTTATCAAAAACCCCTAAAGCGAATACCTGGCAAGTCGTAGAAGCAAAAGCCATTGAATAGGCTTCCCTTTATCCACCCAAACGGCGCGGGCAAAACGATGCTGGCGCAATCGCAGCAGTCCACGCCTTCCCATCTCCTTCCTCTACGAGCTTCATGAAGCAATACTTACGCCCCGCATTCGCCCTGTTCCTCACGGCGATGCCCTTGCTGGCCTCCGCCCAAACGTTGAAAGACGGCAAGCTGACGCTGAACCCCGACGGCAGCCACTACGTCAAATTCACGCTCTTCAACCAGGTGTGGGCGCGCTACAACCAAAGTAACCCAGGCACGCTGGTGAATGGCTACGCCAAGCCCAATACCTTCGACATCGGCATCCGGCGGTTCCGCATCCAGTTCTACGGCCAGCTCACGGACCGCGTGTTCATCTACTCGCAGATTGGCATCAATAACTTCGGCTACGACTCTGCGCCGAAAACCGGGTTCTTCCTGCACGATGCCGTGGGCGAATACGCGGTAGTGAAAAAGCACCTCTCGCTGGGCGCCGGCCTGGGCGCCTGGAACGGCCTTTCGCGCCTCACGGCCTCGTCGGTGGGCAGCATCATGGGCATCGACCTGCCGCTGGTGGCCGAAACCACCAACGACGTGAACGACCAGTTTGGCCGCAAGCTGAGCCTCTACGCCAAGGGCAAGCTGGGTAAGCTCGACTACCGCGTGGCCGTGTCCGACCCGCTGCTGGTGGCCAACGCGCCCATCAACCCCTTCGCCACGTTTTCGGGCCGGCCGCCCAAGGCGCAGTACCAGGGCTACTTCATGTACCAGTTCCGGGACCAGGAAAGCAACCTCACGGCCTACAACGCCGGCACCTACCTGGGCCAGAAAAACGTGCTGAACGTGGGCGCCGGCTTCATTGTGCAGCCCGAGGCCATGTGGTACCGCAACGCCGGCAGCCCCGACACCCTCACCCAAGCCATGAAGCAGGTGGCCGTCGACCTGTTCTACGACGCCCCGCTCGACACGGCCAAGGGCGCGGCCAGCATCAGCTTCTACGCCCTGGCCATGCACCTCGACTACGGCCCCGGCTACCTCCGCTACACCGGCCCCATGAACCCCGCCAACGGCATCAGCACCAAGGCGGCCGGCACGCAGGTGCCCGGCGCGGGCAATACCTTCGGCAACGCCGTGCCGCTGTTTGGCACAGGCAACGTGCTCTATGGGCAGCTGGGCTATAAATTCCGCGAAAACCTGCTGGGCAGCACCACCTTCATGCCCTACGTGAGCTACCAATACGCCTCCTACAAGCGCCTCGCCGACGACCTGCACTACCTCGATGCCGGCGTGAACTGGCTGCTCAACGGCCAGGGCTCCAAGTTCACCGTCAGCTACCAGAACCGCCCCGTGTACAGCCTCCACGCCGACGGCACCAACCGGGCCGATGCCCGCAACAGCGCCGTGGTGCTGCAGTACCAGGTGTTTTTCAATTAATCAGACTTTGGAGAGGTGAGATTATGAGACATGAGAAATAGGATGAATAAGATTGAAACCTGAAACCATTCTAGGAAGTGTTAACAGTCACGCAACCAAAGGACGGTTGCGGCCAGGTGAATAAAGGCCAAAAAATGCGCATCCAATTTGTCATACCGGGTGGCCACCCGCCGAAACTGCTTGAGGCGGCTGA
>NZ_BAAGWC010000037.1:0-36660 GCF_054780555.1 Hymenobacter daeguensis
CGTGCCCGCCGTGCCGCCGGCCGCGCCGGTGCCCGTGGCCCGGCCCAAGCCGCCGCCCGAGATTCCCGGCTGGGCCCCGCCCGTGGCCACCGACACGCTGGTGCTGCTCAACGGCCAGCCCCACCACCTGCTGCTGGAGGCCGAAACCGACTCGACCCACCGCCTCACGGCCACCTACGAGGAAACGCCCGGCCACCTGGAGAAGGTGCGCGGCTTCGAAGGCCATTATACCCTGACGCTGCGCGACCAGAGCGGCCAGCAGCTGTTCCGGCGGCAGCTGCGCAAGGCCGCTTTTTTTAAGAAGGCCGGGCCTGATATTGTGACGGAGAGCGAGGCCTACCAGCCCCAGTACCTGGGCTACAGCCGGGCGCTGGGCGCGCTGGTGTTTACCCTCGACTTTATGGTGCCCGACAGCGACGTGGGCGCCCAGGTGGTGCTGCTGCTCGACCTGGCCGGCAACGTGCTGCGCCTGAGCGAGGGCCGCGGCCCCGGCGGCGGCCCCGAGTGCGAGCCCGCGCTCTCGCCCGACGGCTCGGCCCTGCTCACGGCGTCGGAGCTGCTGCGGCCCGGCCGGCCGCCCATGCGCTTCGAGCGCCTCGATGCCGAGCTGGTGGGCGCTTCCTTCCTCACCGACAGCACCGTGCTGGTGGTGTATGCGCCCGGCAAAGCCCACCTCGTGCGCTTTGCCGATGGCATGGAGGGCTACGCCCGCACGCCCACCGCGCAGCAGCTGCAGGCCCCCAATGCCTTTGTGCGGCACATCCGGAACGGCAAAGTGCTGCGGCGCTTCCGCTACCACGGCTTTTATGAGGAGATGGGCTACACCATTCCGGGCTTTCAGCTGCGGGCCACGGCCACGCGCTACCTGCTCGATGAGAAGCGCGGCCTCTACCTGCTGCCGCTGGCCGGGGCGGGCGTGCCGGCCGAAATGCGCTTCGCGGCCATGCCGCGCTTCACGCCGCCCAAGCGGCTGGCCGAGGTGCGGGTAGAGGTGCACAGCGCCGAAACCAGCTTCGCCTTTTACGTGGACACCAGCAGCGTGCAGCCCCGCATCCGCTACCAGCGGCTGGTGGAGTAGGGGCGGGGCTTGTCCCCGCCCGTCGTTCGCGTCAGCGCAACGATTCCGTTCAACAACGGGCGGGGGCGGGCCCCGCCCCTACAGTCCGGCCAGCACCTCGCTCACTTCTGCAAACAGCGGCCGGGCCGATGCCTCTTCCTGCCCGCAACGCCGCTGCAGGTCCCAGAGCGCTGCCACCGCTTCCGGGGCTTTGTCGGCCTCGTCGCAGTGCGCTAATAATTCTTCGAGCAGGCAGCCGAAGGCGCGCACTTCCAGCCGCTGCAGGGCGGGGGCCCGCGCCGCATCATCGGCATCGAAGAAGCAGGCGGCCCCGAAATCGCCCAGCAGGGCGTTGCCTTCGCGGGTGTAGAGGATGTTGTGGGCGTATAAATCGCCGTGCATGATGCCCTGGGCGTGCAGGTGGCCGGCGGCGGCGGCAATGCCCTGGGCAATATTCAGGGCCGTTTCCAGGCTGAATGCGGTGCCGGGCTTGTACACGTCGCGGGTGCAGGTGGCGAGGCTGGGCGGGCCGGCCAGGTTGCCGAAGGCTTCGTCAATCAGCTCCAATACCAGGCCTTCGGCCCCGGTGGGGTGGCCGGCCACGCGGCCCAGCACGGCAATCAGGTTGGGGTGCGCGCCGGCCTTGATGGTGGCCAGCATCTCGCAGTGGGGCAGGCCGTCGCTGGTGACGGCGCCTTTGAAGAGCTTCACGGCCACGTCCTCATCGGCTACGTTGGGGTGCTGCCAGCGGGCGCGGGAAATGACGCCGGATGCGCCTTCGCCCAGCTGCTTTTCAATGCTGAGCCTGTCCCAGGCAACGTCGCCGATGGTGTGCAGCTGCTCCGCTGCGGCCTCGGCGGGGGCCGAGAAGGGGTTGCCCGCGTAGGCCAGCCACGCGAGGCGCGGCAGCGTCAGCAGCCACGCGGGTAACTCGGGGAGCTGGTTGGCGGCGATGCGCAGCAGCTCCAGTTTGGTGCAATTCGCCAGCGTTGCGGGCAATTCGCGGAGCCGGTTGCCGGCCAGCATCAGCTTTTGCAGCTCCCGGCACTGGCCGATTTCCGGCGGCAGGGCTTCGAGCTGGTTATCGGTGAGGATGAGCCAGCGCAGGGCGGGGGGGAGGGCCGCCGCCGGCAGCGTGCGTATCTGGTTGGCTTTGAAGCCCACCATGCTCAAACCAGGGCACTGGCCCAGCACGGCGGGCACTTCGGTGAACTGGTTGTCGGAGCAGAACAGGACGCGCAGCCGGTGCAGGCGGGGCAGGTCGTGGGGCAGGGCCGAGAGGGCGTTGCCGGAGAGGTTGAGGACTTCCAGCGAATCGGCGAGGGCGAAAATTTCGCGGGGAAACTCGGTGAGGCCGGCGCTCAGGTCGAGGCGCTTGAGGCCGTGGAGCTGGCCGGCGCGCAGTTGGGCAAGGGTGTGCATGGGCGCAAAGGTCGCAGTAGCGCGGACTTTGTAGTCCGCGTCCCCGAACGATAATCGTCGCCGCGGCGCGGGGACGCGGACTACAAAGTCCGCGCTACAGCCTAATAGCTCTCCTTCCGGAAGCCCCAGCTGCGCAGCTCGGCCTCGAACGTATCCGGGAAATTGGCCTTCAGCGCGTACACCACGGCTTGCAGCACCTTGCGCAGCTCCAGCTTCGCGGTGTCTTTCTGGCTCACCGACTTGCTCACCTGGCCGGCCAGGCCACTGGCCTGGCCCAGCAGGGTTTCGTATTCGGTGAAGCGCGACTGCCAGAACTTGGTGCCGTAGTCGCGCGCCGCAAAGGGCGCGGCGGCCACGCTGGGAATCAGCATCTCGCGCAGGGCCTTGAGGCGTGCGTCGCGGTCGGTGCTTAGGCCGAAGCCGCGTTTCTTTTGCGGCACCAGCCCGAAGCCGGGCAGGCGGGCATCGGTGCGGGCCTTGTCGTAGCCGCTGTCTTCGTTGATGTATTTCTTCAGAATGCGCAGGCCCTCGTCGAACTGGTCGTCGAGCTCCTGCAGGCGCTGGCTTTGCGGAGTGCGGGCCGCGGCGGCGCTGCGTTTGTCGGTGATGGCCGCGCCGAAGTCGGTGGCCAGCTGGGCAAAATCGGCCTGCGTTTTCCAGCGCAGCGCAAACCAGGTTTCCTTGCCCCAGGCCTCGGCCACGAGCCGGGCCACTTCGGCCAGCGGGCCGTCTTTTTTGGGGATGAGAAGCTTGGGGTTCACCGCCGCATCGGTGGTAGGGGTGGGGGTAGGAGCGCCGGCCGCGGCGGGCGTGGTAGACTGGTCTGCCATTGGGGTAAACAAATAAGCATGAGGAAATAAGAATGCCGCCGCACGACGGCCGGGCTAAGGTGCGCAGAAAATCTGAACCAGCAAAACGCCCCGCCATGGGTTGCGGCTGGCCGCCACTGCCGCCGCGCGGCGCGGCCGGCCTTGGCGCAAGGAGCCAGGGGCCGCCGCGCCGCGCGGGCGCCTTCGGCGGGTGCCGCCAGTACCCACCGCGCTGCGCGGGAGCCCTTGGTACCGCGCGTTGGCAGCTGTCGCGCTGCGCGGGAGCACCCGGCACGAGGCGACAAGGGCTCCCGCGCATTTTTTCGGGCCGGGTGTGTGCGCTGGCAAATGAGCCCCAGCGGGGCGACATGTCGGTAGCAAGCGCCCCCATCGAAAACCAAAGCCCCAGCGGGGCGACACTCGTGCAACAAGTGCCGCCCCGCTGGGGCTCTAACGCGATTACTCCGTTGTTTACTACCGATATGTCGCCCCGCTGGGGCTTATCTGCCAGTGGGCCGGGTGGCCCGTCCGCCTATCTTCGCCCCGCGCGGGGTAGTCCCCGGCCAGCGTTTGCCCCTAAAAAGGCGAACCCCCGGCTATTGGCGTAGCCGAGGGTTTAGGAAGCGGGGTTTTAGTGCGACCCTTAATTCATATCCAACAAACAGGAAACACGCGAAGAAGATGCTGCAAGTGCTGGGGAAGCTGAAGATGCTGGAATAGCTAATAAGCAGTTGTTTCAACCGGCTTATTCCTTTGGCCCAAGCTATAAACAATTCCCGCAACTAGCCCGATAATTCCACCAGCATAACTAAAATTATGCATTGAACCCACCGTTACAAAATTTTTGAAGTCAATTATATTATCAGGAATAAACCAATTGCTAAAGGATTCAATGGGGTTATTTGCCAAGAATAAGCGGCCATAAATAAGGCCGAAGATACCAATGACAAATGCTACGCCCATTGTAATCACAAAAGCCCGTAGTGTCACGCGGAACATTACTTTCCAATTGGAATGGGCTAACCCGACCAATCCCAGAACGAAGCCAATTAGTACGCCCATCCACCACGTTGCCAGAACTCCTACTACGGCTACCCAAAGCCGTGGATTTGAAAGATTCGCTTCCGGCCCTGCATCTGCTAATTCAAATTGAATAAATTTGAACTTGGTGTAGTATTCCGGCGAAATTGTATAGGTCAATTGGTCGTGAATTGCTCCGTAAATGCCGCCGGTTATTGCGGCGATAATTACGATTAATGCCAGCGTGAGAATTTTTTTCATGAGTGCATTAAATAAAATCCGCTCATACCTCCACCACGTCCCCCGTCCCGAAATAATAAATAACCCCGCGCACCTCCGCGTACCCCAACTGCTCGAATAGCGTGGCGTAATTCCGCAGCAGCTGCTTGTGTTTCTCCTGCGGCGGGGGCAGGCGGAAATCCAGCAGCGTAACGCGGCCGCCGAGGCGGTGGTGGGCTTCGAGGGAGGGTTCGAGCACCACGCGGTCGGGCTTGTAGTCGCGCAGCTTCACGCCGCCCACCAGGATTTCGCGCTCCGTTTCCACGCTCAGGTGCGGGGCGAAGTAGGGGGCCAGGCGCGGGTCGCGCACCAGTTGCTCCAGGCTCTCCACCAGCGCGGGCCGCTCTTTGGCGCTCAGGATGCCCTCGGCCACGAGCTGGCCGGCCACGCGGCCCACATCGGCGGCCGTGAGCAGGCGGCGCAGGGCAAAGTGCAGCTTGCGGTTCCACTCGTTCAGCGCCTTTTGCTCGTCAAAATCGAAGAGCGTGGTGGCGTGGCGGCGCAGCTTCAGCCGGTCTTCCCAGGGCGCGGCGGCCAAATTTGTCAGCTCATAATTCTGAGCGCCAAGCGCTACGTTCTGAGTTCTGGCCTTGGCGGCAGGAGTGCCTTTTGATACCACAAAAGACACCTGTTCTTCCTGCCACTCGCCCCGGCCCAACAGATAGCCGTGGAGCAAATCGGCCACGGTGCGGGCGGCGGCCGTGGGGGCAGAAATCCCTATTTCATCGGTTTTGGTGGTTTTCTTCTCCTCCGGCCGCTTGCTGATGACGTAGAGGCGGTGGCGTGGCCGGGTGAAGGCCACGTACAGCGTGTTCAGCCCTTCGAGGAAGGTTTTTTCGCGCTCCTCGTCGTATTGCGGGCCCAGCGCGGTCTGCTGCATGGTCTGGCTCAGGCGCACCACGGCCACGTCGGGCATCAGCTCGATGGGCTTCTGCTCGGCCGCCAGGTAGCCCCAGAGCAGGGTGCCCCGGTGCGGCTCCAGGCTCCAGTCGGCGAAGGGCACAATCACCACGCCGTAGGCCAGGCCCTTGGCCTTGTGCACCGTGGTGATGGTGATGGCCGCCCGCCCGCCCGGCGCGTTGATGCTGATGCTCCCCTTGCGCTCCTCCCAGTGCGTGAGGAAGTTGCCCAGGTTGTTGCCAAACTTCAGGCTGTACTCCAGCGTCAAATCCAGGAAGCGGAACAGGTACTCGCTCTCGCCGTTGCGCCCCAGCAGCCCGAACAGGCTCAGCAGCCGCTCGGCCAGCTCGTAGAGGCCCAGGTTGCCGGTTTCTTCCTCGTGCACGTCGTAGCCCAGGGCGCGCAGCTCATCGAAAAACGACGTGCCGCCCGCCGCATTCGCCACCGCCGCAATGTGCCGCGCCCGCGCCGGCGTGGGGGCCAGCCCGCGCACCACCTTGTCCACGAGCAGGAGCGCCTCGGCCCGCGCCAGCGTATCGGCCGGCTGGTGCAGCACCCGCAGGATGCTCACCAGCAGGTTCACCACCTCGGCAAACTCCAGGGCCAGCGAATCGGCCGAAATAATGGCGTAGCCCCGCTCTTTCAGGAACTTGGCAATGACCTTGCTGGCTTTGCGCGTGCGGCATAGCACCGAGATGTCGGCCAATTCGTAGCCGTCGCGCAGGGCCTGCTCCACCAGCTGCAGCACGAGGTAGCAGGTGCTCTCGTCGTAGCCCAGCAGCGCCTCGGGCGCGTGGCCGGGCAGGGGCTCGGCGGTGTAGGCCCCGGCGGCCGGGTCGTAGCGCAGGGCCGGGGCATCCTTCTGCGTAAAGAGCAGCTCGACGTGGCCTTGCGGCACCTCACCCCCCCGGCCCCCCTCTCCTGCGGAGAGGGGGGAGCCTGACGATTTCGTTGGGGAGTCGTCTGGCACCCCCTCTCCACCGGAGAGGGGGCCGGGGGGTGAGGCAACCCGTTCGGGCACCTGCTGCCCAAAGTGCGCGTCATAAATCCCCGTCACCAGCCCCAGCGCCTCGTGCCGCTTGCTCACCGCCTCAAAAAAGGTGTTGTTAAAGGCGATGATTTCCGCCGCCGAGCGGTAGTTGACCTGCAGGGCCTTGGGCTCCAGCTTCCCCCGAAACGCCTCGTAGCGGCCCCGCAGCAGCGCGCGCATCTCCGGCTCGCGGGCCCGCGCCGCCAGGGCCTCGGTGTTGCCTTGGTGCAGGCGCAGAATCTGCTCCATCTCGCCCCCGCGCCAGCGGTAGATGGCCTGCTTGGCATCGCCCACCGCCAGGCTGCTGTGCCCGTTGGCCAGCGTATTTTCCACCAGCGGCAGCAGGTTATTCCACTGCAACACGGACGTGTCCTGAAACTCGTCAATCAGAATATGCTCGTATTTCTCGCCCAGCCGCTCATACAGAAACGGCACCGGCTCGGTGAGCACAATGCTGGCAATGCGGCGGTTAAATTCCGAAATCAACACCACGTTGCGCTCGCGGCTGATTTGCTCCACTATTTTATTTAATTCACTCAATAGCGAGGCGTGAAATAAATACGGCTGCATGGCCGCCAGCAACACGTAATTGCCCAGGTGTGCCAGGCGCAGCTGGGCCAGCGCCAGAAACGAGTCTTCCAGCACCGGACGTACCGCCTCCACATCGTCCAGGCGCTTCTCCTTCTGCGCCGCGCCGCTGCTCCACTTGCCCGATTCGAATACCTTGCGCGCCGTGGCCGTTGGCGTATCACCGGCCTCCAGCCAGCGCATGGCGTTGGTGAAATGCGTGATAACGCCCTTCTCACCGCCGCTGATGTGCGCCGCCGTCAGCCCGGCGGCTTCAATAGCCGCGGTAGCCTGCCGGCCCAGCGCCAGCGCCTCGCCCTCAATCTCGGCCCGCCGCGCCCGGATTTCCTGGTCGAGCCGCCGGAAATCGGCCAGGCTCAGCCGGTCCAGCTGCGCCACCGCCTCCTGCACCGTCTCATTAAACAGCACCCGCCCGAAGCCCGCCAACTCCTCCGGCAGCCGGCTCCAGCTTTTGCCCTCGTCGGCCTGCCCCAGCGCATATTCCGCCAGCGTCTGCGACAGCAGCACGCTGTTCGGGTCGCGGTTCACCTTATCGAGCAGCGCCGCCACCGCGCTTTGCAGCACCGCATCGGTATCCAATTCCACCTCAAACGTAGCTGGCAAGCCCAATTCCCGGGTAAACGCTGTCACAATCCGCTGCACAAACGAGTCAATCGTGCTCACCCCAAAATCGGCGTAGTGGTACAGCACCAGCCGAAACGTCTCTGCCGCCCGCCGCTTTACTTCCGATTCCGGCAGTTTCAGCTCGGCCGCAATGTCGGCCAGCAGTGCGTCCGGCTTGCCCGCCGCCGGGTAGGCAAAATTCCGCAGCGCATCCACAATGCGGTGCTTCATTTCCCCCGCCGCGTCGTTGGTAAACGTAATGGCCAGCACCCGCTTAAAATACGCCGGGTCATCGGCCCCCAGCGCCAGCAGCAGGTATTCTTTCGTTAATTGGTACGTCTTCCCCGAGCCGGCCGAAGAGGAGTAGATGCGGAAGGAGGGAGGCATAAACGAAATGGAGAAAACTAAAATGCTGATTCCAGAAATTAAATTGATTCCTTCACCAACAACTGAAGAAGCGAAAGCTGCTGTCGGATATAAATGGAACGATGTCGCCGGAACAAGACACAAATTAGGTGGAGAACCAACAGGCGAAAATGTAGAAATTCCGTCCTGCGCAATGTGCAAACAACCTATGACTTGTTACGCAACTATCGATTCAATTGGGGATGATTATGATTTAGCAGACTGCTGCGTAATCAATGTTTTCGTGTGCTTAAATTGTGGTACGACAAGCAGCCAAATTGACCAAGCATATGCGTAAGGATAATTCACTTTGGCAATAGCCAACCCACCATTTCCGCCGTCACGCGCAGCGGCCGGCCGCTTTTGGGGTCGAGCAGCACCCAGGTCGTTTCCGCCTCGCACAGCAGCACGCCATCGGTGGCGCGGGTGAGGCGGGTGTAGCGCAGCGAGGTGGCCCCGCTGGTTTCGCCTACCCAGGTGCTGGCCTGCAGCGTCTCACCCGCGAAGGCCGATTGCAGGTAGCGAATCCGGTGCTCGCGCACCACCCAGATTATCTGGTCGCGCAGCTCGGCCGGGCAGATGCTCAGCCAATGCGCGCCGGCCACGTCCTGCACCCAGCGCACGTATTCCACGTTGTTGGCGTGGCCCAGCGCATCAATGGCGCTGGCCGGCACCTCAAATTCGTAAGAGAAAGTGTGAGCGGGCGCGTCGGGCATACCGTATAGAGAGGAGGAGAGCGGGCAAAGGTCGGCACTCATCGAAAAAATACCTATTGACTTGGTCATTTGGAATTTCTGCCTATCTTTGACGCAACCTAAGACATCAAGCCACGGTGGCCCAAACGCTTAGGGAAACTCCACAACCAACCACCATGCCCACCGGAACGGTAAAATTCTTTAATGACACCAAAGGTTTTGGTTTCATCAAAAACGACGAAACTGGCGAAGATATCTTCGTTCACATCAGCGACCTCCAGGTTAGCTCGATTCGCGAAAACGACAAAGTTCAATACGAAGTAGCTCAAGGCAAAAAAGGCCCGAACGCTGTGAAAGTGTCGCTGGTTTAATTCAGCCTAAGCTTTGCAATAAGAAAGCCCGCCTCTGGCGGGCTTTTTTTTGTGCCGTTTGGTTCGGATTCGCCTGTCATCCTGAGCGCAGCGAAGGACCTTCTCACGAAAAAACGGTTTGCAGTAACCACATGGCGCAAGCGTGAGAAGGTCCTTCGCTGCGCTCTGGATGACAGGCGGTGCACTTGAGGTGCTGCTTCCTTGCACATCACCTCCGGTGCGCATCTTTAGGAAAGCATTAGCTTTTCCAAAATAAAAATCCTACCTTTGCACCCGCATTTGAGGACGGCCTAAGTCCGCGCAAGCCCGAGAGTGGCGCTAACGCATTGGTCGCGTAGTTTTTTGGTTGTTTTTTCCCGCCTGATTGTGAAAGGTAGAAGGAGGGGAAACGTCGCTGAGTACGGCTGTTTTCAGAGCTAAGTCTCTTTTCCCCCTTATCAACTCCAATCATGGAAGCTGAAAAAATTGTGGTTCGCTTTGACGAACTGAACCTCTCCGAGGAAGTACAACGCGCCATCACCGAGATGGGCTACGAGGAAGCTTCGGCCATTCAGGCCGCTGCTATTCCCGTGCTGCTCGCCGGCAAAGACGTAATCGGCCAGGCCCAGACGGGTACCGGCAAAACGGCGGCCTTCTCCATTCCCGCCATCGACAACATCGATACCGACAGCAAAGACGTGCAGGTATTGGTGCTTTGCCCCACCCGCGAGCTCGCGGTGCAGGTATCGGGCGAAATTCAGAAGCTGGGCAAGTACAAGCGCGGCCTGATGGTGGTGCCCATCTACGGCGGCAGCCCCTACGACCGTCAGCTCCGCGCCCTGGAGCGTGGCGTTCAGATTGTTATCGGCACACCCGGCCGGGTGATGGACCACATCGAGCGCGGCACCCTGCGCCTCGACAAAACCACGAAAATCATTCTGGATGAAGCCGACGAAATGCTCGACATGGGCTTCCGCGACGACATCGAGTTCATCCTGACCAAGATGCCCGAGCAGCGCCAGACGGTGTTCTTCTCGGCCACGATGAGCAAGCCCATCATGGAGCTCACCAAGAAATATCAGCGCGAACCGCAGATTGTGAAGGTGAACCACCAGACCATGACGGTGACCAACATCGAGCAGAGCTACTACGAGGTGCGCGGCCCCCAGAAAAAGGACGTGCTGACCCGTTTGCTCGACATGTACAACCTGAAGTCGACCATCGTTTTCGCCAACACCAAGCGCATGGTGGACGAAATTGTGGCCGACCTGCAAGCCAAGGGCTATTTCGCCGAGGGCCTGCACGGCGACATGGGCCAGCAGCAGCGCCAGAACACGCTGGATAAATTCCGCAAATCGACGCTGGAAGTGCTGGTGGCCACCGACGTAGCCGCCCGCGGCATCGACGTGGACAATGTGGAGGCCGTGGTGAACTACGACCTGCCCGCCGACGAAGAATACTACGTGCACCGCATCGGCCGCACTGGCCGCGCCGGCAAGAGCGGCAAAGCCTTCACGTTTGTGAGCGGCCGCGACATTTATAAGCTGCGCGACATCATGCGCTTCACCAAGGCCCAGATTAAGCTGGAGCAGGTGCCGTCGTTTGCCGATGTGTCGGAGGTGAAAACCACGCTGTTCCTGAACCAGATTAAGGAAATCATCGAGAAGGGCAACCTGGAGAAATACGTGGGCCGCGTGCAGCGCCTTCTCGACCAAGGCAACGAAATTACCTCGCTCGACATCGCCGCCGCCCTGCTGAAGATGACGATGAAAGAGGACAAGAGCGCGCAGCAGAGCCTCGACGCCAGCAAGGCAGCCGGCACGGCTCGCCCCGGCTACACGCGTCTTTTCGTTACCATGGGCAAGAAAGACCGGATTCACCCCCGCGACATCGTGGACCTGATTTCGGAATCGACCAACCTGACCGGTGCCAAAGTGGGCGACATCGCCCTCTACGACAAGTTCAGCTTCGTGGAAGTGCCGTCGGAATTTGCCGATGAGATTGTGAGCAAGCTGGGTCGCACCAGCATTCAGGGTTCGCCGGTGAGCTTCAGCATTGCCACTCCGGTGCAGGAGGGTGAGGCCAAGCAGGAGGGCTTCAGCCGCAGCGGCGGTGGCCCGGGCGGCTTCGGCGGCGACCGGGGCGAGCGTCGCTCGTTCGGCGGTGACCGTCGCGAAGGCGGCTACGGTGGCGGCTACAAAGGCAACCGGGGCGGTTTTGGTGGCGGCGAGCGCCGCGAGGGCGGCTACGGCGGAGGCTACAAAGGCAACCGCGACGGGGGCAGCAGCTACGGCAACCGCCCCAGCTACGGCAACCGCGAAGGCGGCACCGGCAAGTCGGGCTACGGCAACCGCCCCAGCTACGGCGACAAGCCCAGCTATGGCAACAAGCCGGGCTACGGCACGCCCCGCGAGTACGACACGACCCGCGCGCCCCGTGCTCCCCGCAACGAGAGCTTCGACGAATAGTGAATGCGATATGCGCGTCAGGCCGGATTAACCGGCCGGCGCGACTATTCAAGTGAGGTTATGAATAAGGTGAATAAACAAAAAAGCCGCTCATTGAGCGGCTTTTTTGTTGTGTAGCGACGAGGGCAATTACTTGGACGAATCGCGCAGGGCCTTGATTTTGTCGTGGCCTTCAACTACGCCCTGGTACTGCTTTTCGATAACCGATTTCAGCGCAGCGGGGAGGCCTTCGGCTTTCAGCGCAGTCTGGTAGGCTTTTTTGGCGTAGTCTTCGCCGCGCTCGCACTCGGCGAGGATGCTGTGGCGGTCTTTGCCGGTTACGGCCGATTTCAGGTCAATCCAGGCGCGGTGCACGGCACCGGTGATGGAGCCCTGGGCGCCTTCGTTGGTGTCGGGCTTGAGGTCCAGCTTGAACATCTGGTCTTCAATCTCGGTGAGGTAGCTCGAGCGCTGAGCGGCGAAATGCTTGAACGTGTCCTTCAGGTCGGCGTCTTGCACGTCAACCATGGCTTCGGCGTAGCCTTTCTGGCCGTCTTTAAGGGTTTCAACCAGTTCGTTGAGCAGGGCTTGGGTGGCTTTGGCTTCCATGAGGAAAGAGAAATTTAAGGTGAAAGTTTATGTCTCTCTTTACTCCCAGTCGGTTTGGAAGGTTACAGACGCTTCGGTTAATGAGGACCGAAGAAGTTCTGCCCCATTGGCTTTGCTTCCAACCGCTCAGTCCTCGTTCCTCGTTGCCATCGCGCGGCCGGCCAGAAAGCCGGTGGTCCAGGCCGCCTGGAAATTGAAGCCGCCCGTGATGCCGTCAATATCCAGCACTTCGCCGGCGAAATACAGCCCGGGCACCCGGCGGCTTTGCATGGTTTTGAGGTCGACTTCGGCCAGCGAAACCCCGCCACAGGTCACAAACTCTTCCTTGTAAGTGGTTTTGCCGCGCACGGCCAGGGGCATTCGCAGCAGCAATTCCAGCAGGCGGTTCTGGGCTTTGGCCGGCAAGTCGCTCCACCGGGTTTCGACGGTGATGCCGGCCTGCTCGGTGAGGTTGCGCCAGAGGCGTTGGGGCAGGCCAAACTGCGGGTTGCTGGCCACTGTTTTCTTGCCATTTTCCTGCCGGAACTGTTGCAGCCAGGGGCGCAGGGTTTCCTCCGTATGGCCTGGTATCCAGCTGATAAGCGCGGTGCCAACGTAGCCCAGCTCGCTGAGCCGACGGGCTCCCCAGGCCGAGAGCTTGAGCACGGCCGGGCCGCTCACCCCCCAATGCGTAATCAACAGCGGCCCTTCGTATTGCAGCTTTTCGCCGGCCAGCACCACGCGGGCCTGGGGCACGCTCACGCCCATCAGCTCATTGAGCGGCGAGTTGGGTACGTTGAAGGTGAAGAGCGACGGCACCGGCTCGGCAATGCTGTGGCCGAGGGCGCGCAGCCAGTCGTAGTTGGCGCTTTTGGGGTTGCCGCCGGTGGCAATGAGCAGGCGCGCCACGCGGAGCGTGGTGCCGGGCTGGGCGGTTCCGCTGCCACTCAATTTCAACTGAAACCCACCCGCTGGCAGCGGGTGAATTTCATCGGCGCTGGCGTTGGTAATGATGCGTACGCCGGCCTGCCGGGCGGCCTCCTCCAAGGCACGGGCAATGGTTTCGCTCGAATCGGTGGTGGGAAACATGCGGCCGTCGGCCTCCGTCTTCAGCTGCACGCCGCGCCTGGCAAACCAGGCAATGGTATCGGGCACGCCAAATTGCTGAAACGCTGCTTTCAGCTGCTTGCTGCCGCGCGGGTAGTGCGCCACGAGCTGGGCCGGCGTGTCGCAGGCGTGGGTCACGTTGCAGCGGCCACCGCCTGATACACGAACTTTGGCCAGCAGCTTGCTCGTTTTTTCCAGCAGGACTACCTGAATAGCGGGGTTGGCTTCGGCGCAGGCAATGGCCCCGAAAAAGCCGGCCGCCCCGCCGCCGAGCACGGCCACGAGGGGTTGGGCAGCAGTTGTCTTCACAGGGCAAAGGTACTGCCGGGCTGCAGCACAGGCTTGTGCTGCAGCCCGGCCACGAGCCAGAGCCCATGCTACCGCCTAGCAGTAGGCCAGGGCCTCCAGCACATCATCGTGCTTAAACTGATAGGGCAGGACGCTGCGCACCAGGCTGCTGTCGATGGTTTTGCCGCTCACTTCCTGCTGCTCGTCCCTGAAGGTTGGGGGAGTGAGGTTAAGCTGCTGTGCGGCAGCAGGATAAAAATCGCGCCGCCGGGGATGCCGGGCGGCGCACACGTTGAAGGTGTGGCCCCAGGCCCCGCGCTCGATGATGCAGCCCAGCACGCCCACCACATCGGTGAGGTGCACGAGGTTGACGGGAGCATTGCCCTGGTCGAGGTCGCGCCGGCCGGCCAGGAAGCGGCCGGGGGCGCGGTCGGGGCCGATGAGGCCACCCAGGCGCACCACGGTGCTTTTCCATTGGCCGTAGCGCGGCACGAAGTGGCCTTCGGCCCGGAGCACGTCGGAGGCCGCATCGCGGGTGCTGATGGCATCGGACTCGCGCATCAGGCGGGGCTCGTTGGGGTACACGCTGGTCGAGCTCACGAACAAAACGTGTTTGGTGCCCGCTGCCGCCACGGCCCGGTGCACGGGGCGCAGCAGCGTGGGGTAGGCCCCGGCGGCGGCGGCGCGGGGCGGCACGTTCAGCACCAGCACATCGGCCGCCTTGAGCAGGCGCAGCAGCAAGGCTTCGCCGGGAGCGCCAAAATCGGAGCCCAGGCGGAGCAGATGCGGCTCAATGCCGGCCGCTTCCATGGCCGCAATGTTCTCGGGCGAAGTGGTGGTGCCCAGCACGCGGTGGCTGCCCGCTGCCAATGAGCGGGCCAGGGCCATGCCCAGCCAGCCGCAGCCAAGCACTAAAACGGTGGGGGATTCCGCTCCTGAAGCTGCGCCTTTGGAGCCCCCGGAAGTGGAACTGGTCATGCTAAAATCAATGCTAAATGCTGCTTAATAGCACGAAGGTGCAAATAAATAGCGAAACACTATATTTAATAAGGAAAATAAATAATCCGGCTTCCGCACCCCGGTGAGCTAACATCCGAGCCAGCAGCCTAGTACCTTCGGGCGGCGGACTGACCCGCTTATCCCACCCTCATCATTTCGTTCGAATGAATGCTCCCTACACCCAGCCCATGCTACGCGACAACGCCCTGGCTGGCAAAACCATTATTGTAACCGGCGGCGGCACCGGCCTGGGCCGGGCCATGACCACCTATTTCCTTCAGCTCGGGGCCAATGTCACCATCAGCAGCCGCAAGCTCGATGTGCTGGAAAAAACGGCCGAGGAATTGCGCCAGCAAACCGGCGGCAAAGTCCTGGCCATTGCCTGCGACGTGCGCAAATACGACGAAGTAGAGGCCATGCTGGAGCGTACCATTCAGGAGTTTGGCGGCGTGGACGTGTTGCTGAACAACGCGGCCGGCAATTTTATCAGCCCGACCGAGCGCCTGAGCCACAAGGCGTTTGATGTGATTGTGGACATCGTGCTGCGCGGCTCCTACAACTGCACGCTGGCCGTGGGCAAGCGCTGGATTGCCGACAAAAAGCCCGGCACCATCCTCAACATCGTCACCACGTACGCCTCCGTGGGCTCGGCCTTTGTGGTGCCTTCGGCCACGGCCAAAGCCGGCGTGCTGGCCATGACCCGCTCATTAGCAGTGGAATGGGCCAAGTACGGCATCCGCTCCAACGCCATTGCGCCCGGCCCGTTCCCGACGGAAGGCGCCTGGAGCCGCCTCTTTCCCGAGCCGCTGGCCAGCAAGCTCGACCCGGCCGCCAGTGTGCCGCTCAAGCGCGTGGGCCAGTACCAGGAGCTGGCCAACCTGGCCGCTTATCTGGTGTCGGATTTCTCGGCGTATGTAAACGGTGAAGTTGTAACCATCGACGGCGGCGAATGGCTGAACGGCGCCGGCGAATTCAACAAGCTCGAAATGCTGACCCCCGAAATGTGGGACACCATCGAGAAAACGATGCGCCGCTAAGCCGCCGACAGCGCCATAAAAAAAGCCGCTCAATCTGAGCGGCTTTTTTTATGGCGCTGTCGGCGTTTTACAGCTTGTAGCCTTTGTAATCCTTGGTAAATTCCTCCAGCGGAATGGATTGGTTGGGCACGACATCGGTGAACTCAAACTTCTCGAACATGCCCTTGTCGTCATTCACCTGCACCAGAGTGGGCAGATAGGTTTTGGGGTCGACGCAGAGGATGGTTTTGCGGCCGTAGGCATTGGGCACCTGCAGCACTTTTCCCTCCGGAATCTTCTCGCCGATGGCCAGGTCGTTGCGTTCGATGATGCGGAATTCGCCGCAGCCAAACCGTTCGGCCACGGTGCCGATGGTTTCGTTTTTGCCGGCCTTGTAGCTCACATAGTGAAATTGGGGGAAGTCGGAGCGCAGCACGTAATTGGTGCGGCCTTGCACGGTGGTGTCGCCCACGTAGCGGAACGAGCGGCTGTAGGCGTTGTCCTGCCGCAGGCCGGTGGTGCGCAGCAGGTCCGAAATAGTGCCGAAGCCGGCCTGCAAGGCCGTGTGGTGCTGGTTGGCGCGCATCAGCTTGCCGTTGGGGTCGAGGCTGAGGGTAACGTAGGGAAAAGCAGCCGGATATACCCAGGCATCGCCGCTGTTCTGGCCCGCCAGCCAGAGCACTTCCACGCCTTTCTGATTTTTTATGTAGATGCGCAAAGGCTTATACGTCAGCTTCATGATGCTGCGTGCCTGATGGATGGTGCCCTCGATGCGCTCCTGCGCTTTCACGGTGCAGCGCAGAAATTTCAGCCCTTCAATGGCCGCACTCATGCGGCTGGTGAGCTGCTCGGTAGTGAGGGCCGGGGGCGGGGCGGGAGCGGCGGCAACCAGGAGCGCGCCGGCCGCCAGCGGGGTAATGAGTCGGAAAGCTGTAGAGCGAAAAGCGGTTGGCACGCGCATAAAATAGCAGTAGGAGAGGGGTTTTAGCCGTAAAACCTAATTCAGGCTGATGTGAGGGAAGCGGGAAGCCGTGCTGTCGAAAATAAACAGCTCGTCGATTTCCACGCTGTGTAGAAAGCGGTACAGCGGGAATTGTTCGACCACGGCCTGCACGGCCGCCACGTCGTCGCCGTTGATGGTGACCCAGCCCCGGCTGCGGTCACTGCTGATGGCGTACACCTCCACAATCTTCTCGTTGAGCAAGCGGTTGATAAAGTCACGATGGCGCGGAATGAGGGCAATAAATTCCTCATCATAGGCATCGGGCAGGCGGAGGGAAACCACAAAAGTTGGCATATTGGCAAAACGGCACGGCAAGCGAAGAAAGTGCCCCGCCAAATGTAAACGTAGCAGAAGAAATATAGCCTTATCCGTGCCAACTTTGAGTGGCGTCCGGGTGAAGTGCTGGCCAATGCAAAAGCCCCGGCGGAGGCCAGGGCTTTTGCCGAATGCGGAAGGTACTGGCTGGTTGGCTGTTAAGAATGGCCCAACTCGGCGGCGGCGGGCTGGTTTTTATCGCCGTAGGCTGGCTCGGCAGCGGCGTCGATTCCGGTCTGCACCGCGCCCCGGCTGCGCTGCTCCCATTCCCGAAACCGGCTGATTTCGCCCTGGAACTTGCCCACAAACCAACCAATCAGGCTCAGGTCGTCCAGGAAGCCGATAACCGGAATAAAATCAGGCACCAAATCGATGGGCGACAGTACGTAGAGCAACACCGCCAGACCCGAAATAACGGTGCCGGTTTCGATGCTGCGGTATTCGCCGCTGACGTAGGCGCGGATGAGGCGTACCAGCGTCAGGGCCACGTCGAAAAGCTGCTTGAACTTATTATCCTTGCTTTCCTTGCTGGCCAGCTTATCCGCCGTCTCGTTGAGGATGGCAACAACTTTGAACGGCTTGCCCAGCAGCTTGGTAGCGCGGCCAATGAAGACATTGAACAGCGCGTTTTTGGATATCTTGAGGCCTTTTTCGGCGAGAGATGACATAAGGAAAAGTGGTTGATGACGCAGAATTTCGCAGGCTTACGCGCAATGCACCTGCCTAGTTCCGGGCCCAAGCCGCCCGCGCCGCCCTCAGCGCGCAAACAGAGGTGTGGTGCCGCCCACCCAATCCTTGTTTTTATTGAAGTCAACGCCAATCATCTCGCCCCGGCTGAGCCGGCTCAGGCCGCAGAGCAGCGTGGGCCGGGCCTCGCCGGGGTGCCACACGTAGAGCAGGCGGATTTCGCATTTCACCAGCCCGTCGGGCGACTGCACCACCGGCTCGTACTGCACCTTGCGCTGCAGTAAATAGTGCTGCTTGTCATCGATGGCATCAAGGTCGGCCGCCGTGACGTGCAGGCGAACACCCGCCCCGGCAAAGGAAAACAGCGGCTTGAGCACGTAGTTTTCCAGGTCGGCGGGGTAGGAGGTGAGTTCGTGCAGGAAATGGCTGGGCGGCACAAACGGCCCGCTCAGCAACGGCAGCGTGTATTTGCTGACGCGGAAAAACCAGTTCGGGTGGCCTACCCAGGTTACGTCCACGTCATCGGTCAGCTTGAACTCGCCCGGCAGGTCCGAATAGCGTTCCAGCTCATCGAAAATAACGCGGTTATAAATTCGTTTAATTGGAATTTGCCGCCCGTCTTTTTCGTAAAATAACTGCCGTCCGTTTTTCCGCACTTTCGTGAGGCAAACCGCTTCAATTCCCCAGAATTCTTTGGTCAAAACAAAGTCAATTCGCGTCTTCTGCTTCTCTGGGAAAATTTCCAGCAGAATAACATTTTCGGGCGCTTCATCGGCCAATAGAAACCGGCGCATTTCTTCGCGGTAGCCGGCCGCATCCGGCGAGTGCAGGAAGGCGGAAACTGAATCGGAAATAGGAAAATGCCGCTCGAAAACCCCTGGCAGCCAGGCCTGAAACGCGTAAAGCGAGGGAAACCCCTGCATCTCAATAAGCTGCGGCTCCAGGTTGCCATCCGGATTTCGGCACACCGCATAATCGAAAGTCAGGAAATCCGGCCGGCCTTCATTGCCGGGCACGCGCTGGTGCGCGGGAATGGCCGCTTCGGTTAATTCCTTAAAATTATCCTGCTGAATTACGTCGATAATATTTTCGCCCGCCGCAATTAATTTGTCGCGCAAATCGGCCGGGATAAATACCGGCGTTTCGGCAACGCGAAAGTCTAATTGCCCGGGAAATTGCCGGTCGATATCGGCCAGCATTTCCTGATATTTCTCCGGGGTGAAGGCGGCATTGTAGCGGGTGCGGTGCGCAGGAATCATGGGGCGGAAAACGGGGCGGAAATGGCAAAAACTAAGCAGCCGTGAGCTGCCCTATCCGGGCCACAGCGCGGCGCAGGAAAGTCGGTACAATGATGGACTCAGTGTACTCAATGGTGTCGGGATTGGCAAGCAGGCTTACCATCTCGTGGTATTTGGCCTCGCCGTAAGCAGTGATTACCTGCTGCTTACGCTCATCGGTGAGCATGTAGCGCAGCATGCCCTCGCCATCGGCTTCGGGGTGGAACTGGGTGCCGAATACTTCCGGCGTGAAGCGAATGGCCATGACGGCGCGGGCCAGCGGTACGTGAGGACGCTCTTTTTCCAGGCACAGAATCTCGGCGCCCAGCGCCTCGATGCGCTCCAAGTTCAACTCAGCCAATTGGTAGTCACGCGAGTCGACCACATAGAACGGCTCGGGCAGGCCTTGCAGAACGGGCTCAGTCAGTCCGGCGGGGGTGAGGTGTACGGGCAGCACGCCAAACGACGTAGACTTGCGCCGGCTAATGGTGCCAACGCCCAGGTGCCGGCTCACGAGCTGAAACGAGTGACAGATGAGGAGCAAATACTTTTTCTGCTCATTGGTTTGGTTATGAGCGAGTAGCGCATCGATAAACTGGAAGTAGCGGGCTTCCCAAAGCTCATCGGATGCCAGCGGGCTGCCCGGGCCGCCCGTCGATACATAGATGTCGTAATCCAGCCCCGGCAGGGCATCTTCGGCCCGCACGTTGAAGGTATCAACGTGAAAGCGAACGCCGTTTTCTTCGGCTCCGCGGGCCAGCAGCTGCCGAATGCAGCGCATGCCTTCGTTCGGCGCATTGTTGTACATATCCAGAATGGCAATTCGAATAATTTCCATAAATTCTCTGATAAATAGGCGGTTCCGCCCAAAAAATAGAAAAAGCCAAGCCTCGGCCCGGACTAAAAAAGAAGCAACGCCAACCGGACGGCTAGCGTTGCTAACACAAAGATAATAAGCTTATAGTCCGTGTGTGGTTTCGGCCAGAATGTAGTCGACCACTTTGCTCAAATCGCCGGTTTCGCGGAAAACCTGCAGCTGGCGGTCGGCGCCGGTGCCCATTTCCAGCATCTTCAGCACGTATTCCACTTCGTGGCGGCTGCCGAGGTCGTCCACCACGTCGTCGATGAAGTCGAGCAGCTCCAGAATGAGCTTGCGCGTGGGCACTTCCTCCTGAATGCCGAAGTCAATCATGTTGCCGTCGAGGCCGTAGCGGGCCGCGCGCCATTTATTCTCTTTAACCAGGGCGCTGCGATAGATGCGGAAGTTGAGGTTCTGCGACTTGAGCTTGTAGATTTTGGCTACCAGCGCCTGCATCACGGCGGCCACGGCAATGGTTTCGTCGGCGCGCATCATCATGTCGCAGATGCGGTACTCAATGGTGTCGAAGAAAGGATGGAGGCGCACGTCCCACCATATTTTCTTGCCGTTGTCGATGCAGCCGGTCTTGATGAGCAGCGCGATAAACTCGTCGTAGTCGCTGGCGCTGTGGAAGAAACCGGGAATGCCCGTGCGCGGAAACCGCTCGAATACCTTGGTGCGGAACGACTTATAGCCCGTTTCGCGGCCTTCCCAGAACGGCGAGTTGGTGCTGAGCGCGAACAGGTGCGGCAGGAAATACCGCAGCGTGTTCATCATGTACACGCCCATCTCCCGGTTTTCGATGCCGATGTGGACGTGCATGCCGAAAACAAGGTTGGAGCGGGCGGCCTCCTGCAATTCCTCCACGATTTTGTCGTAGCGGGCATCGGGCGTGATGGGCTGGTCCTGCCAGCGCGAAAACGGATGGGTGCCGGCGGCGCCAATTTTGAGCCCCTGCCGGTCGGCCAGCTCAATTACCTGGCGGCGCAGGTGCAGCACTTCGGTGCGGGCTTCCGCGATGTTGTGGCAAATATTGGTGCCGACTTCCACCACGGCCTGGTGCATCTCGGCCTTCACCTGCTCGTGGAGCGTGACCTTGCCGCCTTCCACAATCTGCGAAAGATGCGAGCGCAACTCCCTGGTTTCGGGGTCAATAGTCTGAAATTCTTCCTCGATGCCGAGGGTAAACACGGGCGTGGCCATAGGGTGGGCGACTACATTTAAGGGAAGGACAAGCACAGCCATACCCGGCCTGCAATGGCCGCGCGCCGGTTATGGGTTTGTGCAAATAATGAGAGAGTTAGCTCTTTTTGGGAGCCGCTTTTTTGGCAGCCGGCGTCTTGGGCGCGGCAGCCTTTTTCGCCGGGGCCGGAGCGGCCGCCGCGGCGGTGGCTTTGGGTGCAGCCGCTTTCTTAGCGGCCGGGGCTTTGGCTACGGGCACCTCGCCGGTGGGCGGCTCGGGCTGGGGGGCGCTGGCGGCTTTCTTCGGGGCGGCTTTTTTGGCAGCCGGCTTGGGCGCGCCGGTGGCACCCAGGTCGTTGGTTTCGCTCACGGCGCTGCCTACTTTCACATCGGCGGCGCTGGTGGCAGATGTCGCGGTTGCGGCGGCTACCGAATCCTGCACAAACTTGCCCCAGGTGAGGTTGGTGCCACCCGACTTGGCGGCTTGGGCCCGCTCGATGGCCAGCAGGGCAGCGTGCTCTACCACCCACTCAAAGTTCTCAGCACCAACGGAGTTGACATCGGCATCGGGCGCGGGGTTGCCGAAGTCGATGGCAATGGGCACGCCGCCGCGCACGGCAAATTCTACCGTGTTGAAGTCGTAGCCCAGGCCCTGGCACAGGCGCAGGGTGTAGTCCTTGATGGTATCGAGCAGCTGCTGGCCGGCCTCGCCCTCGGTTTTCATGGTCGTCTGGTAGCGCTCGTGGGGAGCGTTGCGCGGCTCGTAAGGCATGATGAGCACATGCTTGCCGCCCAGGCAGTAGCAGCGGAAATAATCCTCAAATTCAATGGCTTCCTGGTACAGCATCACCAGCTGGCCGGTTTCGTCGTAGGCGCGCCAGGCTTCTTCGGGGTTGTCTACTTTGTACACGCTTTTCCAGCCGCCGCCGGCGTGAGGCTTCATGAAGGCCGGGAACCCGATGTGCTCAAACGCCTTCTGCCAGTCGAACATGGTCAGGTTGCGGAACGAGTTTTCGTTGGTGTCGTCGGGGCGGGCCTTGCTGGGCAGCAGCAGCGTCTTGGGCACCGGCACGCCCAGCTGCACGGCCAGCGCGTTGTTGAAGAACTTCTCGTCGGCGCTCCACCAGAAAGCGTTGTTGATGACGGCCGTGCCGGTGAGGGCGGCGTTTTTCAGGTAGGCGCGGTAGAAGGGCACGTCCTGCGAAATGCGGTCGATGATGACATCGTAGCCGCAGGGCACGGCCTGCTCCACCTGCTCAATTTTCACGAATTCGGCCGTGATGCCGTCCACGGCTTTCTGATTCACGCGGTCGACGAAGGCCTGCGGAAAGGTGTTTTCCTGTCCGAAGAGGATACCGATTTTTTTCATGGCTAGGTTGTTTTGGTAGCGTTATGCTAGGCGGTGGGGGAAATTGGTGGTGAAAAAATGCTGATGAAAGCGGGTGATTTTAGCGGATGGTGTTCAGGTACTGCGGAAACATTTCGCGCCACACGGGCCAGTCGTGGTTGCCGTACGGCTTCACGTCGAGTGTGAACGGAATGCCCTTGGCGCTCAGAATGCGGGCCATGTCGTAGTTGGCCTCTTTGCAGAAGTCATGCTCGGCCGTGCCCAGAATGATGTTCATCCACTGGAAATGCTCGCTGTGCGCGCCGGGGATGAACTCGGGCGGGTTGTTGTAGTACACGTTGTCGTCGTGGTAGCCGCTCACAAACTGGCGAATGTCGAAGGCCGCGCCCATCGTAAACAGATGCGCCACCTGATTAGGGTGGCGGAAGGCGAAATTGAGGGCATGATAGCCGCCGAAGCTGCAGCCGGCCACGCCGATTTTATCGACGTTGCACTCTTTCTGCAAGGCGGGCACCAATTCCTCGCTCAAAAATTTGTCGTAGAAAATGTGGTTCCGCACCCGCACATCGGGCGATAAATGCTTGGCGTACCAGGAGTGCGCGTCGATGCTGTCGATGCAGAAGAGCTTCACGCGGCCGGCTTCCACCAGCGGGCGGGCGGCTTCGATGAGCTTAAAGTCGCGGGCTTCGTTGTCGTGGCCGCCCGACGTGGGGAAGATGACCACCGGGTAGCCCCAGGTGCCAAATACCAGCATGTCAATGTCCTGGCCAAGGTGATGCGAGTAAAAACGGCGGTGTTGTTCGTGCACGGGCGGGGGGAAGAGGGGTGAAAGAAGCCGTTTGGGAGTAGCTGCGCGGCAAACTAGTCAAGAAATAACGGACCTGCCACATTCAACCTGATTTATTTCCATATTTAGGGGCAACGCAACCGGGTTCGTTACTTTGTTTGATGCTTTCAGAAATTACCGATTCATTACCGACCCACACGGGCACCCGGCTTTGCCGGGAAGTTGTGGCTTCCAGCTTTTTGGGGCGCGAGGTGGAAGTGAGCATCCTGCTGCCGCCGGCCTCGGCCGCCGCCGCGCCATACCCCGTGCTCTACCTCAACGACGGTCAGGACCTGGAGCGGCTGGGCCTGCAGGCCACCCTCGATACCTTATATACGAGCAATGCCCTCCGGCCCTTCGTGCTGGTAGCGCCCCACGCCAACGAGCAGCGCATTCAGGAGTATGGCACCGCCGCTTCGGCCGATTTCAACGGCCGGGGCAGCCTGGCCGGGGCCTATTCGGAGTTCGTGCGGAAGGAACTGCTGCCCTTTGCCCAGGCCAATTACCAGGCCTCGGCCGACCCCACCCAGGCCGTGATGGCCGGCTTTTCGCTCGGCGGCTTGTCGGCGTTCGATTTGGTGTGGCATCACCCCGGGCATTTCACGCGGGCGGGCGTGTTTTCGGGCTCGTTCTGGTGGCGGCAGCGGGCGGTGGGGGCTGGCTACACGCCTTCCGACCGCATTATGCACGGCCTCGTGCGGGCCGGGCAGCTACACCCGGCCCACCAGTTCTGGCTGCAAACCGGCACGCTCGACGAGCGCGGCGACCGCAACGAAAACGGCGTCATCGACTCCGTCGAAGACTGCCTCGACCTCATTGAGGAGCTGCGAAAAACCGGCCTCGATACGCAGCAGGCCCTGCGCTACGTGCAGATTGAGGGCGGCCACCACCACCCCGATACCTGGGGCCGCGTGATGCCCGATTTCCTGATTTGGGCGTTCGGAGCCGATGCTGCGGCACAAAAGCTGCCCGCGCCGCTGCCCGTCGTGCGCCTGTGCTTCGACCCACACCTGGCCCCGTCCATCATTCCCTCAACTTCGCCGGGCCCCACGGTGCCGGTGCCCCCGCTGGAATTGCCTGCTTCGGATGCGCCGGCCCAGCAACCCCTTACCACGCCGGCCGTCCTTGCCACTCCCCCAATTGCTGCGCCCATGTCGATTACCCGTCCCGCCGAAGGCGATTTTCTGCCCTACGCCGCCAGCTACATCAACCAGATTCCGGCAGATGTCAACCCGTTGGACGCGCTACGCACCCAGCCCGGGGAAATTCATGCCGTGTTTGCTAATCTGAGCGAGGAACAGGCCGAAAAAGGCTATGCCGAAGGCAAGTGGAGCCTCAAGGAAATGCTGCTGCATCAGATTGATACGGAGCGCGTGTTTGCCTACCGCGCCATGCGCTTCGCCCGCGCCGACGGCCAGGACCTGCCCGGTTTCGAGCAGGACGACTACGTGGCCAACAGCAACGCCAACGCCCGCTCCATCGCCAGCCTGCTGGCCGAGTACGATGCCACCCGCGCCGCCACGCTGGCGCTGTTCAACAGCTTCAGCGAGGAGCAGCTGGGCCGGCGCGGCACGGCCAACGGCGGTCCGGCCACGGTGCGGGCCCTGCTCTACATGGTGCCCGGCCACGAGCGGCATCACCTCAATCTTATTCGCGAGCGGTATCTGCCCATGCTATAAAGTAGTGGCAGTTTTTCGGTAAAATCTATACCTTCGCTTATCGCAACGCCCCGGCCTGGCCGTGCGTTGAAAGCCCCGAACTACCCCCTCACCTAAACTTCTTTTCAATCATGGCTAAAGCGCAAGATGCCCGCAAAGAGAAAAAGAAAGAGCCCACTAAATCCATGAAGGAGAAAAAAGCGGAGAAAGAAGAGAAGAAAGTAGCCCGCGCCCGTAAGCAGGAATAGGCTGACGGATAGGGCGTGCAAAACGCGCTATCCGTTTCATTATCAAGAGAAGAGGCCGCCCATTGGGCGGCCTCTTCTCTTGATAATGAGAGCCTCTGTAGCATCCGCAGCTCAGCGCGTATAATATACTTCCTTCTCCTTGTCGTGGTGGCGGATGTAGCCGTGGAGCACCAGCTTTATCAGCGTTTGATACGCCCGGCGCTTGCCGAAATTCACCAGCTTCATGTACTGCGCCAGGGTGATGCGCGGATGGGTTTGCAGGTAGTCGATAACAGCCAATTCCTGCTTGTTGAGCGGGAGTTTTTCGAAGCGGGCCGCGGGCTGCTGGCGCTCCAACAGCTTCTCGGTGAGGCCGCTGGTTTGCACGCTGGCATCGCGCACGCGCACGTAGCCGCGCCAGTCGTCGGGAGCTACCTGGGCGCGGTGGGGCTTGTTGAGGCTTTCGGGCACCGTCACGATGAGAACCGTACGGCCGTCGGCTTCTACCTCCTGGAAGCGCAGGGTGGTGAGCGGAGGCTCAACGTAGTGCTGCGCGGCCTCGCGGAGCACGAATAGCTCCTCGTCAGGGTCGCGCACGCCCAAGATGCGGCCGGCATCATCCACGCCCACCAGCACCTGGCCGCCCCGCGTGTTGGCCAGCGACACCAGCGTGCGCGAGATGCGGCTGGGGTGCGTCGTTTTCTGCTTGAATTCCAGCTCCTCGCCTTCGCCCCGCGCAATCAGCTCATGTAAATCCATGCCTTCCTATACGCAAACCGGGCATAAAAAATGCCGCTCCGGAGTTCCGGAGCGGCATTTTTTGTTCTGCGGCTGGTTGCCTTAGAAAGGCAGGTCGTTGTCGTCGTCGCTGGCGATGGGCGCCGCCGAAGGCTGAGCGCGCAGCGTGGGGTTCTGGTTCTGGGCAGCGGGGCGGGGAGCGGCTTGCTGGCTGCTGCCACCGCCGTAGCTGGCACCACCGGCGGCCTCAATTTTCCAGGCTTCGAGGTTGGTGAAGTACAGCATCTGGCCGTTTTTGTTGAAGCCCCGGCCGCGCAGGTCAAACGTAACCTTCACTTCATCCCCGATTTTAAAGGATTCAACGAGGCTAACTTTATCCTGAGTCAGCTGGAATTTGATGTGTTGCGGATACTGGCCGTCCTGGACTTCCAGCACGAACTCACGCTTGCGAAACTTTTCGCTTACCTGCTGTTCGTCAAAGATTTCGTGCAGCCGGCCGGTTACGTCGTATGCCATAAAGCTAGTGGTGTTTTTGTATGTGTAGACTTGAACCTCAAACCTACGAAAAAAAACACAAGCAGCCGGCCGGCCGTTCCCTGCGGCTACCTTTGCGCCCGCTTTTCTTCGTGCTTTCTCACTCCTTATAATATGTTCGCACTTGCCATTCATGGCGGAGCCGGCACCATTGCCCGCGCCTCCCTCACGCCCGCCGACGAACAGCAGTACCGCGCTGCCCTTGCTGCCGCTCTTGCTACCGGCTACGATATGCTGCGCGCCGGGGCCGCCGCCCTCGATGCCGTGGAAGCCGCCGTGCGCAGCCTCGAAGACTGCCCGCTCTTCAACGCCGGCCGCGGGGCCGTGTTCACCCACGATGGCCACCACGAGCTGGACGCTGCCCTCATGAGCGGCCACAACCGGCTGGCCGGGGCCGTGGCCGGCGTGCGCCAGGTGCAAAACCCCATTCGCGCCGCCCGCCTGGTGATGGAAAAAACCGAGCACGTATTATTAGGCTACCCCGGCGCCGACGACCTGGCCCGCGAATACGGCCTGCCGCTGCAGCCGGCCGAGTATTTCTTCACCCAGAAGCGCTTCGACCAGCTTCAGGATGCCATTGCCGCCGGCAAGATGCAGCTCGACCACGCCGCCGACCCCAACTGGAAAAAAGGCACCGTGGGCGCCGTGGCCCGCGACCAGCACGGCCACCTGGCCGCCGCCACCAGCACCGGCGGCATGACCAACAAGCGCTACTCCCGCATCGGCGACACGCCCATCATCGGGGCGGGCACCTGGGCCGATGAGCGCTGCGCCATCAGCTGCACTGGCAATGGGGAGTATTTTATCCGGGCCGTGGCGGCTTACGATGTGGCCTGCCTGATGGAATACAAGGGCCTGACGCTGGAAGAGGCGGCCCGCACGGTGGTGCAGGACAAGCTCGCGCCCGTGGGCGGCGAGGGCGGCCTGATTGCCGTGGATGCGGCCGGAAACGTCACGCTGCCGTTCAATTCGGAGGGCATGTACCGCGCCAGCCAGGTTGAGGGCGGGCCGGCGCGGGTAGCTATCTATAAGGAATAGCTCCCCGCGTGAGCTTTGGCGCTCGCGTTCCGGCACGTCAAGCGTTGGAATGGCGCGAGGACGCGAGCACCAAAGGCTGCGCTACCAGCTATAATGCACCAGCGGCCGAATCCGCCGGTCATAGACTTCCCGCACCGCCTGCATTTGCTCTGCCGAAAGCGCGGGCAGCTCCGCCGCTTGCAGGTTCGCAAGAATCTGCTCGGGGCGGGAGGCCCCGGGGATGACGCAGCTCACTTCATCAAACATCAGAATCCAGCGCAGGGCCTGGGCGGCCAGCGGGGCGTGGTCGCCGAGGGCTTTTTTCAACTCCTCCACAGCGGCGAGGCCGGTTTCGTAGTCGACCCCGGAGAAAGTTTCGCCGCGGTCGAAGGCTTCGCCGTGGCGGTTGAAGGTGCGGTGGTCGTCGGGAGCGAACCGGGTTTCGGGCGAAAATTTGCCGGTGAGCAGGCCGCTGGCCAGCGGTACGCGCACGATGAGGCCGATGTCGCGGCGGGCGGCTTCCTTGAAAAACAGCTCCGGTGGGCGCTGCCGGAACATATTAAAAATGACCTGAACGGTGGCCACGTTTGGAAATTCAATGGCTTTCAGGCCTTCCTCCACTTTTTCGACGCTCACGCCGAGGTGCTGGATTTTGCCTTCCTCGCGCAGCTGGTCGAATAGCCCGAAGATTTCCGGCCGATAGTACACATCGGTGGGAGGGCAGTGCAGCTGGATTAAGTCAATGGTTTCCAGCTGCATGTTGCGCAGGCTGTCCTCCACGAACTGGCGCAGGGCGGCGGGCTGGTAGGCATCGGCGGTGTGGGGCTGAAAGCGCCGGCCGCATTTCGTGGCTACGAAAATCTGCTCGGAGCGGGCGCGCACGAGGCGGCCCACCGCTTTTTCGCTCTCGCCGTCGCCGTACACGTCGGCCGTGTCGATGAAATTGATGCCGGCATCCACGGCCGCGTTCAGAATTTTATCAGCGTTTTCGTGGCTGAATGGGTCGCCCCATTTGCCGCCCACCTGCCAGGTGCCGAGGCTGATTTCAGAGATGGAAAATCCGGTTTTGCCGAGCTTGCGGTAGTTCATTTTTTGAGGACGTTGAAACGGTGAAAGAAGCCTGCCCGTGGGGGCGGGCCCTACCAGAAATACCTGGCCGGCAACCTGAGCATTTGAAAAAAGCCTGCTTATCAGAATGACAGGCAGGCTTTTGGGTATTCTATACCAGCGAATTACTCTGCTGCCGAAGGAGCGGCTTCGGCTACTGCAGCTGCTTTCTCGGCTTCGGGCGTGGCCGTGTGCAGGGGCAGGGCCTCCTTGCTGGCGTAGAATTTCCGCTCGCGCATGTCGTACACATTGCCTTTGGCCAGCACGTGCATCGTCACATTCTCAATGGAAAGCACGGTGCCTTTCTTCGCGGCAGCGGCATTGTTGTGCTGAATGTCGTGTCCATCGAGGATGATAACCAGGTTAGAGCCAATGGTTTCCACCCAGTTGCCTTCGGTGATGAGCACGCCGGTGTCTTCGCCCAGCCCGATGCCGATGAGCCTGGGGTGCAGCGCCACCGATTCGATGAGCCGCCCAAACCGGCCGCGCTTCACAAAGTGCGAATCGACAATGGCCGCCGGCAGCAAGCCCAGGCCGGTACCCATTTTCACAGCCCCTTTCAGCAGCGCATCGGGCACCGAGCCGCCGCGAATCATGTGCTGCGACATGGCCATGGCCCCGGCGCTGGTGCCGGCAATCACAAAATTCGGCTCGGCATAGTAGCGCTGAATCATGCGGTCCAGGAAATCGGTTTCGCCGAACATCTCGCGCAGGCGCGACTGGTTGCCGCCCGAAAACATCACCACATCGGCGGCCAGCAGGCGCTCCAGGTACTCGGGCTGGCGGGCATCTTCCGGCGTGCGAATGTCCATGATGCCCACGTTCAGGCAGTTGAGCATGGCGAAGGAGCCCGTGTAGATGGGGCCGACTTCGGCCGGAATCATCGAGGCGGTGGTGATTACTTCGATGCGCGGGTCGGGCTTGCCCGATTCCAGCACGATGCGCTTGAGAATGCCGAGCTCAAAAAAATTGAGGTAATACTTGCGGCGGGTCTTGGGATTGGGGTAGGTACCCTTGTCCTCGTTGCCGCCAACGGCGATGAGCTTGCCGAGAGGGATGATGCTTTTCAACGGATAGCGGGGATAACTGAGAGTTGCGGTAAATACGGGTGAGGCCCCCAAAACGGTGGGTGGTCGCAGAAACGTTGGCAAAGTTCGGGTCGGGCGGCCATATAATAAGGTTACGTCCGTACGGCCAGCAAGGTATCGATTGTGCCAGTCGCCACGGAGTGATAGTTGGGCCGGGCTTTGGCATAAATGGCACGGGCTCGGTTGCGGCCATCGGGCGTGGCCAGCAGCGCCCGGTAGAGCGGCACCAGAAACTTGCGCCGCCCCACGTGCAGCAGAAATTTTTCCAGTGCGGGTTCCGCTGCCGTGTAGCCGGCCCGCAGCGTGTGCGGAAACCAGGCCGCCAGAATTTCGGCGTTGCCGGAAGCCGTAAATTGAAACGCGGAATCGACGGCAGCCAGCTGCTCGGCGGTCAGGGCCGGCGGGAGGCCTTGCAAAAAATGCACCCACTCGTGGCTGCTCCAGCCGGCAGTGCCGGGTAGGAGGGCCGCCGGGGCAATGCCATTTTCGAGTTGAGCCAGGGCCTGGTCCACGGCTTCGAAGCGGCGCGATGTCACGGCCGGGGCGTTGGAGGGGAGGCCGGGGCCATCGACCCAGGCGGCCAGGTTAAGCGTTGCTTCAAGGCCCGGCGTCTGGTCCAGCAGCTCGGCGCGGAGGTAGTGCAGGAAGGTGGCAGTGTCCATGGCCTGAAAACTGAAGCGGGCGAAGTACTCCTTAATAAAGGCATCGAGCCGGGGGCGGCCCACCAGCGACTCCAGCGTGAGCAGGAGGGCGCAGCCTTTTTCGTAGGCAATTTCGGTGAGGCCTTCGTCGGGGTCGCGGCCGGCCAGGGCAAGGTGCAGGTGAGTGTCGGGACTGGCCACGCCAATTTCTTCGATGGTGTGGTACAGCGCCGCCCGGCCCAGCACCTGGAGCATGTCGGCATATTCGCCGCCATACAAATGTTCCATGATGCGGCGCTCGAAATACACGGTAAATCCTTCGTTCAGCCAGAAATCGTTCCACGTTGCATTTGTAACCAGGTTGCCCGACCATGAGTGGGCGAGCTCATGCGCTACCAGACTGGTCAGGCTGCGGTCACCGGCCAGAATGGTTGGTGTTACAAATGTTAATCGAGGATTTTCCATGCCACCAAAGGGGAAGGAGGGAGGCAGCACCAGCAAATCGTAGCGCTCCCAGCGGTAGGGGCCGTAGAGGTCTTCGGCCGCCGCCACCATTTTTTCCAGGTCGGCAAACTCGTGGGTAGCGCTGGGCAGCGTGGCCGGCTCGGCATAGATGCCGGTGCGGTGGCTGAGCGGGGCGAAGGCCAGGTCGCCCACCGCCAGCGCCATGAGGTAGGCCGGAATTGGCTGGGCCATGCGAAAGCGGTACTCGCCGCTGGGGCTAAGCTGCTGCGGGTTGTCGGCGCTCATCAGGGCCAGCAAAAGGGCCGGTACGCGCACCGTGGCCTCGTAGGTGAAGCGGATGCCGGGCGAATCCTGGCAGGGCAGCCAGGTGCGCGCCAGGATGGCCTGCGACTGCGTGAAAAGAAAGGGCTGGGTGCCGGCTGTCTGCTCCGGGGCCAGCCATTGCAGGGCCGCCGCCGTGGGGGCGGTGCGGTAGCGAATCCGGACGGCGGTGGCAGAGGGCGCCAGTTCCACGCTCAGGGCCTGGCCCAGCACCGGGTCGGACGAGTTATCCAGCGCGAAAGCAGCGGGAGAGGCTTCGCCCGTCGCAGCCAGCGTTTCCACGGTTTCGAGGGTCAGGCCGCGGGTGTCGAAGACGACCGTGGTGGCCGCGCCGGGCGCGGCGAGCTGCCAGGTGGCCGTGCCCGCCAGCGTGCGCGAGTCAAAATCAACCGTGAGGTCGAGGGCCAGGTGCTGTACCCGCGCCGGGCTGCGGCTGGCGTAGCTGTGCGGGTCGGTGGGCAGGATGATGGGTGAGGGAGAAGCCATGCGAGTCAGAATCAGGTCAGAAGAGGGAAGCGGGAAATCTAGCGTGCAAAAAACAAAAAACAGCCGTTGGGTAATTGCCTCCAGGCAACCTGGCCTGGCCGCCGGCCGCCGGAACGCCTGAAGCCAGCCGCCATTTAGCCAACCCGGCGCTCGCACTAAAGGCTTATAACCAGCGCAATGGCCGCCACCGCCACCCGGCTGATAAGGCGTTGAGTGGGCTGAGGTACGAAGACTGGCACGATTCCGGCCCGGCCCGGTGCTTGGGCTGTGCCCCGCCGTGGCGTACTTTGTGGCCGGACTGCCTGCGGGTGGCCCGGACAACCCCGCCTTGCGGTTGGCAGTACACTGCCCAACTGTCGGGGTTGCCCCGGCCATTTTCCGTTTATTTCCCTTTCTCATGTCCTTTCTGTTTCGTTTAACTTCTCTGGTCTGGGTACTGTTGGTCGCGGCCCTCAGCAGCATCGCGCTGCAGTCCTGCGGTTCCGATAACACCTCCCAGTCGGCCGATGGCACTACCCAGAGTGCGGACTCTGCGCCGGCGGACGTAGCCGCCGGCCCCCAGCCCCTTATCGATAGCACCTACGTCATCAAAACCTTCCAGGCCGAGCCCGCCTTCAAAGCGCAACTGCTCCCGGCCCGTCGCTTCTACCGGGAGCGCGGCTTCCGGTTGGGGTGGTTTAAAGGCCACCAGCCGGTGAAGCAGGCGGAGGCCCTGCAGGCCATCATTGCTAAAGCAGCAGAAGAAGGACTCGACCCTAAAGCCTACCAGGTGAAGGACTTCAAGAAGCTGTTCGGTGAGCTGAATCAGGCTCGTTCTGACACCGCGCGGCGCAACGCGCTGGAGCAGCAGATTGACGTAGCCCTCACTGGGGTGTACATGAAATGGGCCAACGACTACTACCGGGGCATCGCCAATCCGCGCGATACCAAGAGCACGTCGTGGCAGGTAAAACCCAATAAAATCAAGCTGAATAAGGCCCTGGCCACCTTCCTGGGCGACCGTAAAAGTCGCTACAACTACTACGAGTTTGCTCCGCTGCATCCCGAGTACGACCAGCTCAAAAAGGCCCTCGCCACCTACCGCGCCCAGGAGCGGGCGGGCGGCTGGCCCACCTTGCCGGCCACGCTCAACCTGAAGCCGGGGCAGTCGTCGCCGGCCGTTGCCATCCTGCGCAAGCGCCTCCTCAACAGCGCCGGCGGCGAGGCAGCCGCTTCTTTGCCCGCTGATTCGGCCAAGCATGGCGCCGTGCCCGTGGCCTACATCTACGACCCCGAAGTAGTGGCGGCCGTGAAATTATTTCAGCAGGACGCCGGCCTGAAACCGACCGGCATTGTGAGTGGCGAAACCCTCAAGCAGCTCAACGTTCCCATCGGTGCCCGCATCGACCAGCTCATTCTGAACATGGAGCGGTGGCGCTGGCTGCCCAAAAAGTTTGAACCGAATTACCTCCTGGTGAACATTCCGGAGTACACGCTGCACGTGATTGAGGGCGATAAAGAAGCCTTCAACATGCGCGTGATTGTGGGCAAAGTGCTGCACGAAACCCCGGTGTTCAGCGACAAGGTGGAGTACGTGGTGCTGGCTCCCTACTGGAACGTGCCGTTCAGCATCATCGAAAATGAGCTGCGCGGCAAGCTCGTGGCCAACCCCAACTACCTCGACCGGCTCGACATGGAAGTGGTGAAGGGCTACGGCCGCAAAGCCACCCCCATTGACCCCAATACCGTGGACTGGGCCAACGTAACGCAGAACACGTTCAAGTACACCCTGCGCCGCCGCCCAGGCCCCAAAAACGACCTCGGCGATGTGAAGTTTATCTTCCCCAACTCGAACGATATCTACCTGCACGATACCCCCCACGACGAGCTGTTTTCGCAGAGCAACCGCAGCTTCAGTCACGGCTGCGTCCGCGTGGCCGAGCCCATCAAGCTGGCTGCCTACCTGCTCCGCGACCGCCCCGAGTGGGACAAGCAGACCATCCTCGACAGCATTGCCACGCGCCGCGAGAAGTACATTACGCTAAAGGAAAAGCTGCCCGTGTACCTCGTGTATTTCACCGCCTGGGCTGACGAAGCCGGCCACCCGCACTTCCGCGACGACATCTACGGACTCGACAAAAAGCTGGCGAAGGAATATTTCGACTAGCCAACCACACCGGCCATCGACTCCGAAAAGGGCCCGGCAACCAGCGGTTGTCGGGCCTTTTTTGTGCGTTCTGGTGTGCGCAATAAGAAAGGCTGGCGATGGGGAAGTTCACGCATAAACCTGCGCCGTGATGCCATGGCCAAGACTCCCAGGATAGAACACGCGCACTATACATCGGACGGATTCGGGGAGGATACTTAGGGTTGACTGCTAATTACAATTGTGATTAATTACAGTAAGGAGGTGTTGCGAAGAGTGCTTGTTACAAGTGTAATCAGCAAGCGGACATGGGTTAAAATACATTTGTAATTAAGAGAAGTTCATTTCGGGATAGGTGCAGACCGTCAAACACTGCTACATTTGTAATCAAATTATTGACAATGGTTGAGCGTATTCGGACACTGCTGGAAACCCGGCAACTGACACCTACCCAGTTTGCAGATGCTATTGGCATAGCCCGCCCGATAGTCAGCCATATTCTCTCCGGCCGTAATAAGCCGAGCCTGGAGGTAGTGCAGCGCATTCTGGCGGCCATGCCCGACCTATCGATGCCCTGGCTGCTCAATGGGACCGGCCCAATGCTGGCACCGGCCAGCCAGCCGGCACCAGCTATTGTTGCTTCGCCTGCTGCCGCTGCGCTGCCACAGGCTCCGGCTCCCGCCAGGGCAGCAGCTGCTCCCGCTCCAACGGCCGAAACCCCGCCAATGGCCAGCAAAAGCCCTGACCTTGCCCCTATAGCGCCGGCTCCACGGCAAGCTGAAGCAATTGCGAAGCCAATGCCGCGCCGCTTTACAGCCCTGGCTGGCAAAGAAATACGAAATGAGGGTGCCGGACCTGCCGTGCCCGCAACTCAGTCGGGAGCGCCTGCGCCGGCCCTGCCAGCACCCGCAGAGCTTGCATCCGAAGCTGCTGCCTTGCCGGAGCCGGCCCAGGTTAAGGCGCCGGGCATGCCGCCTGCCGTGCCACCAGTAGCCGATGCCACTGCTGCCGCCCTGTTTGCCGGCACCGAGAAGCCCATCCGCCGGATTGTGATTTTTTACCGGGACGGCTCCTTTGCCGATTATCAGCCCGAGTAGCTGCCCGATTCACACCCTGCACCCCTGATTGGGGGAAGGCCGTTATAAAGCGTAAGAGAGAATTGGGCCGCGTTTTGGTGCGGCTGGCGCCCACACTGGCCGTGCAAAATGGCCACTCGGGCAAGGCTTCTTAATAGCCGAAAAGGTGGCAATCAAAGTTGTTTTGGGTGGCTGTGGCCTAGTGGGCTACATGGGCGTTACGAGCAATCAACCGGGACCAGCGCGGCTGTATGCAGGCCGGCAATGATTAACCAGAGGATAGGTCACAACACTGATTATTTCAATTTGTCAGGCTGTTCAGCGGGCGAACACATTGCCAGCCTGTCTGCCCAATTTGTTGGCGTGATTAAATCAGAAAACAACATATACATTTTTTGTCTATGCTAATCTGCGTGGGTTTGGTGCTGTAAATTTTGTAGACAAATAAAATGAGTAATAAGTGCCTGTATACCAATAATAATAATGGTGCTAATGGAAGTAAAAGATTTGGTGTTATTTGGCCCGTTTTCAACGGGTCGAATTCATTTTTGTGAGAGTGTGATTCTAACATAATGAGCGCCGGTGATGAGGTGTCGCTACACTACGCCAGTGTAAAATGCTAATGATTTTGACGGCGTTACACTTGCTTCGAGTGCAATTGAATGGCTGCCTGCCACAGCATGCTTGCTAAATAAGTGGAGTATGGAAAAGCATTGCGCTACGCGGGGGCTGCCCCAAAGTGTAGCCAGTGTGTTGACCCTGCAAGGCGGCCCGGCACAAGGCCGGCTGGCTGCATGGGCAGCATCTGCTCCGCAGCTGCCGGTGCGATGCCTTTACCGGTATGTTGCCAAATGTAAATGACCTTGGGACATGGCCACCGCGTTTCGTTTTACGGCCTGGCCTGCCGCACTGCCAGGCCACGCACCGGCCGAAGAGAGTGGCTACGAAGCCCCGCTGGCGGTTGCGCGTTTCGCGGCGGCAGGCTACCTTCGTGGCATGAAACTGACTCGCACGAATCTTTGGTTGGCCGCCGCTGCGGCAATGCTCCTGACGGCCTCCTGCGCCCAGGCCCCCGATGCCGCTGAAGCGGAGAAAGACCCCTCGGCTGATGCCGCCTACAAGCGCGCCCACCGCGCCGAAGGCTACCGCGAAGCCCAGCGCTCCAACGTTACCCGTAACTAAGCACAACCGGCGCACGCCCGAAAAAGCAGAGCCCCCGTCAGCATACTGACGGGGGCTTTTTGCGTGTGGCGGCGCGCCGGAAAGTTTAGCGGGCGGCGGCCAGCGTTGGCGTGGGGACCGAAGGCTCAGCCAAATCGGGCAGGCTGATACCCGCCAGCAGGTCGCGCTCCAGCAGGTCGGCCCAGGTGCGGAGGTAGAGCACCACGTCGTCGCGCTGGTTGTGGCGGAGGGCATCGCGGCGCTCGAACGGGATGGCGGCCCGAATGGTGGGGTCGGAGATGCGCTCCAGGTGGGTGAGGTCGCGGCGTGTGAAGCCGAGGGCCAGCATCTCGTCAATGGTCTGGTCGATGGGCAGGCCGCTGGTGGGGCAGTAATCGATAAGCTGACGCTCCCAGTCGCCGTAGCGCTGCATGGCGCGGGCATGGATTTCGGCCTTGGTGAGGCGCGTGACGGTCTGGGCGAGGTGGCCGCAGTTGCAGCTGCCCATGTGGCCCCATTGGTAAGGAGCCTGGGTGGCGAGGCGCTGGGCCGTGTCGCGCAGGGCCTGAATGACGGGGAGCGAGGGATGGGCCATTTTTTAGTAGTCAGTAATAGGTACCAGGTATTCAGACCAGATTTGTCGCTGCTACAGAAGCGGCTGTGGTATCGGAGCAGCCGGGATGCAGTCTGAAAAGCCAAACGGCCCGGAAAAAGTTTTCCGGGCCGTTTGGCTTTTTGATGGGTGAACGCAGCGAAGGGGCTTAGAACGAGCCCCGGCGCGTGCCGCCGGCATCGCCCCGACGACGGCCGCCGAGGTCGCCGCCTTCGCGGTTGCCGCCCACGTTCACGCGGGCCCCGCCGCTGCCGAAGCGGCGCGCGGTGTCAGACTGGCCATTGCCGGCCGGCCGGTTGCGCT
>NZ_BAAGWC010000038.1:0-36333 GCF_054780555.1 Hymenobacter daeguensis
GCAGCGGCGGGCGCTTTCGGCGCTTCGGCGGCGGGCGCGGGAGCCGGTGCGGGAGCAGCGGCCGGCGCCGGAGCAGCACCGCCGCTCTGGCCGCTGAGCAGGCCGGAAATGTCTTCGCCTTCCTTGCCTACAATGGCCAGAATGCCATCAACCGGCACGGAGTCTTTCTCTTTCGGCCCGATGTAGAGCAGGGTGCCGTCTTCGTAATTCTCCAGCTCCATGGTGGCTTTGTCGGTTTCGACTTCGGCCAGGATGTCCCCGGATTTAACTTTATCACCCACTTTTTTGAGCCAGGCCGCGATGGTCCCTTCGGTCATCGTGTCGCTCATTTTGGGCATTTTTATGATTTCGGCCATCGGATATAGAAGCGCTAGAGTTGAGAAGGCCAAAATTAGCCGGAAAAGTTGGCGGGGGCAATGTTATTATGGGGAGAATGTAAGGACTTGCTTACAATAAGGAGGCGAGTTGTCGGCGCTGGGTTGTAAGTACGGTCATGCTGAGCGCAGCCGAAGCATCTCGCTCGCCTCGTTGAACGATTGGATTTACTACCCCACGCAAGGTGCTTCGGCTACGCTCAGCAGGACGTTCGTGGGTAGTCCTCGGCTCCTCAAAAATCAGCCTGCCGCCTGCAAATGTGCCACGTCCAGGAAGTTCCTGATGGTGAACACCGAGCCGGTGTACTCCAGCTTATACAGGCATAAGTTGCTGTGTTCGAAGCCTTCCATGCAGCTGAGCGGGTAGTTGAGCAGCTGGCAGAGCATGACGCGCATGGCCCGGCCGTGCATGCAGATGAGGACGGTTTGCTCGTCTTCGCGGGCTTTGAGCAGCTCGATGAAGGGGCGCTGACGGGCGGCTACTTCCTCGGGGCTTTCGCCGCCGGTGAGGCGGGCATGGGTGTCGCCGGCCACCCAGCCGGCCAGCACGGCGCGGTATTCGGCATCTTCCTCCATGGTAATGCGGGTACCCTCGCGCACGCCCCAGCTGATTTCGTTGAGGCCGGCGTGGGCTTCGTGGGGCAGGCCGAGGTCGAGGAACTGCTGCACCGACTCGTGGGTGCGGCGCAGGGCCGAGGTATAGATTTTATCGAACGGGATGTGGCCGTAGGCGGCGAAAAACTGCGCGGCCTGGCGGCGGCCGGTATCGTTCAGGCTCGAATCGACGCCGCTGCCCTGCACGATGCCGCGCACGTTGAAATCGGTCTGGCCGTGGCGCAGGAGAAAGATGGTCCGGGGCATGACGTTGCGTGGTAGTTTTGCGTAACAATCCGTCAACAATCCCTCAAAGTACGGGGTTTGGCTTTTAGTGGTTAACGGTTAATGGTAATTGGCTAGTGGTTTGCGCGGCATACGCTTGAGCCAAACGCTGTCTTTTCACCATTCACCACTAGTCACTAACCGTTTACCACTACTACATGACTCTGGAAGAAGTAAACCGCTGGACGGCCTCCCGCCCCACCCTGGCCGATGCCCTCGGCATGGAAATTACCGAAGTGCACGCCGACTACCTTGAAGGCCGCATGCCCGTGGATGGCCGCACCCACCAGCCCATGGGCCTGCTGCACGGCGGGGCCTCGGTGGCGCTGGCCGAAACGCTGGGCAGCATTGCCGCCACCCTGCGCGTGGACCGCACCAAACAAGCCTGCGTGGGCCTGGAAATCAATGCCAACCACCTCAAAGGCGTGCGCGACGGCTGGGTGCGCGGCCGGGCCACGCCGGTGCACATCGGCCGGAGCACGCAGGTATGGGAAATCCGGATTTCGCACGAGGAAACCGGTGCGCTGGTCTGCATCAGCCGCATTACCATGGCCGTGATTGACCTGCCGGCCTCCGGCGCTAAAGCCGTTTAGATGCAGCCAACGCACCTTCGGCAGCTGCCCTGGCCGGCCGGGGCGGCTGCGCCTGATGCTTCGGCCCGGCTGCGCCACCTGGTGGCGGGGGCGCTGCGCACCGGCCGGCCGCTGGCCCTCTGGCGCGAGCCCGGCCACGAGCACCCGCGCCTGCTGGTGGCCCGCTCCCTCGAAGCCAGCTACACCGGCCTGCCGCCCGCCCTCGACGACCAGGCCCCGGCCGGGTTCGCCTTCTTCCCCTTCCGCGACTCCGACCACAACCCGGCCCTGTTTCTGCCCGCCGATGTGCAGTACGACCCCGCCCGGCCCGAAACGGTGGCCGTGGCGCCGGCTGCCCGCGAGCTGGTGCCCGGCCTCACGGCCTGGCTGACCATGCCGCCGCTGGCCGAGCTGGCCTGGCACCACAGCACCCACCCGGTGCCCCACACCGCCACCGAGGCCGAGTACACCGCGCTGGTCCGCACCGGCGTGGCCGCCATTGCCGGCAAATCGGTGGTGAAGGTGGTGAGTTCGCGGGCGGCGCGGCGGCCGTTGCCGGGGGGGTTCGACCCGCTGGTGGCTTTTGCCGAGCTGAGCGAGAAGTACCCGCGCGCCTTTGTGTCGCTGGTGAGTGTGCCGGGCGTGGGCACCTGGCTGGGGGCCACGCCGGAAGTGCTGGCCGAAGTCACGGCCGATGGGCAGTTTCACACCATTGCGCTGGCGGGCACGCAGCCGCTCAAGCCGGGCCTGCTGCCGCAGGATGCCATCTGGCGGCAGAAGGAGATTGAGGAGCAGGCGCTGGTGGCGCGCTACATCGTGAGCTGTTTCAAGCAGCTGCGCCTGCGCGAATACCACGAAACCGGCCCGCGCACCGTGGCGGCCGGCCAGCTGCTGCACCTGCGCACCGATTTCGAAGTCGACCTCAAAAACACGCCGCAGGCCGCCACGCTGGGCACCGACATGCTGCGCCTGCTGCACCCCACCTCGGCCGTGGGCGGCATGCCCAAAGTGCCGGCCCTGGCCTTTTTGCAGCAGCACGAGGGCTACGACCGCGCCTACTACAGCGGCTTTCTCGGCCCGGTGAACGTGGTCGCGCCCGGCATCTCGCGCCTCTTCGTGAACCTGCGCTGCCTGCAGGTGCGCGCCACCGAAGCCATTCTCTACGCCGGCACCGGCCTCACCATCGACTCGGACCCCGCCCGGGAGTGGCAGGAAACCGTCATGAAGATGGAAACCGTAGGCGCGATTATACATGAATAAAGGAGCGTCCTGCTTCGGCTGCGCTTAGCGGACCGCTCCTTTCATCTACTTGAATTCCGAAAACCCGCTCATGCAAGCCGTTTATAATATCGCTGAAATCTGTGCCCGCCACGGCATTACCGACGTGGTGCTGTCGCCCGGCTCCCGCTCCGCGCCGCTCACGCTGGCCTTCGCCCGCCACCCCGACCTCACGGTGCGCGTGGTGCCCGACGAGCGGGCCGCCGCCTTCATCGGACTGGGCATCGCGCAGGCGCAGCGGCGGGCGGTGGCGCTGGTGTGCACCTCGGGCACGGCCGGCCTGAACTATGCGCCGGCCGTGGCCGAAGCCTTTTTCCAGCAAATCCCGCTGGTGATTTTTACCGCCGACCGGCCGCCGGAGTGGATTGACCAGCTCGACGGGCAGACCATCCGGCAGCGCAACCTCTACGGCGCGCACGCCAAGGGCGCGTTTGAGTTTCCCGTTGATACCGCGCACGCCGATGCTAAGTGGCATTCGGCGCGCATCGTGAATGAGGCCATCAACCTGGCGCAGGCCGCGCCCGCCGGGCCGGTGCAGGTGAACGTGCCGCTGCGCGAGCCGTTTTATCCGAAGGCCGGGGAGGAAATTCGGTACGAGCAGGAGGTGAAGATTGTGCACGAGCATACTTCCAACGCAACGCTGGCACCGGCCGAAATCCTGGATTTGCGGCAGCAGCTGCGTAGCGTCGGCAAGGTGGTGGTAGTTGCTGGTCAGCAGGCCGATAGCCCCGGCCTGCTGGCGGCGCTTGATGCGTTTGCCCGAGCCCGGCAGGTGCCGGTGGTGGGTGATGTTATCGCCAACGTGGGCGAAGTGGCAGATGCCCGGCTGCAGGACGTTTTTCTGGCGGGGCTCGGCAAGGAGGCCAGGTCGACGCTGAAGCCCGATTTGCTTATCACCTTCGGGCAGTCGCTCATCTCCAAAAGCCTGAAGCTGTTTTTGCGCGACGCGGCCCCGGCGCAGCACTGGCATCTGCAGGCCACCGGCGACGCGGCCGATACCTTTCGCTCGCTGACGCGGGTGGTGCGGGTGGCGCCAGCGGTATTCTTTCAGCAGCTTTCGGAAAGCACAACCCTGGGCGAAGTACCTGAACACACGGTTGCCTGGCAGCAGGCCGATGCTCAAGCCACCGCGTTTCTGGGTCGTTTTTTCACAGACGCAGCGCAGCCGTTCAACGAATTTTCAGCCTTCCGCCACGCCCTGGCGGCGCTGCCCGAAACCACCGCCCTGCACCTGGCCAACAGCATGGCCGTGCGCTACGCCAATATCCTGGGCATCCCGCAGGGCCGGCAGATTGAGGTTTTCGCCAACCGGGGCACCAGCGGCATCGATGGCTGCAACTCCACGGCCGTGGGGGCGGCGCTGGCCCAACCGGAGCGGCCGGTGGTGCTGCTGACCGGCGACGTGGCGTTTTTCTACGACCGCAACGCCTTCTGGCACAACTACCCCGTGCCCAACCTGCGGGTGGTGCTGTTCAACAACCACGGCGGCGGCATCTTCCGCCTCATCGACGGGCCGCGCCAGCAGCCGGAGCTGGACGAGTTTTTTGAGACGCGCCAGCTGCTCACGGCCGAGAACACGGCGCGCGATTTTGGGCTACGCTACCTGCCGGTTTCGTCGTTCGCCGAACTGGAAGCCGCGCTGCCGGTTTTCTTTGCAGCCGAAACCGGCGCGGCCATTCTGGAAGTCTTCACCGACTCGAAGACCAACGCGGCGTTTTTTGAGCAGTACCGGGCGGCGGTGAAACAAGCCTTTGCATAAATAATTAATTGAACGTCATGCAGAGCGCAGCGAAGCATCTCTACCTCGATACTAACTCAGTCGATTAAATTACTATCGAGGTAAAGATGCTTCGCTGCGCTCTGCATGACGGGCTGATACATTCAAACAACTTTCCCTATGTCAGAACCCATTGAGTGGACCCCGATTAAGGAGTTCAAAGAAATTCTCTTCTCGCAGTTTGGCGGCATCGCCAAAATCAGCATCAACCGGCCACAGGTGCACAACGCTTTCACGCCGCTCACGGTGCAGGAAATGATTGATGCCATGCGCATCTGCCAGGACCGCACCGACATTGGCGTCATCATCCTCACCGGCGAGGGCGGCCGGGCCTTCTGCTCGGGCGGCGACCAGAGCGTGCGCGGCCACGGCGGCTACGTGGGCGAGGACACCGTGCCCCGCCTCAACGTGCTGGAACTGCAGAAAATCATCCGCTCCATTCCCAAGCCCGTGGTGGCCATGGTGGCCGGCTGGGCCATTGGCGGCGGCCACGTGCTGCACGTGGTGTGCGACCTGACCGTGGCGGCCGACAATGCCCGCTTCGGCCAGACCGGCCCCAACGTGGGCTCGTTCGACGGCGGCTTCGGGGCGAGCTACCTAGCGCGCATCGTGGGCCAGAAAAAAGCCCGCGAAATCTGGTACCTCTGCGACCAGTACGACGCCCAGGAAGCCCGCGAAATGGGCCTGGTAAACAAAGTGGTGCCGCTCGACAAGCTGGAAGAAACCACCGTGGCCTGGTGCCAGAAGATTCTGCAAAAGAGCCCGCTGGCGCTGCGCATGCTCAAATCGAGCTTCAATGCTGAGCTCGACGGGCAGGCCGGCATTCAGGAGCTGGCCGGCAACGCCACGCTGCTCTACTACCTCAGCGACGAGGCCAAGGAAGGCCGCAACGCCTACATGGAGAAGCGCCAGCCGGACTTCTCGAAGTTTCCGAAATTCCCGTAAGCACTGCTTTAGTGTTAGCGTAAAAGCGCGTCCGGCTGCCCAAGCGAGTGGCAACCGGACGCGCTTTTTTTATAAAAAGCTTACGTAAAACGGCGTTGCTAATAGCTGAACCCCAACGCGTGCAGACAGGCGCACCAGCTGAAAAAATAGCGCCGTCCTTCCTGCTTGCGCTGCTTTTTGATGGCTTTGGCGCGGGCCTTGATTTCGGCGGCGGTGAAGCTGGATGTTTTGGCCGGCGCAGCGGCGGGGGGAGCAACAGCCGGCTCTCCGGCAACGAACGGAAGTGCGTGGGAATTCATGGCTGGGCAGGGATGGTGTGGAGTAATAATACGAAATTTCTAGCTGGAAGTCAACAGGCAATGGCGCCGCCGGCCAGCCTGAGCTAAAACGCCCGATGCGACCGGCACGTAGTTTTGCGGCATGACGCCTACCACCCTGCCCACCTCCCTCCTGCTCAACGGCCGCGAATACGCCTACGCCGCCATTCAGCAATACCCCGCCCATATTGCCGAGCCGCTGAACGGCTACGAAGCCAGGGTGCTGGACTTCGTGCGGCAGTGGCTGACCGGCACGCAGGAATTCACCCTCACCACGTCGGGCAGCACGGGCACGCCTTCGGCCATCACCCTGCGGCGGCGGCAGCTGGAAGCCTCGGCCCGGCGCACGGCCGACTTCTTCGACCTGGGGCCCGGCGACCGGGCGCTGGTCTGCCTCAACTGCGAGTACATCGGCGGGCTGATGATGCTGGTGCGCGGGCTGGAACGCAACCTGCACCTGACCATTGTGGAGCCGCACGCCGACCCGTTTGCCTACGTGGCCGAGGATGCCGAATTCGACTTTTCGGCCTTCGTGCCGCTGCAGCTGAAAATGGTGCTGACGGCCGGCCACGCCGACCGGCTCAATAAAATGAGGTCGCTGCTGGTGGGCGGCGCCCCGGCCGATGCCTCGCTGACGCAGGAATTGCAGCCGCTGACCACCGCCGTGTGGCTGACGTATGGCATGACCGAAACCTGCTCGCACGTAGCGCTGCGGCGGCTCAATGGCCCGCAGGCCACCGGCAGCTTCCGGGTGCTGCCGGGCATTGCGGCGGGGCAGGACGCGCGCGGCTGCCTCACGCTGCGCGGCGACGTGACCGACGACGCGCTCATCGTGACCAACGACGTGGTGCACCTGCTCGACGCGCACACCTTCGAGTGGCTGGGCCGGGCCGATTTCATCATCAACTCCGGCGGGGTGAAGGTGCCGGCCGAGAAAGTGGAGCTGGTGCTGGACGTGGCCCTGGCCGAAATCGGGCAGTCGCGCCGCTGCTTCGTGGCCGGGCAGCCCGATGCGCGCCTGGGCCAGGCCGTGACGGCTTTTATTGAAGGCAAGGCGCTTTCTGATGAGCAGGAGCGGCAGCTGAAAAGCCTGCTGGCCGAGCGCCTGGGCCGCTACGAGCAGCCGAAGCAGCTGGTGTATGTGCCCGAGTTTCAAACCACGGCCACCGGCAAGCTGAACCGGGCGGCCACGCTGCGCGGGCCGGGGCCGGCCTAGCTGCCGGTTGGTGCCGAAGAAGTTTCTCGTTCGGCCGAGCGGAGTCGAAGCATCTCTACCATCTCGTTGTAACAGCATTGATTACTTCCGAGGTAGTAGAGATGCTTCGACTCCGCTCAGCATGACGTAGGGGTCAGCGCTGCATAGCGCGCAAGGAGCAGCATTGCCGGGTTTTGTAGCTTTACGGCTTCACCCACCCCTCTTTCTAATGAAGCGAACCGTTTATTCGTTGATTCTGGCGGCCTTGCTGACCAGCCCGGCCGCCCACGCCCAAACGCCCACCCCCGCCAAATTTCAGGTTGCCACCGAGCAGTTTGCCGACCTGCGCATGCTGCGCTACCAGGTGCCGGGCTTTGCGCAGCTGAGCGCCCGGCAGAAGGAAATGCTCTACTACCTGTCGGAAGCCGCGCTGAGCGGGCGCGACATCGTGTACGACCAGAACTACAAGCACAACCTGCGCGTGCGCCGCACCCTGGAAGCCATTTGGGCGGCCAACCAGCAGCAGCTGAAAGGCGGCCAAAAGGCCGAAGCCGAGAAGCTGAACGTGTACGCCAAGCGGGTGTGGTTTTCGAACGGCATTCACCACCACTACTCCACGCGCAAGTTTGTGCCCGAATGCACGGCCGCGTACTTCGCCAAGCTGGTACGCGGCGTGGATGCGAAGACCTTGCCACTGGAAAAAGGCGAAACCGTGGACAAGTTTATTGCCTTCCTCACGCCCATCATCTTCGACCCCAACGTGGCCCCGAAGCAGGTGAACCAAGTGGCCGGCCAGGACCTGCTGGCCACTTCGGCCACCAACTTCTACGAGGGCGTGACGCAGGCCGAAGCAGAGGCGTTCTACGCCAAGATGATTGATAAAAACGACGCGAAGGCCATTTCCTACGGCCTGAACTCGAAGCTAATCAAGAACCAGAGCGGGCAGCTGGAAGAGCGCACCTGGAGCGCTCAGGGCATGTATGGCCCGGCCATCAGGCGCATGGTGGGCTGGCTGCAAAAGGCCGCCGCGCTGGCCGAAAACCCCGAGCAGAAGGATGCGCTCACCAAGCTCATCAGCTACTACCAGACCGGCAGCCTCAAAACCTGGGACGACTACAACATTGCCTGGGTGAAGGACACAAAGTCAGCCATTGACGTGGTGAACGGCTTTATTGAGGTGTACGACGACCCGCTGGGCTACCGCGCCACCTACGAATCGGTGGTGAGCTTCCGCGACGAGGAGGCCACCAAGCGCATCAAGGCCATCGGCGACCAGGCCCAGTGGTTCGAGGACAACTCGCCCATAATGGACCAGCACAAGAAGAAAAACGTGGTGGGCATCACGGCCAAAGTCATTACCGTGGTAATGGAGGCCGGCGACGCGGCCCCGAGCACGCCCATCGGCATCAACCTGCCCAACGCCACCTGGATTCGGAAGGAATACGGCTCGAAATCGGTGAACCTGGGCAACATCGTGGAAGCCTACGACCTGGCCAGCGCCAGCTCGGGCGCGCTCACCGAGTTTGCTTTCGACCCCGCCGAAGTGGCCCGCGTGCGCCAGTACGGCGCGCTGGCCGGCAAGCTGCACACCGACATGCACGAGGTCATCGGCCACGCTTCGGGCCAGATAAACGCCGGCGTGGGCACCACCAAGGAAACCCTGAAAAGCTACGCCTCGGCCCTGGAAGAAGGCCGTGCCGACCTCGTGGCCCTCTACTACCTGCCCGATGCCAAGCTGCAGGCGCTGGGCGTGGCGCCTTCGGCCGACGTGGCCAAGGCCGAGTACGACAGCTACCTGCGCGGCGGCCTCATCACCCAGCTCACCCGCCTGCAGCCCGGCGAAACCGTGGAGGAAGCCCACATGCGCAACCGCCAGATGATTTCGAAGTGGGTGCTCGAAAAAGGCAAGGCCGACAACGTGGTGGAAATGGTGAAGCGCGACGGCAAAACCTACGTGCACATCAACGACTACACCAAGCTGCGCGCCCTGTTTGGCCAGCTGCTGCGCGAGGTGCAGCGCATCACGAGCGAAGGCGACTACGCGGCCGGCAAAGCCCTCATCGAAACCTACGGCGTGCAGGTGGACCCGGACCTGCACCGCGAGGTGCTGGCCCGCTACCAGAAGCTCCACATCGCGCCCTACCAGGGCTTTATCCAGCCCAGGCTGGTGCCGGTGATGAGCGGCGGCAAAATCACCGACGTGCGGGTGGAATACCCCACCGACTTTGCCCAGCAGATGCTGGACTTCGGCAAAAAGTATTCGTTTCTGCCGGACTATAACTAGGAAGCCGCGACGCGGGTAGTGACGCAAACCCGTGCGTCTCCGCCTCGTGCCGGCTTGATGTATTTGCGGCCGGTTGTTCTGCCCGAACAACCGGCCGCGTTGTTTTGGGCTCGCCGCCCGCCCACGTTACCGCTTTGTAGTGAACGATTTCGGTTTCCTTTTCAAATTTCCGGTCCTTCGGCTGGTCGTCGTGGCCTTGCATGGCCGGCCCGTGGCGCAGCGCCCGCGCCCAAAACGACTCTACCGCCACGGCCCCGCCCGATACGACGGTGGTGAACAGCGCGGGCAGCTTTACGCCGCCGCCGGCCGGGCTGCCCTCGGCCGAGTTTGAAACCTACAACGTGGACGGCAGCGGCGTGCGCTACACGGCGGCCATCACCGGCCTCTACACCACCGGCACGGTGGAGCGGGTGTATTTCAGCACCAGCCACACGGGCGGGTTTGCGGTGAAGCACTGGCAGTTTCCGGCGGCTTTCAACTACAGCTACGGCCGGCAGGACGGGGCCCTGCGCGAGCGGGAGCTGCTGGTGCTCACCACGCCCGACTACCGCCTGGGCAAGTGGAAGTTTTACGCGCTAGGCGAGTTCGAAACCAGCAACCTGCGCGCCATCACGCGGCGGCTGGTGGCGGGCGGCGGCGTGGGCTACCAAATCTATTCCGATACGCTGAGCAACGAGGTGGCGCTGAGCACTTTTTTGCTCAGCGAGCAAACCGACTACAACACCGAGCCGCTGCTGCTGCGCCGCGTGGTGCGCAACTCCACGCGCCTCAAGCTGCGGGCCAGCCTCGGGGTGGTCAGCTTCTCGGAGATGCTGTTCTACCAGCCCAGCCTGAAAGACCCCGGCGGCGACTACCGCCTGAACAGTGCCAGCGTGCTGGCCATCAAGCTCTACAAGCACCTGGCCCTGAACCTGGCCTACACGTTTTCCTACGAAAGCGTGGTGGTGCAAAACCGCAGCCCGGCCAACGCCACGCTGTCGGTCGGCTTTGCCTACAGCACGGGAAAATAAAGACTAGGTATAGGAGATATTTGGTAGTATTATTGACCCGAATTTGCGAAAATCCGCTCTTTTCGGACAGCATTTACCATTCCTCTTTTTTCCTTCCTTTATCCCGGTTTGCGTTAATGAAAAAACCCTTTACTCCTATTGTCAGCGGCCTGCTACTGGGCTCGCTGCTTCTGCAAAACTGTGCCACCATCATCAGCACGCCCTCGCAAACCGTGCGGGTGGTGGGCCAGCCCGAGGGCAGCAAGTTCTTCATCAACGACACCGAGGTGAAAGCCAAGCCCATTGCGGGCGTGCCCGGCGGCGTGACGCTGCGCGTGAAGCGCAAAAAGAACTCCGAAATCAAGGTGAAGCACGAAGGCTACAAGGACTATTCCGAGCTGCTGTACCCCGACAAAAACAACGGCACCGTGTGGCTGAACTGGCTGCCCGTCATGGGCTGGATGGGCGCGGGCCTGACCGACCCGGACAGCGAAACCGGCGCAGACAAGGGCCTGGACAAAGTGCCCGGCATCGGCTACGGCTGGCTGGTGGGCATTGGCGGCTGGCTGATTGACAACGGCACCGGGGCCAACAAGCGCCTGAACAAGAAGGAAGTGCAGACGACGCTCATTCGCCTGCCCGCGGCGGTGGCCGGCGGCCAGTCGGTGCAGAGCGGGCCCGTCAACATCCGCATCAAGGGCGGCGACAAGCTGGGCAATTTCTTCATCAAGAAGGAGCCCAGCGAAATTCTGTACTTCGGCAAAACCCTGGATTTTGACGCCGAGCACCTGAAAAGCAGTGTAAACACCGTGCTCAAAGACCTGGGCTACGCAGTGCCCGCCAGCGAAGGCCACAGCGTGTTCTCCACTGGCTCCAGCTCGCGCTACACGGTGCAGGGCGAGATGCGCGACATCAAATACGATGTGCACGCCTCGCACCAGTACGAGTACCGCGCCCGCTACGAAACCCACTGCAACGTGGAAGTGACCTGGAAACTGGTGAACCAGAACCGCCAGGCCGTATTCGAGCAGAAGACCACCGGCAAGTCCATCAAGTTTGAGAAAGGCGGCAGCGCAGCCTTCGAAGACGCATTTGAGAATTCGCTCTACGCCTTCCTCGACAACAAAGAGGTGGCGAGCGCGCTGGCCAAGCCGGCCCCCGGCACCGGCCCGGCCGCCGCCAAGGCCGCCGACAACGATAAGCTGACCCCTATTCAGATTCACCGGGCGGCCCTGCCCAAAACGGCGCCCGATAACGGCATTTCGCTGGCCGCCAAGTCGGTGGTGACCGTGCTGACCGGCGACGGGCACGGCAGCGGCTGCATCATCTCGGGCGATGGCTACATCGTCACCAACGCCCACGTGGTGGGCGAGGAAGAAAGCGTGAAGGTACTGCTGGCCGATGGCCTGGAAGTGAAAGGCAAGGTGGTGCGCGTGAACCCCGACATGGACCTGGCCCTCATCAAGGTGGACACCGACGGGCTGAACGCCTTCCAGCTGCCGAGCGCCAACGCGGCCGAAATCGGGGCCGACGTGTTTGCCATCGGCACGCCGGCCGACAAGGAGCTGGGCCAGAGCATCAGCAAGGGCATCATCAGCGGCCGGCGCAAGATTGACGGCCACGCGCTGCTGCAAACCGACGTGAGCATCAACGGCGGCAACAGCGGCGGGGCCCTGGTCGGCCGCTCGGGCCAGCTGCTGGGCATCGTCAACGCCAAGCTCGTGGGCCGCGGCATCGAGGGCATCGGCTTCGCCATTCCCGCCGAGCAGGTCAGCGAGGCCCTGCAGCTCAAGTTCATCGACTGATACCCGGCCCAGGACACGCCGGCGGAACAAAGCCGAAGCCCTGCTGCCTCCAGGTGAGTAACTCCTTGCGACGGCGGTAGCGGGGCTTCGATGCTGCGCCGCCTGGCATTTTTGAGGCCGGGCGGGCGGGCCCGCTCCACTTTTCCTTTCCCTTTCTTATTACCCCGGATTTTTTATGACCAGAACCGCTACCAACCTGGTGAGTGGTGCCCTGCTGAGCGCCTTGCTGCTGCAAAGCTGCGCCACCATCATCAGCTCGCCGAAGCAGAGCCTGCGGGTGGTGGGCCAGCCCGACGGCAGCACTTTCTACGTCAACGACAAGGAAATCAAGGCCAAGCCCGTGGCGGGCAAGCCCGGCACCGTGACGCTGCGCCTGCCCCGCAGCAAAAACACGGAAGTAAAGGTGAAGCACGAGGGCTACAAGGAATACTCCGAGGTGGTGTATCCCGACGGCCAGAATCCGGCCACCTACCTCAACTACATTCCGGTGGCGGGCACGCTCTATGGCCTGGCGAAGGGCATTCAGGTGGTTGACGGCGAATCCAACGTGAGCCCGGTCACGACGTATGGCTGGGCGGCGGGCCTGTCAGGACTGGGCATCGACTACCTGACCGGCTCCCTCTACCGCCTCAACAAAACCGAGCTGAAACCCAGCATGGTGCGCGTGCCCAAGGCCGTGGCCGGCAGCCAAACAGTGCAGTGCGCCCTGATAAACGTGCGCCTCAAGGGCGGCGACAAGATGGGCAATGTCAGCGTGGCCAAGGAAACGCAGGAAATCCTGTACTTCGGCAAGTCGCTGGACGTGGATGCCGAGCACCTGAAAGCGGACGTGAACGCCAGCCTGAAAGACCTGGGATTCAGCGTGCCCACTGCGGAAGGCCGCAGCGTGTTCTCGACGGGCAGCAGCTCGCGCTACACCCTGCAGGGCGAGATGCACGACGTGAAATACGACATTCTGGCCAACAGCAAATACGAGGCAGTGGCGCGCTACGAAACCCACTGCACGGTAGAAGTGACCTGGAAGCTGGTGAACCAGAACCGCAAAACGGTATTTGAGCAGAAGACCTCCGGCACCAGCGTGAAGTTTGAGAACGGCGGCAGCGCGGCGTTTGAAGACGCCTTCGAAAACGCCCTGTTTGCCTTCATGGGCAACAGCGAAGTGACCACGGCCCTGGCCAAACCCGCGGATGGCGCCGCCGCCACTGCCGCCGACGACAATAAGCTGGAATCCATCGTCATGCACCGGGGCACTGCCGCCAGGCCGGCTGCCGACAACGGCGTGAGCACGGCCGCCAAAAGCGTGGTCATTGTGGAAACGAGCGACGGGCACGGCAGCGGCTGCATCATCTCGGGCGATGGCTACATCGTGACCAACGCCCACGTGGTGGGCGAAGAGGAAACCGTGAAGGTGCTGCTGGCCGACGGCCTGGAGCTGAAAGGCAAGGTGGTGCGCGTGAACCCCGACATGGACCTGGCGCTGGTGAAAATTGAGTCCGATGGCCTCACCGCCTTCCAGCTGCCGAGCACCAGCACGGCCGAAATCGGGGCCGACGTGTTCGCCATCGGCACGCCGGCCGACAAGGAGCTGGGCCAGAGCATCAGCAAGGGCATCATCAGCGGCCGGCGCAGGATTGACGGCCACGCGCTGCTGCAAACCGACGTGAGCATCAACGGCGGCAACAGCGGCGGGGCCCTGGTCGGCCGCTCGGGCCAATTGCTGGGCATTGTGAATGCCAAGCTCGTGGGCCGCGGCATCGAGGGCATCGGCTTCGCCATTCCCGCCGAGCAGGTCAGCGAGGCCCTGCAGCTCAAGTTCATCGACTAACGCAGGCCGGAAGCGCTGCTTCCGGTTTACACAACAGCCTTCAGCTCAGCCAAAACGGCCGGCTACTCCTCGGGAGCGGCCGGCCGTTTTGGCTGAGCTGAAGGCTGTTGCGGGCTAGCGGACGTTGGTTTGGGTGAACAGGGGTTCCTTTTCCTTCCACACCTTCATCAGCTCGCCCAGAAACAGGTTGGCCCGCAGGTAGAACACGGGGCCGTTCAGCTCCTTCTGAATGGCGCCGGGCACGAACACCGGCTGCCGCCAGCCGGCCCCGGTGCCCACGCCCCCCCACCGAAACACGCGGTACTGCGCCGCCAGCGCCGGTTCTACCACGCCCATAAACTCGCGGGGCGTTTTGTCGAGGTCGCCGTCGTCGGCTTCGTACAGCACATACACCGAGCCCAGGCCCAGCTGCAGGTTACCGCTGAGCTCCCAGCGGCGGTTTTCGAGCAGCACGTAGCCCGCATAAGCGGCCAGGTAGCGGAAGCGCAGCTCGGCATCGGCATCCTCGGCGGCATTGTCGGGCGCGGCCTGGCGGGTGGGCACGCCGGTACTGAGGAAATAAATGGCCGCCCCGGTCCGAAACCGGCTCTTGAACTCAATGCCGAGCTTCAGGCCATTGATGGTGGTGAGGTGGTGGTTGATGATGGAATAGCGCGAGTCGTACTGCACCACAAACCGGTTGCGCGGCAGCCGCGGAATGGCCGGCCGGCCCCGCGTCGAGTCGCGGGGCACATGCGAATATCCCTGGCCCCATCCCGCTACCGACCACAGCATTAAACCACCCAACAAAAAGCGAAACAACGACATACGCGCCAAATACGTGGAAACAGAACTGCGGTTGGCAGCCGCAGCTGGCATATAACCGGGCCAGGGGCCTGTGGTTATCGGACCAGCGCGGCGCTGATGGCGGCCACGGCGGCAGCGCCGTCGCTGGGGCGCGGGGCGCTGCGGGTGATGATGCGGCCATCGCGCCCGATGAGCCAGTAGGTGGGGTAGCCCTGCACCTGGTAGCGGTTGGCGGTGTCGTCGCCCTCGGGGCTGCGCAGGTGGATGCTGGCGGGGCTGGTGAGGTGCTGGGCGGCCAGCACCTGCTGCCATTTCTCGGTTTTGTCGCCCACCGAAATGTAGACAAAGGCCACGTCGCGGCCTTCGAACTGCTTCTTCAATTCGTTGCTGGCGGGCATTTCCTGCATGCAGGGCTTGCACCAGGTGCCCCAGAAATCGAGATACACCACCTTGCCGCGCAGGTCCTGCAGCGACACTTGCTTGCCCTCGCTGCTCAGCAATGAAAAGGCCGGCGCGGGCATTCCCACCTTCACGGCCAGCTGCCGGCCGATGAGGCCGCGCAGGTCGCGGGCCATGGTGGAGTCGTGGTTGTGGGTGCGGAAAGTGGGATAAGCGGCCAGCACGCCATCAAGGTCCGAGTCGAGCTTCCAGCTGTAGAGCTGGTACATGGCCCGGTCGAGGGCGGCCGTGCTGGGACCGAAATCGGCCTGGGCCTGAGCGTAGTGGCGGCGGGCCTCGGCGGGGTCGGTGCTCAGCGTTCCGTCGGGTGCCAGGCGGTTGCTGTAGGCGTTCAGAAACCACATCAGTGCGCCGTTGCCGTCGGCCCCCCGGTCCATTTTCACATAGCCGTCGAGCTGCTTCAGGGGCAGCTGAGCCAGAAAATCAAAATAAGTGGCCGGTAGTTCCGCGGGGGATTTCACGATATGGCGACGGTAGGCCGGGTATTCCAATAATTTACGCCCCCACTTCAGGTCGATATCGAGCACTTTGCTGCGCTGAAAATCGGCCGGCAGCCGGTGTTCCTTGGCGTATGCCGCCAGAAAGGCCTGCTGCTGCGCCCGGAACTGCCCGGCGGCCTGCAGGAGCTGCTCGGCCGTGAGGGTGGGCGTGAACTCGGGGCGCGGCGCATCGCCGGCCGGGCCAAACTCGAATTTCCACAGCGACTGGGCCAGGTAGTTGCTGGCAGCGGCCCCGCGCCCGGTGTATTTCAGCGTTTCGTCGAATCTGGGGAAATCAAGCGTCATGCGCACGTCGTCGCCCGGCGCGAGGTAGAGGCTGGTGTGCTGGCCGCCATACGAAAACGCGATTGGGGTGCCGCCCAGCAAATCCGGCACCGTCATTTTGAAATCGCCGGTGGGGCTGAGCAGCGCGCGCACCCGCTGGTGGTAAATATGCCCGTGGTATTCGAGCCGCACCGAGTCGCCGGCCGGCGCGTGGTCGAGGTGGCCGCTGAGCACGGCGGTGGTGGGCGGTGCGGGTACAGCAGCCGGCAGCAGGCGCAGTGCGGTGCTTAGGGCAAGCGCCGCGGGTAGGGAAAGCAGCATGAAGAAGGGGTGGAATGAACGTTAGGGTTGGCAAGGTAGGAGCCTGGCCCTCGGCAATTGGTTGCTTCACCCCGCCTGGCCCGCCGCCTGGCCCGCCCGATTGGCCGCTTCGCCCCGGTTGCGCTGGTGCCCGGAGCCGGTAAAACGTAAGTTTGAGCCAGTTATTACCACCCTGCCGCCATGCTCACGCCCGACGTTCTATTCAAAATTGCCAACCCCGTGGCCCTGCTCGGCTGGGCGCTGCTTGTGCTGGCCCCGCGCTGGCGCGGCACCCGCGCCGTGGTGCTGAGCGGTGCGTTGCCCCTGCTGCTGGCCGCCGCCTACGCCGCGCTCATCACCACGCACTACCTGGGGGCGCACGGCGGCGAGGGCGGTTTCGGCTCATTGGCCGAAGTGGCAGCGCTGTTCCGCGACCCGTGGGCGCTGCTGGCGGGCTGGGTGCACTACCTCTGCTTCGATATGTGGACGGGGGCCTGGGAGCTGCGCGATGCCCAGCGGCGCGGCGTGCCGCACGGGCTGCTGGTGCCCTGCCTGGGGCTCACGTTTCTGTTTGGGCCGGTGGGGCTGCTGCTGTACTTCGGCGTGCGGCAATTCTATCCGACCAGCGCTACTGCCAACTGATTTACTGCCCCTTCAAACCGATGCGCTTCTTTTCGGAAATTATGCTGTGGCTGCTGGTCCTGAACCTGGGCGTGGCCTTTGGGGCGGGGCTCTACGAAACCCGCATTGTGCTGCCGCAGTGGTTCAGCCATGCGGCCGGGGGCTACCAGGTAAACAGCGCCGCCATGCGGGCCACCGACACCGGCCGCCGGTTCTGGGGCCTGGCCACCACCCTGCCGCTCACCCTGCTTACGCTGGCCAGCCTCTGGCTGGCGTGGCACGCCCCGGCACCCCGCCACAGCTGGTGGCTGGCCGCTGCGCTGCTCACGCTGCTGGAAAGAATGGGCACGTTTGGCTTCTTCATCCCCACGGCCATCAGGCTGATGAACGAGCAAGGGCTGCCTCCCGCCAAAGCCAACCGCCTGATAAGCTGGTGGCAGCGGCTGAACTACGCCCGCATCCTGCTCACGCTCCTGGCCTGGCTGGCCGCGCTCAGGGCGCTTTCGCTTGCGTCTTCCATCGGCTAGCAAACCATTTCACCTGACCCATGAAAACTGCCCTGCTCTCCACGCCGCTTGTTGCGCCGGCCGCGCCGGCCGAGTCCTTTTTTCCGTCGGTGGCCACGGCGCTGCGCGTGCTGCACCGCGTGAACCCGCTGCTCTCCTGGACGGGCTGGCTGAACGTGGCCCTGGCCGCGCTGGCCCTGGTGCTGCTGCTCCTCGACCACCGCCTGGTAACCGGCGCGCCGGTCTGGCTGAAGCCCCTGAAGTTCTCGCTCTCCATCCTGCTTTTTGCCTGGACGCTGGGCTGGCTCCTGGCCGATTTGCCCCTGGCGGCGCAGCGGGCCGTGCACTACATCAGCTGGGGCGTGGCCGTGAGCATGGTGGTGGAGCAGGGAGTAATTTTTGTGCAGGCGGCGCGCGGCACCACCTCGCACTACAACGCCAGCTCCGCCCTCAACGGCTTCCTGTTTGGCCTGATGGGCATTTTCATCCTGGTGAATACCCTCATGACCGTGTGGGCGCTCTACCTGGTGTGGCGGCATCCGCTGCACGGGCCGGTGGGCTACGTGTGGGGCGTGCGCCTGGGGCTGGGGCTGTTTCTGGCGGGCAGCGTGCTGGGCGGCATGATGATTCATAACCTGCAGCACACCGTGGGCGCGCCCGATGGCGGCCCCGGCCTGCCCGGCCTGGGCTGGAGCACCCGCGCCGGCGACCTCCGCATCGCCCATTTTCTGGGCATGCACGCCCTGCAGGCGCTGCCGCTGCTGGGCTGGGCCCTGAGCAGCTGGGCGCCGCGCCGGGCCGTGCCGCTCACCTGGGCAGGGGCCGCGCTGTATGCCGCCGCCGTGGGCGGGCTGTTTGCCCTGGCCCTGGCCGGGCGGCCGCTGTGGGCCGCGCACTAGCCGCGTGCGCCTACTTTTGCCAGCCCGCTCTGCCACGCTTCGCCGCCCAATGCCAGCCCTCAACGACCGCCGCTTTCTGCTCTGGGGCATTCCGCTGCTGAGCCTGCTGATTGCCGGGGCCAACCTGTCCGGCGGCGCCTACAGCCGCTGGCCGCTGGTGCTCACGCACTGGGCCGTCTCGCTCTATTTCACCACAGGGTATTGGGTGGTTACCCGGCAGCTGTGGCTGAGCCTGCTGCGCCGCTTCCCGCGCCCCGAGCAAACGCCCCGCCGCCTCTGGCTGCTGGCCGGCGCGGCCGTGCTGGCCACTTCCGCCGCCACCGTGGCCCTCACCCTGCCGCTGCACGGGCTGCTGCCCCGGTTCTTCCCCCTGACGCCCGACGCCCTGCTGCAGGAGGCGCGTTTCAGCCTGGTGCCCACGGTAGCGGTGCTCACGCTCTACGAGGCTATGTATTTTTTTGAGCAGTGGAAGGACAACCTGCACCGGGCCGAGCAGCTGGCCCGCACCCAGACCCAGGCCCGGCTCGATGCCCTGCAAAGCCAGCTCGACCCGCATTTTCTGTTCAATAACCTGAACACGCTGTCGGCTTTGATTGAGCCCGACAATGCCCCCGCCCAGCAGTTTGTGGAGCAGTTGGCCGATGTGTACCGCTACGTGCTGCTGGCCCAGGGCCAGGCCACCGTGCCGCTGGCCGAGGAGATGGCCTTCATCGAAACCTACCTGGCGCTGCACAAGGCGCGGTTTCGCAGCAATCTGGTGGTCGAAATCGACGTGCCGGCCGCCGCGCTGGCCCGCCGGGTGGCCCCGCTCAGCGTGCAGCTGCTGGTAGAAAACGCGCTGAAGCACAACGAAGCCTCGCGCCAGCACCCGCTGCACCTGCGCCTGTGGGCGGCGGCCGAAGCGCCGGAGTTTCTGCTGGTCGAAAACGCCCGGCGGCCCCGCACGGCCGGCCTCACGCCCGGCACCGGCACGGGCCTGGCCAACGTGCGCCAGCGCTACCTCCTGCTAAACCCGGCCCGGCCCGTCGAAATTGCGGCGGGCGCGGGCAAATTTGCGGTAAAACTGCCGCTGCTCTAACCGCGTCCATGACCATTCTGCTGCTCGAAGACGAGTACCCCGCCGCCGAGCGCCTGCAGCGCCTGCTGGCCCAGGCCGCGCCCGAGGCCCAGGTGCTGGCCGTGCTCGACACGGTGGCCGGGGCCCTGGCCTGGCTGGCCGCCCACCCCGCCCCCGACCTCATTCTCAGCGACATTCAGCTGGCCGATGGGCTGAGCCTGGAAATCTGGGAGCAGGCCGTGGTGCCCAGCCCGGTCATCTTCACCACCGCCTTCGATGCGTACGCCATCCGGGCGTTTCAGGCCAATAGCATTGCGTACCTGCTCAAGCCCGTGAAGCTGGCCGAGCTGCAAGCCGCCCTGGCCAAGCTGCGGCAATGGGAGCGAAGAGCTCGGAGTGAAGAGCCGACGGGTGATGCAGCTGCTGCTGACTCCGCTCTTACCTCTTCGCTCCGAGCCCTTCACTCCATCGAGCGAATGCTCGATGCCCGGCGCCCCTACAAAACGCGCTTCCTGGTGCGGCAGGGCGAGCAGCTCTTGCCCCTGCCGGTAGCCGAAGCCGCCTGGTTTATCAGCCGCCACGAAACCGTGACGCTGGTGGTCACCGACGGCCGCCGCTTCGTGCTCGACTACACGCTGGAGCAGCTCGAAGCACTGCTCAGCCCCGCCCAGTTCTTCCGCCTCAACCGGCAGGTTATTGCCCAATTACCGGCCGTGCGCCGCCTGCACCCGCATTTCGGCGGCAAGCTGCTGGTGGAGCTGCACCCCGCCGCCAGCGAGGAAATAGTGGTGAGCCGCGAGAAATCCCCCGCCGTGAAGGCCTGGCTGGAAGGGTAGGTTTCGGCGTGCCTCATTACGCTAATTTCCCAACTGCCATGGCTGCTATCAGGTTGAAAAGCGGCGGGCTCGAACGCCTCAGCGACGAGGAATGCTACCAGCTCTGCATGGACAATGCTGGCCAGCGCATTGAGCGTGATGCTTAACCCCAAACCACCATCGTGCCGCCTCCCAATTCCGAAGCCAGTGCTTCTAGAGGGATTTTCAGGTCCGTGTACCGTTGCTGGTGCCGGTCGACTGTAGCGCGAACTACAAAGTTCGCGCTACGTGTACATGGACCTGAAAACGGCTCTAACAGCGAGTTAAACCAACAACTGGCTCACTGGAACCGGCAGCATTAGCCAGGCAAGACCTTCGATTTCTCCGCCGGGCACCGCATCGATGCAAATTTTCGAGGCCGGCCAGCCGGTGCGCCCCGTCGTGGGCTTCGACCTGGCGCTGGCGGCCGGGCCGCGCATGCCCGGCTTCCCGCTGGAGCAGCGGCGGCGGCTGGAGTAGCACCGGGCAGCTACCGGTCCAGCCAGCTCTTGAACACGTTCACCTTCTCGCGGCTCACCAGCACCTGGGCGTCGGGCGCGGCGGGCCTGAGCACGGTTTGCAGGCGGGAGTTGGTGTAGTGGATGATGTCCTGAATGGCCGACTGCTGGGCCAGGTAGGCGCGGTTGAGGCGGAAGAAGCGGCGCGGGTCGAGCAGGCCTTCGAGCTGGTCCATGGTGTAGTCCACCACGAACTTGCGGCCCTCGGTGGTTTGCAGAAAGGTGGCTTTCTCGAGGCTGAAGAAGTAGGCAATCTGGTCCAAGGGCACCACTTTCAGGTGCTCGCCCACGCGCACCACAAACTGGGTTTTGTAGCTGGCGGCGGGCGGCGCGCCCTGCTGCATCTGCTGCACCAGCTGGGCCAGCAGCGCGGGGTCGAAGGCCGGGGCCGGGGCGGCGGCGGCCGGGGCGGGCAGGCGCTCGCGCAGCTTGCGCAGGGCGGCCTGCAGCTCCTCCTCGTCGATGGGCTTGAGCAGGTAGTCGACGCTGTTGACCTTGAAGGCCTGCAGGGCATACTGGTCGTAGGCGGTGGTGAAGATGACCGGGCAGCGCACCGCGACCTGCTCAAAAATCTCGAAGCTCAGGCCATCGGCCAGGTGAATATCGAGGAACAGCACATCGGGCGCGGGGCCGGCTTGCAACAGCTGCACGGCCTGGCTCACGGCCTCGGCCGTGCCGAGGACCTGCACGGGGTCGGGCTGGCGGGCCAGCATATCGGCAAGGCGGCGGGCGGCGAGGGGTTCGTCTTCGACGATGAGGGCGCGGAGGGGGAACAATGGGTGAATGGGTGAATGGGTGAATGGGTGAATGGGCGCTGCCTGGATTCACTCAACAATCAGAAAAGGGCGCAAAGCAAAATAACGTCATCACCTCTCATTCACCCATTCGCTCATTCACCCATTGTCACCAGCGGCAGCGTTACCACAAACTCGCCGGCCTCCGCTCCCACCGCCAGCGGCTTATCGGTGAGGAAGGCGTAGCGGGCGGCCAGGTTTTTCAGGCCCAGGCCCGACGACTCGCCCGGCGCGAGGCGGCGCGGGCGCAGGGTGTTGCGCACGGTGAGGGTGCGGGCGGCGGCATCCAGCGCCACTGATAGGTGCAGGGGGCTGGCCTGGAAGGCGGCATTGTGCTTGATGACGTTTTCGAGCAGCAGCTGCAGCGCCAGCGGGGGCACGCAGAACGGGGCCAGCGCGGCGGGCGGCAGGTCCATTTCCACGACCAGGGCCTCGCCGAGGCGGGTTTTCTGCAGGTAGAGGTAGCTTTCGGCGAAGCGCACTTCCTGGGCCAGGGGCACCAGCTCCTGGCTTTCGGAATCGAGCACGTAGCGGTACACCTGCGAGAGCTGCCGGATGAAGCGCACCGCCCGGGCCGGGTCGTTTTCTTCGACCAGGCTGGTGAGGGCGTTGAGGGAGTTGAACAGAAAATGCGGGTCCACCTGCCGGCGCAGCGAGTCGAGGCGGGCCACGACGGTTTCTTTTTCGAGGCGCTCGGCCCGCACCGCCGCATCGCGCCACTGAAAGAAAAAGGAGCGGCTGTGGTTGAACAGCGAGATGATGACCGTGATGATGAGCGGCATGAGCACCTGCCAGTACATGGCCCCCGACCACAGCCAGGCCAGGGGCTTGCCCTGAATGAGCAGCAGCACGGCATTCATCACCACAATCACCAGCACCGAGCCACCCAGCGACACGGCCAGCGTGAGCAGCAGCCGGCGCAGCGGCTGCGCCGACCACGGATAGCGGCGGTTGAGCCACTCCACCACGTAGCCGTTGGTGAGCCAGAGGCCCACGCTGTAGCACACGGTGTAGGCGTAGGTGATGGCGAAGGCCTTTGCGCTGTGCAGCGCCTGCGGGTTCATGAGCACGCTGATGCCCAGGGCCAGCAGCAGGATGACGCGCACCGCCCGCCCCAGCCCCCGCCACGAGCTGGGCGCGGCCCGGAACACGTCGGCCATGGCGGGTACGGAAGAATCGGGAGCGGCCACGGTGGCGGGCAAGGAAGTTTGCATCAAAGTAAAGAAAAGGCACCGGGAAAAACGTCGGCGCACGTCCGCAGCCGGGCGCGCGCCGGGATACGGGCGGCTTATTTATCGGCCGCGATGTCGGCGGTGGCGCGGGCCAGCATGGTATCGTTCATCTTCTCGCCCCAGCTGGGGCTCAGGGCGTTGGCGGGCTTGAAGGTAGCGAAAAGGGTTTTGGCTTTCTCGTACAGGGGCAGGGCTTTGTCGGGGCCGCCGCCGAACATTTCGGGGCGGTAGTAGGAGTCGTTGCCGAGCAGCAGGAACAGGCGCGGGTTGTCGGGCGAGAGCTTTTTCACTTGGCCCAGCGCCTCGGCCACTTTGCCCGTGTACACCATGCCGCGCGTCATGGGGCTCACCATGATGCGGCCCTGGTAAATGTAGGCCTGCAGCACGAGCACCTCGGCCTGGTCGGCGCCGGGCAGCTTGCGGGCCTGGTCGAGGGCGGCCTGGGCCTGGTCGAAGAACTTGTCTTTCTGGTCGTCGTCCTGGCCCATGAAACCCAGTTTAAGGTAGGCGCGGGCCTGGTAGTAGCGGGGCTCCCAGGCGGTGGGGGCGGCGGCGGCCACGCGCTCCAGCCGGGCCAGGGTAGCTTGCACGGCGGCGGGCGTGGCGGCGGCGTTTTGCTCGGCAATGGCGGCCAGCATGGCGCTGGTGTAGGCATCGGCGGGGGCGGCGGCGCTGGGGGCGGCCACGGCGGCGGGCTGGGCCTGGGCAGGGGCGGCCAGCGAGGCAGCGGCGAGGGCGAGGGTCAGAAATGCGGTTTTCATGGGCTTGGGGTCGGGGGTTAGTGGCTGTTTTGATGATTCAAAGGTGCCGGCCGGCCGCCCCGCCCGAAAATGCCCGCGACCGAAGCGTCGGATGAGGCCGATGAAGCGTCGGATACGGCAACCAATGCGCGCCGCAGCTTTTCAGGCTTCCATGCAACGGTTCGCCGCCCGCAGGCATCATCCCGGCAACTCTCCCATTTTTTTCCTTCCTTTTCGTATGTCTTATTCCCGCCTGGCCCCGGGCCTTGTGCTGCTCGTGGCGTGCTTCCCGGCCTTCGCCCAAACCCCTGCTGATATACCGGCCCCGCCGGCTTCCTCCCGGTTCTACGTGGGCCTGGCCGCCTACCACAGCACCTTCCAGAACCTGGGCCGCTGGCAGCGGGGCAATGCCGGCTTCCGGGTGCCGGTGCAGCTCATGGCCGGCTACCAGCTGCGCCCGCGCCTGGCCCTGGAGCTGGGCGCGGCCTACAGCGGTGCCACCGAGCACTATGCCAGCTCGGGGCGCTACTACATCCCGACCAACCCCAGCGGCACTTACTACGACTACCGCGAAACCAGCACCGTGCGCAAAACCTCCGTATCGGCGCGGGCCCGCTACACGCTCACCCGCAACCCGGCCCACCGCCTGCAGTTCGACGTGCTGGGCGGCTTCACTCTGGAGCGCCTTACCAGCTCCGCCCACGGCACCGAAACCGACAGCATCGGCGGGGCCTTCGTCACGCAAGCCTACAGCTCCCTCTACTCCATCAACACGCTCCTGGCCACGGCCGGCGTAGGGGCGCGCTACCGTCTGGCCCCCCGCTTCGAGCTTAGCTATGACCTGGGCATCAGCAAAGACCTGGTGAGCGACGAGCCCTACAGCCATGCTCAGGGCCTCACCACCAGCCACGCCTTGGGCCTGCGCTACCGGTTTGGGCGCTAGCCCTCCCATTCGAATGCCTGAAAAAAGCGGCTGCCCCTAAGTAGGGAGCAGCCGCTTTTCACGTCGGCGAGGCAGGCGCTGGGGCCGCTCACGGCGGCGGTGCCCAGTGGAGGATTGTCGGGCCGTGCCCGCTGCCCGCGCCGCCCACCGCACCCTCGACGCCCGCGTCGAGTGCCTCTACCGCGCCAAAAAATTCGCCCTCGACACCGCACGCGTGCAGCACCTCTGCGAGCGCTCCGCCGACCTGAGTGCCCCGCTGGCCCCCGCTGCCAAAGCCCCGGCCGGCAGCGGGCGGGGCTTGCGCAGGGGTAGTAAGAATAAGCGGGTAATAATTTCTCCTCACGCATCGGTGCGTGAGGTTGACGCGTGAACAGCTATTCCGGCCGCTCGTTCAGGTCCACTTTCGTTTTCTTATTGATGGAGATGAACACGCCCACGAACAGCATGCGGGGCGCGGGGGCCGTAATGGCGGCGCCGGGGCGCAGGCCGCTGGCGTCGGGCTGGGCGGCGTAGGTGTAGCCGTAGAGGTTCTGGCGGCCCAGCAGGTTGCTGGCCGACACGTACACGATGGTGAACTGGCCGAACCAGTGGGTGAGGTAGCTCACGTTCAGGCTCAGGTCCTGGTAGCTGGGCAGGGTGCTTTGGTTGTAGCCGGGCAGGTTGGGGTTGTGGTAGCGGCGGGGCGAGCCGTAGGCGTAGGTGAAGCCCACCTGGGTGTGCACCTTTTGAATCCAGTACTTGCCCACCACGCTCAGGTTGTGCCGGGCCGCGAAGGTGGGCACGGCCACCACGGGGTCCTGGCGGAACTGGCGGCGGGTATCCACGAAGCCGTAGCTAATCCAGTAATCGGCCTTCTTGAAGGTGGTGCGGTCCCGAAACAGTACGTCGAGGCCCCGGGCGTAGCCGCTGCCGGCGTTGTGGTAGGTGGCGGGGTTGTAGGGCTGGGCCGCGTCGAAGGTGGTGAGCTGGGCGTAGTTTTTCTGGTAGAGCTCGGCGCGCAGGGTGCGCTCCTGCACCTGGTGCTGGTAGGTGAGCAGGTAGTGCTCGGCCCGCTCAAACTGCAGCTGGTGGCTGATGCGGAGCAGGTCGGTGGTGGGGGTTTGGTAGAAGTAGCCCCAGGCGGCCGCGAGCTGGCTGTTGGCGCCCGTCTTATACGCCAGGCCCAGGCGCGGGGCGGCGCAGTAGCGGCCCAGCAGCGCCGAGTATTCGGTGCGCAGCCCGGCGCGGCCGGCCAGGCGGTGGCTCAGCACCAGCTCGCTTTCGGCAAAGGCGGCGGCGCGCTGCTCGTCCACGCCCAGGGCCAGGGCGGGCGCTTCGGCCGAAGCTTGGTACTGCTGGCGGTAGCGCTGGGCGTAGCCTTCGAGGCCCAGCTTGAGGTTGAACCAGGTGCCGGCCGAGTCGTTGGTGAGCACCAGCCGGCCCACGGCCGAGCGGTCGAGGTCGTGAATGCGCTGCGCGTCGGGGCGCAGGGTGTTGTCGTCCTGGGTCAGGGCCAGGCCGGTGTTCAGGCTCCAGCCGCGCCGCAGCGGGGCGCGGTAGGTGGCGTTGAGGTAGGCATTGTCGTTGGCCAGGTCCACGGGGCGGCCGTTTTCGGCAAATTCGGGGCTGGCGTCGGGCTGGCGCAGGGCCAGGCGCTGGCGGCTGTAGGTGGCGTACACTTTCAGCATGCCGGCCTCCCCCACCCGGTGGGCCAGCTTGGCCGAGCCGCCCAGCTGCAGTGGGGCGCGGTCCCAGCCCAGGGCCTGGGGCACCAGGCGGTAGTAGGGCGCCAGGTTGGTGTAGTCGGCGGTGGCGGCCAGGCTGGTGCGGTCCCAGCGCCGGGTGCGGGCCACGCTGCCGCCCACGCTCATGAGCGAGAGGCTGGTCATGGTTTCGGGGGCCAGGTCGGTCGAGTTCAGGGCCACCACGGCGCTCAGGGCCTGGCCGTACTCGGCCGAGTAGCCGCCCGTGCTGAACACCATGCCCTTGAAGAGAAACGGCGAAAAGCGGCCCCGCGCGGCCACGTTGGGCACGGCGCCGGCGTAGGGCGTCTGCACGGGCAGGCCGTCGAGGTACTGCTTGGTTTCGGAGGCCGCCCCGCCGCGCACAAACAGCTGGCCGGTTTCGCCGTTGCGGGTGGTGCCGGGCAGGGCGTTGAGGGCCCCGGCAATGTCGCCCAGCGCCCCGGCCGTGGTCACCACGTCGAGGGGCTTGAGCACGGCGCTGCGCTTCACGTCGCTGGCCTCGAAGGCCCCGGCCGTCACCACCACGTCGCCGAGGGCGGCGCGGCTGGCCTTCAGACGGAGGTTGGGCAGGCTGATGGGGCCTTCGCCCAGGGTTATGAGCACTTCCAGCGGCTCGTAGCCCACGAAGGTGGCCACCAGCACGGCCGGCCCGGCGGCGTGCTCGGCGCGGAAGCGGAAGCGGCCCAGCGAGTCGGTGCTGGCCCCGTCGAAGCCGCCCTTCAGAAACACGTTCACGCCGGGCAGGGGCTGGCCGGCGGCATCGCGCACCACTCCACTGAGTGAATGAGTGATTGAGTGAATGGGTGAATGTTGTTCTGGGGCGGTTTGGGCCTGGGCGGTGGCGGCGCTCAGCAGCAGGAGCAGCGGGAGTAGCGAAGTTTTCATCGGGAGCCGGCGGTTAGGTAATGGCTCAAAGGTGGCGGGCGGGCCGGGCGGCCGAAAACGGCGCTTACCGAAGCGTCGGATAAGGCCGATGAAGCGTTGGCCGGCCGGATGAATGGCCGCCCCCGCCACCGAAAACGTCGTATTTTCGGGCCGCCGCTCCGGCACACCGCCCAGCCCTTGCCGGCCGCGCCCGGCGGCCCGCCGGGCGCACCATTGCAGCCGGGGCCGGGCCATTTTGCCGCCTTGCGCCGGAGCCGCCGCGCGAGGCGTTTCTTTGTAGCATTCCCTCCTTCATCTCCTTCTCATTGCGCCCCGCGCACCTTGCGCCTTCCAGCTACCTCTATGTCCGAAAACCCCACCCCGCTCGACTATCAGGCGCTTTTTCGGCATCTGCCGGGCTCCTACCTGCTGCTGGCCCCCGATGGCACCGTGCTCGACAACTCCGACGAGCACGTGGCCGTGTCGCTGCTGCCGCGCCCGCAGGCCGTGGGCCGCAACATCTTCGCGGCCTACCCCTCGGCCCCCGAAAGCCAGCGCGACCTGGCCGCCTCGCACGAGCAGGTGCGCCGCACCCTGCGCCCCGACACCATGCCCCTGCTGCGCTACGACCTGGAGCGCCCCGCCGAGCTGGGCGGCGGCACCGAAGTGCGCTACTGGCAAATCACGCACTACCCAATTCTCAACCCCGACGGCAGCCTGCAGTTCATCCTCCAGATTCCGCAGGACGTGACCGCGCAGCACCAGGCGGCGCAGCAGGCCGCGCAGGCCGAGCACGCCCTCAACGAGGCCCGGCAGCGCACGGCGTTCATTCTGGAAAGCCTGCCCGTGATGGTATGGACCAACCGGCCCGACGGCACGCCCGATTATTTCAACCCCCGCTGGCTGGAATTTACAGGCCGGACGCAGGAGGCGCTGATGGCAGAAGCCGTTTGGGACGAAATCACCTACCCCGGCGACCGCGCCCCTCTGGTACAGGCCTGGCAGGAAGCGCTGCGCGAGGGCCGGCTGTTTCAGCACGAATACCGCCTGCGCCGCCACGATGGCCAGTACCGCTGGCTGCTGATTCGGGTTTCGCCGCGCCGCGATGCCGAGGGCCGCATCACCATGTGGGTGGGCGCGGCCAGCGACATCCACGAGCAGCGCCAGATGGTGCAGGAGCTGCTGAGCGCCAACGAGCAGCAGGCCGCCCTCTCCGAGCAGGCCTACCAGACCTACCAGCGGGCCGAGGCCCAGCGCGAAACCTACGAAAGCCTGTTTATGCAGGCCCCGGCGCTCATCTGCATCCTGCGCGGGCCCGAGTTTCGCTACGCCTTTGCCAACACCCGCTACCAAGAGCTTTTTCAGGGCCGGCCGCTGCTGGGCCTGCCGCTGGTGGAGGCCCTGCCCGAGCTGCGCTCCCAGGGCATTGTGGAGCTGCTCGAAAACGTGTACCGCACCGGCCAGCCCTTCTACGGCAACGAGGTCGGAATTGAGCTGCAGCGCGCCGATGGCACCCGCTACGATGGCTATTTCAACTTCACCTACCAGCGGTTTGAGGAGGCCGATGCCCCGGCCGGCATCATGGTTTTTGCCTTCGATGTAACGGCCCTCGTGCAGGCCCGCCAGGCCCTCGAGCGCCTGCGCGATGCCGGCCCGGCGGGCTTCCCGCTGGCCTGATGCCGGCGCGGCCCCGGGCCGCCTGGCCCGGTAATTGTATTTCCGAACCCGTCTTTCTCTCTTTGCATGCCCCTCACCCCTTTTGACTTTCAGCAGGCCCGCGTGAAGCAGGTCTTGTTTAAGTCGCGGCTGCGCTCGGTGCTCTACGGGGTGCGCGAAGCCGAGCCTGCGCTTTTCTCCCTGGCGGAGAACCCCTTGGGCCAGTGGCTGCAAACTTCGCTCAAGCCCCAGTTGGGCGCACGCCCCGAAGTGAGCGAGCTGGAGCGCACCCTGCAGCAGATGCTGCGCACCGGCCAGGACCTGGCCGCCCGCTACCAGCGCGGTCAGATTGAGGAAGCCCGCGCCGGCCTCGACCAGGTGAATGACTTCGCCGACCGCATTGAGGCGCTGCTGCACACGCTGGAGCAGGGCAGCCTGTCGTAGTAGCCGGGCCGTGGCAGCCCCTGCTCTGCCATACTGGCTTATATTTCCCGCTTCGTTTCTGGTTTCGTCAAGCGTTTCGCTTTTTTTCCCATGCCCGTTTCCCCCGCCGCCGTCGATTACCAGCACCTGTTCCGCTCCCTGCCCGACAATTTTCTCGTCATGGCCCCGGATGCCACCATCCTGGATAACTCGGACAGCCACGTAGCCGTTGGCCTCAAGCCGCGCGAAGAAGTGCTGGGCCGCACCCTGTTCGAGGCCTATCCCTCGGTTGACCAGAACCAGGGCGATGTCATCGCCGCTTCGCACGAGCACGTGCGCCAGCACCTGGAGCCCCACACCATGCCCCTCATTCGCTACGACCTGGAAGTGCCCGCCGAGCAGGGCGGCGGCTTCGAGGAAATGTACTGGCAAGCCACCCACTACCCCGTGCTGGACGCGCAGGGCCGGCTCCAGTACATTGTGCAGCGCACCCAGAACGTGACCGAGCAGTACCGCGCCGCCCAGGCCGCCGCCCGGGCCCAGGCCGCCTTGGCCGAGTCGCAGCAGCGCACGCTGTTCATGCTCGAAAACCTGCCCGTGTTCATCTGGACGGCGCAGCCCGATGGCGGGCGCGACTATTTCAACCCGCGCTGGCTGGCCTTCACCGGCCACCTCCCGGACCAGGAAACGGGCTGGCAGTGGGCCGAGCGCCTGCACCCCGAAGACCAGGACCGGGTGCTCAGCTCCTGGCGGCACTCTATTGCCACCGGCGCCCCCTACCAGGTAGAATACCGCCTGCGCCGCCACGACGGCCAGTACCGCTGGATACTCTCGCGCGCCACCCCGCGCCGCGATGCCGAGGGCCGCATCACCATGTGGGTGGGCGGGGCCACCGACATCCACGAGCAGCGCCAGATGGTGCAGGAGCTGCTGAGCGCCAACGAGCAGCAGGCCACCCTTTCGGAGCAGGCCTACGCCATGTACCAGCGGGCCGAGGCCCAGCGCGAAACCTACGAAAGCCTGTTTATGCAGGCTCCGGCCATGATTTGCATCCTGCGCGGCCCCGCGCACGTTTATGAGTTCGTGAACCCGCTGTATCAGCAGCTTTTTCCGCACCGGCAGCTGCTGGGCCACACGGTGGCCGAAGTGCTGCCCGAGGTAAGAGAGCAGGGCATCATCGATATCCTCGACAATGTGTACCAGACCGGCGAAACCTTCCGCGGCAACGAGCTGAAGCTGCAGCTCGAGCGCGATGCCAGCGGCGCGCTGCGCGATACGTATTTCAATTTCACCTACCAGCAGTTCCGCGAAAACGGCCAGCCGGCCGGCATCATGGTTTTCGCATTCGAAGTCACCGACTTCGTGCGGGCCCGTCTGGCACTTGAAAAGCTCGGCGGGCCCCCCACCCCTGCCGCCGGCGCCGCCCAGTAGCGGCCGGGCCGCCCCGTCATTCTTCCTTTTTGCTTCGCTTTTTACCCTTCCTCATGCCCCTCACTTCCTTTGACTTTCAGCAGGCCCGCGTGAAGCAGGTCTTGTTTAAGTCGCGGCTGCGCTCGGTGCTCTACGGGGTGCGCGAAGTTGAGCCTGCGCTTTTCTCCCTGGCGGAGAACCCCTTGGGCCAGTGGATTCAGACCGTGCTCAAGCCTCAGGCGCCCGGCCAGCCCGCCGTGCGCGAGCTCGAGCAGGTGCTCCAGCAAATGCTGCGCACCGGCCAGGACCTGGCCACCCGCTACCAGCACGGCCACCTTGAGGAAGCCCGCGCCGGCCTCGACCAAATCAACGGTTTTGCCGACCAGATTGACTCGCTCCTCTCCAACCTGGAACGCGCCGCCTGAGCGGTGCCAGCCAGTAGAAAAAAGGCCCGGCTACGCATAGCCGGGCCTTTTTTCCACCCATTGCTTCAGCCCGAAAGCACTTCGTGCAGTGCGCGGCGCGGCATTGGCGGGCCGCGCCTACAGGTTGAACAGGGCGGCGGCGTTGCGGGTCGTGGCTTCGGCCACTGCTTCGGGGGTTTCGCCCAGCAGCTCGGCCACGCGGCGCAGCACCAGCGGCAGGTAGGCGGGCTCGTTGCGCTTGCCGCGGTGCGGCACGGGCGCCAGGTAGGGGCAGTCGGTTTCCAGCAGCAGGTGCTCCAGCCCAATGCCGGGCAGCACCTTATCGGCCCCGCCGTTCTTGAACGTTGCCACGCCGCCAATGCCCAGCTTGAAGCCCAGCCGGATTACTTGTTCGGCCTCTTCGGGCGAGCCCGAAAAGCAGTGAAACACGCCGCGCAGCGTGCCGTCCTGGGCGGCTTCTACCAGCGCCACGGTTTCGGCGAAGGCCTCGCGGGTGTGCAGCACGATGGGCAGCTGGTGCTTCCTGGCCAGGTCGAGCTGAATTTTCAGGGCTTCCTGCTGCTCGGCCAGCAGGGTTTTGTCCCAGTGCAGGTCCAGCCCGGCTTCGCCCACGGCGGCAAAGGGCCGGCGGCCCAGCCAGGCTTCCACTTCGTAGAGCTGCTGCTCAAAATTGCGCGTCACCGAGCACGGGTGCAGGCCCATCATGGCGAAGCAGGTTTCCGGGGCCTGGGCTTCAAGCTCCAGCATGGCGTCGATGCTGCTGTGGTCGATGTTGGGCATCACGATGGTACGCACGCCGGCCTCCCGGGCCCGGCTCAGGGCCTCGAGCCGGTCGGGCTTGAACTGTTCGGAGTAGAGGTGGGCGTGGGAGTCGGTGATGTGCATGGCAGCTGGCATAAGAAGGCAAAGGTCGGGGCGGCAGGACAATTGGCGCGATTTTTCCGTTGAAAGCGCACCAACACGGCAGCTTTTGCCGGCGGCCAGGTAGCTTTGAGCCGTTTACATCCCCCTTCTTTTCCCGAATTGATGGCCATCTTCATAACCAGCGACTGCATTCAGTGCGGTGCCTGCGAGCCGGAATGCCCCAACAATGCCATTTACGAGCAAGGTGCGCCCTGGCGCTGGGCCGATGGCACCACTTTGCAAGCCGTGACCACCGCCGAGGGCACCATTGAGCCGGCTTCGGCGGCCCATCCGCCGCTATCGGAAATCGATTTTTACATCGTGCCGGGCAAGTGCACCGAGTGCGTGGGCTTTCACGAAGAGCCGCAGTGCGCCGCCGTGTGCCCTGTCGACTGCTGCGTGGACGACCCCGACCACCGCGAAACCCGCGAGGTTCTGCTGGCCAGAAAAAACCAGCTTCACGCCGCTGCTTAAGTTCCGGCTACTGGTAGCGCCTCCCCTTCCACACCACCGCCCCGCCGCGCAGCTGAAAAGCCAGCATGGCCCCGGTCAGGGCCAGCGTGTAGAGCTCGAACAGCGGCAGCAGCCACCAGCGCAGCCGCACCCCGGCCCGCCGGTGCGCCAGCCCGGCCAGCGTGCCCTGCACCAGCACCCTGGCCCCCCAGATGGCCAGCGCCCGGCCCGGCCCAGCCCACCCCGCCACCCCCAGCAGGGCCGGCCAGAAACCGCTGAAAAACAGCAGCTCCAGGCGCAGGCGTAGCGGCAGGCCCGCCACGCCCCGCAGCCAGCGCTGCCGCTGCCGCAGCAGGGCCGCCCAGGTGGGCATGGGCAGCGAGTCGGCCCGCACATCGGCATTGAACACCTGCCGGAAGCCAAACCCCGCCGCCAGCACCGCCCGAAACAGCGCAAAGTCCTCGGTTACGGAGAACGGCAGCGCCTCGTAGCCGCCGGTGGCCTGGTAGGCGGCCCGGGTCACGAGCATGTTGTTGCCCATGGCCGTCACGGGCCGGCCAAGGTCGCTCACCACCTGCACCATGCTCAGCGACAGCAGCCAGTCGATGCCCTGCAGCTGGTCGAAGCGCCGGGGGCCGCCCACCGCCGTGATGCCCGTGACCGTGCCCACGCCCGGCCCGGCGTGGGCCAGCAGCCCCTCTACCCAGGTGGCCGGCAGGCGGATGTCGGCATCGGTGATGAAGAAAAAATCGGTGGTGGCCCGCCGGGTCAGGTGCGCCAGCACATTGGCCTTGCCCCGCGCCAGGCCCAGCGTATCGGCAATGGGCACGATTTGAAACTGACCGGCGAAGCCCTGCATGGCCGCCTCGGCCACGGCGGCCGTGCGGTCGGCGCTGCCATCGTCGCCCAGCAGCACTTCCAGCAGTTCGGCCGGATAATTCAGCCGCCGGAGGCTGGCCAGGCAGCGCGGCAGCGCGGCTTCTTCGTCGCGGGCCGCGATGAGGATGCTCACGCGGGGCAGCGGGGCCGGCAATGGCCCCGCCCCGCTGGCCCCGCGCCGGCTGCCGAAGCGCCCCGCCGTGTAGGCCATGCCCGCCAGCCACAACGCCAGAAAGCCCAGGCTTGCAATCAGTCCCACGCCGCTCACAGCGTCAGAAACTGAAAGCCCTGCGCGGCAAAATGCGCCAGCAGGCGCGGCAGCACAAACCGCAGCCGCGCGCTGGCCTTGCGGCTGTCGTGAAACACCACAATATCGCCGGGCCGCACGGCGGCCAGGGCAAAGCGCAGGCAGTCTTCGGGGCTGAGGGCGGGGTCGTAGTCGCGGGTGAGGGCCGACCACATGATGAGGCGGAACTCCGCTTTCAGGGCCGGCAGCAAGGGCCAGGTGAGCCGGCCGTAGGGTGGGCGGAAGAGCGGGCGGGCCGCTGCTTCACTCAGCCCCACGCGGGCCAGCACCTGCTGGCACCGGGCAGCTTCGGCCAGGTAATCGGGCCGGGCGGTGGCCCAGGCGCTGCGGTGGTGGTAGGTATGGTTGCCCAGCCGGTGCCCGGCGGCCAGCGCGGCCCGCGCTATTTCGGGGTAGCGCGTCACGTTCTCGCCCACGCAAAAAAACGAAGCTTTGGCATTGAAAACGGCCAATTGCTCCAGCACCCACGGCGTTTCTTCGGGAATGGGGCCGTCGTCGAAGGTCAGGTAAATAATGGGAGCGCCAGCGGGCGTGCGGCGCGGGCCGGTCCACTCGCAGCCGGGCAGCAGGGCGTGCAGCAGCCGGGGCGGGCGCGTGAGCAGCGCCGCTTCGAGGCGGGCGGTGGCCGTGGGCATCAGGAGCGCACCACGCGCATGAAGGGCACGGTGGTATCGGGCAGCGGGCCCAGCATGGCCGCCAGCACTTCCAGAAAGGCTTCGGCGGTGTTGGGCTGGCCGCCGCCGGGCCCCCGACCCAGGTGGCGGTGCGCGTCGCCGGCCCACTCGCCCACCACGGTGGGGGTGCCGGCCAGGCCGCTCAGGCCCAGGGTGGCTTCGAGGGTGAAGTAGCGCGGGCGCTTTTCCTCGGCTTCGCTGTCGGCCGGCTCGTCCTCTTCCTCATACACGAGGGCCGAATAATAGGCTTCCATGGTGGCTTGCGGAGCCGGCAAGTGAATGAGCGCCGTGACCCGGCCGGCCACTTCGTGCCAGCTCAGGCGCAGGCCTTTGGCCGGCACCTTGTCGGCGGCGTGCAGGTTTTCGGCCGCTTTTTCCCACACGTACTGCAGCAGCTCGCGGGCCAGGTACGGGTCGCTCAGCTCATGGCGCACCGATGATGGCCGACGCCAGGCCAGCTGCGGCAGCAGCACATGCGTAAAATTGTAGGGATGCAAACGGGCCATAGTCAATCGCAAAAATAGGCCGCTTTGCTTAATGAGGAAGACCTGCGCTTACAAGGGCTTGCTTCCGGCCGCCGTGGCAATGGCCTGCCACAGCACCGCAGCACTGTCGGCCCACGAAAACCGCGACAGGTTGACGTGGCCCTGCGCCACCAGCCGCTGCCGCAAGTCGGCATCGTGCCACAGGCGGGCCAGGCCGGCGGCAATATCGGCCGTGTCGCGGGGTTCGACCAGCAGCGCCCCGCCCGCCCCGGCCACTTCCGGCATGGAGCTCACGCCCGACGTGAGCACCGGGCAGCCGCTGGCCTGGGCCTCCACAATCGGAATACCAAAACCCTCAAAATAAGGCACGTACACCGTGGCCCGGGCCGCCGCGTAGAGGCCCGCCAGCTCGGCATCGGCCACGCGGCCGGTGAAGTGCACGGCGGCCTGGTGGCGCATCTGCTGGTAGGCTTCGAGGATGGGGCCGGCTTTCCAGGCTTTGCGCCCCACGATGAGCAGCTGGGCGGCCGAGGCGTCGGCGCCGCCTTTTTCCTTAAATAAATCGAAGGCCCGCAGCAGGGTGCCCAGGTTTTTGCGCGGCTGCAAGGCCCCCACGAACAGAAAATACGGCTGGCCGTGGCTGAACCTGCGGCGGGTTTCGCGCTGCTGTTCCTCGGTTTGGGGCCGGAAGAGGTCGGCGGGTGCATTGTAGGCCACGCTGATTTTTTCGGGAGCGATGCCGTAGGTCTGCACGATGTCGGCTTTGGTGGCTTCCGACACGGCCACCAGCTGCGCCGAGGCCCGGGCAAAGCGCGGCATGAAAAAGTGGTAGTATTTGCGCTGCAGCAGGCCCACATCGAGCGGGAAATGCTCGAAGGCCAGGTCGTGCATCACCGTCACGCGGGGCACGCGGGTGTTGAGCGTGGTGAAGCCGTCGGGGCTGAGAAAAGCGGCCGGGCGGTGCCGGGCCAGCCACGCCGCCACCGCGCCCTCAAACCATGCCACGAACAGAAACGGGTGCCGGGCCGGCGGAAACAGCACATGCGGCACCACATTCGGCCCAAACAGATAGCGCGCATCATACGCCCGGTCGAACAGGAAGTGAAACGTCACGTCCGGGTGCTGGGCCACGAGGTGCTGCAAGGTTTCGCAGGTGAAGCGCCCGATGCCTTCGAGGTGGTCGCCGGGCAGCAGGAAACGGGTGTTGACGGCAACGTGCATCGGGAAGCTTTTATGGGTTGAACGTCGTGCTGAGCGAAGCCGAGGCATCGCTGCCTCAATAGCAAATCAGATTAGCTACCTGAGAGAGAGATGCTTCGACAAGCTCAGCATGACGGTCTTTAGGAAGCGTTAACAGTAGTAGTTATGTTTGAGCATGGAGTATTTGTTGACCGACGCGCAGTGGGCGCGGATTGGG
>NZ_BAAGWC010000039.1:0-34757 GCF_054780555.1 Hymenobacter daeguensis
GCGGCGCCAACCGCGCCCACTGCGCGTCCGTCAACATTTGCTCCATGCCACAAAGTAATCACTGTTAACACTTCCTAATCACAACCTTAAACAACTCCTACCTCATGGAGCTGTTTCTGCCATTGCAAAGAAGCTGGGCATATCTGCTGCTGCCGTTAGCCAAGCACTTAAGTGCGGTAAGCCAGGTAACCGTATTGTACAACTCGCTGTGCTCATGGCACAAGAATCCGGCGCTGTAATGACCGCGCAAGTATTAGCCAGTCTACCCCTGGCTCGATAATAAAACCACTTACTATCAATTTTTTACTGGCCTTAATAAAGGTCGGATGCCACCTTGTTGCCTAGCCATGACGGTCATAATTACCCAGGGTATCCCTTACCAGCAGTTGCTTGACGATGTGAGAGCACTAGTTCGGTACGAGATGTCTCAGCAGCGCCCCGAACCCCTTGCTACTTCAGCTAACGAAGAACTTCTTAGCATTAAAGCTGCCGCGGAGATGCTCAAGGTAAGCGTCGCAACTATACACGAATACAAACGCCGAGGCTTGTTGCCTTATGTCAAGCTTGCTGGTAGAGCTTTCATTAGACGCTCTGATGTACTCGCCTCAGTTACTCTGCACCAGCGGAGCCAGAAGCCAGCACGCACAAAGTAAGGCCACTCAATTACTGATGGTTATAGTGGCATCGGTGTGCTAGTTTTTATCTGATGCAAGTTAAGACTAGCTGCTCCGTGCTTTGCGTGGCTGCTTAATATTCGTGACTTTTTAAGGAGGATGTGGCCTTGGATTCTACAGCTCCAAGCGGCTGAACGAAACGTCTGACTACTGTCTCGACGAAGTCAATCCCCTGCTCTTTTCAAAACGTCACCAGCCTCTATCTGGCTCGCTACCAAAGCGACACCACGCCTATTGGTCAGCGCAGGGTCACGAGTGGCCTCATAGTCAACTGCACCTCGACTGCCTACTCCTATGACGGCCTGCTCGAAATCACTCGGGTCGTGTCCTCGTGGAGAAGCCGACCTGCGTGTCATGTCTACCAACTACTGTCAACTCACCCAACACTAATTACTATCTCTTTATTACCCATTTCTCCGCAGGCACGAAACTTCCGGCTATCCAATTCTATCCCGGCGACTGGCACAAGGACCAGGGCGTCCAAGCTCTTGACCTCTCCCAGCGCGGGGCTTGGTTCGAGCTGCTGTTGATGATGCACGACAGTGACGAGCGCGGCGTGCTCCTCGTTAACGGCCAGCCCATGCCCGACGCCGTCATTGCCCGCCGCCTCGGTTTGGATAACCAAACTGCCAACCAAATCCTAACCACTCTGCTCGAATACGGCGTGGCGAGTCGCCGCGAGTCAGATGGCGCGCTGTTCTGCCGCCGCATGGTCAAAGACGAGAACCTGCGCCAAGTGCGCACCGCTGCTGGCAAAAAGGGCGGAAATCCACGTTTGCTTAACCAAACATCCAACCAAACCCTCAAGCAAAAGCCAACCACCCGGGTTAAGCAAATTCCAACCCCTTCATTTTCATCTTCAATTTCAATTACATCTTCAATAGAAGAGAGGGAAGCGGCTGATGCCGCCCCGCCTGCGCTCCAACCTGAAAATTCAGGTAAAGCGTCCACCGGCCGCAAACCGGCCGCCCCGCCCACGCTTCTCAACGTACAGGCCTACGCTGTCGCCCAGCACCCCAAAAGCGCCGACGCCCATAATGAAGCCAGCGCCTTTTTCGACCACTACGAAAGCAACGGCTGGCGCGTCGCCGGTAAAACCCTCATGGCCGACTGGCAAGCCGCCTTCCGGAGTTGGATGCGCCGCCGCGCTCAATTCCAAGGTGCAGCCCCCAGCAGCCAGTCGCCTGCTCCGGCCCGCGCCCGCACCGCCCCCAAACTCACCGACCCCGCCCGCTGGAGCTAACCCAGCCCTCAAGAATGAACCCACGCCCCGCCATTTCCGCCCCCACCTACAGCCTACTACCACCGCAGGCTCTTGACCTCGAAGCCGCTGTGCTGGGCTCCGCCCTGCTTGAAGCCGACGCCCAGCGCAACATGCTGGCCACCCTCACCACCGAGGACGTGTTCTACTGCACTGCCCACCAGCAGGTCTACCGTGCCATCCGCGACCTGGTGCAGGTCGGCGACCACGCCGACATCCTCACCGTCACCCAGGAGCTGCGCCGCCGCGGCACGCTGGCCCTCACCGGCGGCCCGTCCTTCGTGGCCGGCCTCACCAGCAAAATCAATTCCGCCGCCCACCTCGACACCCACTGCCGCGCCTTGCAAGAGCAGCACGCCCGCCGCGTCATCATCAAAGCCGGCACCGAAATGGCCGCCTACGGCTACGACGACACCCGCGACCCGCTCACCCTGCTCAGCGACGCCCAAACCCACCTCACCATCCTGCACCGCAGCCTCGAAACCCGCCCCGGCCAAACCGCCGCCGCGGCCGAGGAAGCCACCTTCGCCCATATGACCCAGGCCGTAGGCCAGCACGGCCTCACCGGCGTGCCCACCGGCCTCACCCAGCTCGACGGCCTCACCGGCGGCTGGCAGCCCTCGGACCTCATCATCCTGGCCGCCCGCCCGGCGATGGGCAAAACCGCCGCCATGCTGCACTTCGCGCGCACCGCCGCCCTCGACCACGGCCAGCACACCGCCATTTTCAGCCTCGAAATGCCCATCCTGCAGCTCATGCAGCGCCTAGTGGCCAGCGAAGTGCCCGGCTACTCCAACTCCGACCTGCGCCGCGGCAACCTCCCCGGCGGCCTCGAGCAAGTGGCCCACATCCGCCAACAGGCCAAGCGCCTCCGAACCCACGGCCACCGACTACACCTCGACGACACCCCCGGCCTCACCGTCCAGCAGCTGCGCGCCAAATGCACTCGCCTGCACGCACAGTACCCGCTGCGCCTGGTCCTGGTCGACTACGTCCAGCTCATGCGCGGCGACACGAAAGGCAACCGCGAGCAGGAAGTGGGCAGCATCAGCCGCGGCCTCAAGGAACTGGCCAAGGAGCTCAACGCCCCCGTCATCGCCCTCTCCCAGCTCAGCCGCGACGTGGAGAAAAGGGGAGGAGAAAAGCGCCCGCTGCTCTCGGACCTGCGCGAGTCTGGCAGCCTGGAGCAGGACGCCGACTGCATCGTCTTCCTCTGGCGCGGCGAGTACTACAACATCGCCGAGTACGAGGACGGCACCGCAACCGCTGATACCGTCCTCTTCGACATCGCAAAACACCGGAATGGTGCCACCGATGAAGTCATTGCCGCTTGTTCAATGCGCCGAGGGGTATTCAGTGACCTTGGCCCCGCCAATCAGAATTTTGGAAACACACTTTAATCTTAATTATTGCTCCTCCGCATCTGTGGATAAGGTAAAAGAAATCTGCATCTTCTGCCACATGGGTGTAAAGGCAGGATTGTCGTGCAGTGACTTTAGCCCATTGCTGAACGGATTTTGCAAGTCGTGAATTTGGGCTTTGTCGTCATCTTCTGCGTTTGTCACATACAGTAGGCGGTAGGGACTGGTCGTCTTACCTGCTTCTTGCACTTCCTTTTGACTGATGAAGAAACGGCCGCCCTCCCCAGTGGTGCCTTTTACTTCCACGCGTACTTCCTCATTTGTTTTGGAGTCACGATAACTAATGTCGTAGCCTAGCCGGTCATCACCATCCGGGTTATACCATTTGTCGTTAGCTCCCACATCCTTTGCATTGTACGAAAGCCAACGCACTTGCTCATGTTGCTCAGCTAACATGCTCAATACGCGTTGTTCGGCACGTAGCCCAACGCGAGTATTATTTTCATTGTTGGCTGCACCGCTCATTCCACCACCCCCGCCGCCGCTACTCCGCCACTGTTCATCAGGAGAGGACTCCTCGGCCGGTGCTGTAGCCCGCATATTGGCTGTTCCTCTAAAAATACCTGCTGGATTGCGGTAGGGGTCAGGATGCTCTGCGTCTGTATCTCCTTCATTGTTCCCAGTTGTTGTAGAAGTAACGCGTTGAGGGGCCGCCCATATCTCATAAGCCTGCATTATTGGTTCAGTATGCCCGAAATACAATAGGTCACGCAACTGGCTTCCAGACAGAAAGTCGTCAAGCCATGCGTGCTCCTCCTGCGTTACTTGTTTCTGAAGGACTAGCAACGCTTGCCGAAATAGGTCATTGTACCACTGTGCAGGCTTCTCTTCCTGTTGTTTCAGCACCGAAATGTCAGCTAGCTCATGAAAATTATCACGCAATACCCGCTCAAAATGCGTTTCTAAGCTATTGGTTAATGCGGATGGATAAGGCCGCGCTGGTAATAGTTTGTATTTCTCTAGTTGCTTTGAAAACCCTTGCTGCCGCTTTCGTTTTTCCTTCGTTATAGGCGGCTCGGATAGCCGCTCATACTGCCACGCTTGAAATGCAGCTTGGTACTTAGTCAGCATTTTTTTCCACTCATTACCCCACAGTTCTTCTAGGATAATGGGCTCCTCCAATACATTTTGTAATGTGCTGAATGGCAATCGTAAAACTTTCAGCAGCGCCAGCAATGCCTTTCGGTTGCCGCTATCCGACAGCCTGCTATAACGAAAGGTTTCGGGTGCAAGCTGCGCTAGTAGAGCACGAGAAAGGCTAAGATTTAGGGTTGCTTCGTCTAGTGTAGTTGCCTCCTCTGGTATTGGAGAACCTATTGCTTGGCCTACGGCTCGCCAGAATGCTATTAGGCTACTACCAGCAGTTTGGAGAAATTGCTCCAGCTCAAGCATCCGCTCTCTGCCCACGTGGTGCCGTTTTAAGAATTCCGTTGTATGCGACAAATCCAGGTAGTCCTCAAGAGTTGCTTGTACATGCACCCAGTTAACTTCGGTTTTGTCGAGCCTTTCTTGCGCTATCTGCACCAGTGCCGAAGCAATATCTGCTGCTGGCCGCTTCCCAAAATTTGTCGTTACCCACAGCACGGCTTCGCCATCCTCTGGCTCGCCAACAAAGTGCGTGAGCGTTAAATGATGTTCGTTCTGTTCATCGTTGTCCCACCATAAAACCCGCTCCAGACTTTCTACTTCATGGACCTTAATGTCGGTGAGTTTGACGACTTCTTGGTCAGTCAGCGCCTCGTCCATCTTTTGCTCCATCAGGGCAAGGAGTCCAACCAAGTTATGGCCCATTAGCTTGGCAAGTGTGAACTCGCGTTGCAACTCACCAAACACCACCCTACGGTTCAATGCTTCCGTCAGACGTTTCCCTACTTGTTGGGCAATTTTGCCAAACTGATTGCTTTCTACTCTGGTAAATTGAGGTTGAAGTACGGCTTGCCATTCGGGAGGCAACTGCTCGTAAAGAGCCGTGTCGTCAATATAATTGACTTCTTTGCCTTCGCACCAACTTAATTCACCGGTGAGCCCATTAATTGCTAGAAAATGTACACTCTCAAGCCCATCCGGTACTGCTTCGCCGCGCCCAAGAGTTGCTTCGTAAAGTCTGGTAAGTACATGATTATAGGCTCGTTTTAGCTTCTCAGCTTCATTAGCCTTCAAAGTAGCTAGCCGTGCTTCGTTGTGTGCATAAAATAGCTTCAACAAAGGCACGAACTGACTGCCCGACGTACTTGGCCAAGTTACCGCGCCCAAGTCCAGTGCCAATTGGTTTAACTGCATTGAAGGAACCGCCACAACCGGTAAATACTGCACGACGGCCCGGTCTAGAGCGTTGGTATGGTCTTGGTCACCAACGAAAACGACTTCCTCTATACTGCTGAATGTACCTTCTACTTCGTCCAGTTGTGTTCTCAACCAAGATTTCTTGCGCAGCCATTCCGCAGCTCCGCTCAGAGTCACCCTGCTATCGTACTGAATTGACTGGTAATAGCTGTTGTTCTGGTAATACTCTGGATTTTTCCCGTCAATATCTTTTTGAAGAAAATACCGGTACGAACCCCAATTATGTAATATTTGTGTGGCAAACCAAGAAGTAAGGTTTTCAGGCTCATCAATTGTTCGCTCCCTTCGCAGCTCAATATTTCGGCGACTTAACTGTTGGTTCCAACCAATTCGCGCATGGCGGGAATCATTCGGATGTAACGTCCGCTCATTCCGCTGTACGTACATGCCTGGTCGCCGCCATATTCCGGCCCACTGCATGAATTCCTGCTTTTCATTGGCTCCGATTTTAAGTCGCTCGAAAACAGTTTTTTCTAGGTACTTTCCACGTTTAGAATATAGTGCCCGCAACTCCTTGCTGGCTAAATACACTGGAGTGTGAATCGGATTTACCCACTGCCCATCAGACGTAGGTACAACGCCCTCACTCTGAAAATCTTCGGCGCTGACTTCGTCTCGCATGCTGTACAGCACGCCAAGTAATTCCCAGTTCAGCGGTTTCTGTGGCCCCATCCGCTCCAGCAGTGCACTTGCCAATGAAGCACGCTCGAAATCACGCAAACCGGTGCGCCCCTGAAAAAGACGCAATCCTTCATTGGGAAATGAGAAGCGTTTATGGAGCATCTGCACCGCGTCAGCCAGCTCAATAGGCAAGTCCAACGTTTTACGTTGGCTTCGGGCAATGTAAAAGATGTTTACTTTTTTGCCACATACCAGCAGCTGATGTTGCGTGAGCAGCACCGCCCGGTCTGACATATCGGGAGCATCCTTAGCGCTCAGGTAGCGGTAGAATTGGTCGAAGAAAGGCCAGTCCTTTGTCTGTCTACGGCGCTCACATTCCTTTTCAAGTTCTGCTTCTAAATTCTTGCGATTCAATTCGCGTACTCCAAATTCACTGCTAAGCCAGTCACGGACTTTTTCTGACGCTACAACCAGCCTTTTCCCATCAAACTGTTGCAACAGGAGACGGTCAGCTAAACTTGCGCTTATTGTCATCACATCAGCTGCTTGCAGATATTCGCCCTCGCAGTAGATAAACGACTGGCTTCGGAGAGTGTCTCTGACGCTGTTGTGCAGCACCCGCAACTTTTCTTCCTCACGGTTATAGCACAATACTTCATTTGTATCCCACCCAACTTTCTTTAGCCGTTGCAATAGCTCGCCGCCGATATACCTTCCTATTTCTTCTAGCAAAAACGTGTTCAACTTGGCATCTGCCCGCAACTCTGTGCGTGAAGGACTAACCAGAAAATAACTGTGGATAATAAAGGAAAAGCCTGTTTTCAGCCCGAGCGGGTAAAAGAGGTAAAGTGCTGCGTCTGGTATAGGCCGGTAGCTGCCGTCGGTATTGGCTCCTAAAACTATCCGGATATCAACCTGCTCCATGGCTGATACCAACGCTTTTTCCTTCTCACCAAGTCCGGCCATTACCTCGAAAGGAATACTCACCGGTTTTCTAGGAGTATACAACCGGAAATGCTTCTCTGGCTGGTCGTCGACCTTGGTTGTCAAGCTCCGGCCATTGCGGTCTTTGTGTAAGTGGTAGCGCCGGTTGTGGCCTTGGGTAGTTGTAAAACTCACATCAGTTAGCCAGTCAAGGAGCAAGAGCTGCTCAATTTTCAGCTCCGTGAAATTGCGGTGTACCCATTGAGTGGCAGTTTCGTCGCGCAAGGGCAGCTCTACTCGCGTAACGATACCTTGCGCCAAGTCCACCTTACTCAGTTTGGCTTTCGAGTAATAAGGTAGCAAGAAGAGTGGACAGCCCTTGCCTATGCTATTGGCATATGACCTACGTGTTTCGCTCTCATCAAAGTAAAAAGTGCCATGTTGTGTTACCACCCGTGGCCGGTCGGTAAGCTGTCGAACCGATTTGAATCCAATGCCCTTAAATCCAATTGTTTCAGCACTGTGCTTGGTGCTTTCGCCAACCCGCGACACAGCAACGATACCAGCTTCGGAAAACGGTAAGCCAGTATTGGCGACGGTCAGCACCGTTTCCTTTAATTCAAACCAGACCGCGCCCGCCTTCCCAGCTAGTTGGTTCGCGTCTCGAGCATTTTGAATTAGCTCGAACAGGCTCCGGCCTTCGTAAGACTGCTGGATATATTCCTCGGTTTTGGCTGCATAGGCCATGCCCTCTGGAGTCATATTTAGTCCCCCCTGATGAAGCACCTCAACGATTCTTTTTAATTCGGTAGCAGAATTAATAGTCTTGTTCATATTACTTTGTATCCGACTGCGGGGACATTTGTATGTAAATGTGGGCTGCGGCATTACGACCGAGCAGCACAGGCTGCAACGTCCAGTTTAGACCTTAACAGCGTATTTTTTATTTGGCGATGAGTTGACTCATAATCCAGCAGCAACCAACTTGCGGAAATAGCCAAACTTAGGGTCTATTACTAACCGTCTATCCAGAAAGGAGTTAAATTCCTCGCACGAGGTTTCAGGTACCAATGAGCATGACGAACAGGCTGCCATGTTCAAGCCGCCCACTCCCTGCCCTTGTTCACCAGGATGCCAGCACACCGGGTCAGATGAGCAGTCCGTAGCGCGCATTAATGCGGTGCGGATGATTTCTTCGAACCTGCCATCCTTCGAAAGGCTTACCAATCCTCCGTAGCTGCCCTCTGCGCCGGCCACCGTGAAGAGGAGTACCCCAGCCATACCGTCACCACAATAGAGTCGCTCGCGCAATGAAGTGACCGGATAGCCGCACTGAAACTCGAGTTCTTTAAGTAGCAAATGAGAGAAGGTGTGTATCATCACTTCCGACGCAGTTATGACACGCCCTGCCTGTCGTTGCCATGACTGGAGATAATTGGCCTGTATCAGCCGAGCTTGCTCACGCACTTCGTTGTGTTCATCCTCCCACTTTTGCAGCTCGTCTCGGTCAAATTGTAAAAATATTCCTTCGCCATAGCTCTCGTATGCAGGCAAAAACCTGGCTTGATTGCCGTATATGCTGATGTAGTGTTTTCGAATAGCGCTGCCCTCTCGCTCATTAACCGGTTGATTAGGGCTTGTCGGTGAATACACGTCAGGCTGGAGGGCCTGTTCGGAGGGCAATGGGTCCAAGCGGCTATAGGAAGGTTGCACACTTACCATTTTCAACTGGTCGAGGTGATATATCCTTGCTAATCCTGGCAGCTGTAAGCCAGGTACTGCTGTAAACACCAACTCGGGTCGACCGGTGGTTGCATTTCGATGTTCGCCTAGCTCATCCCGGGTTAAATAGTCGTACTCCGCTTGCCGATATAATAACTCGCTTGCATCAAGTACTTCATCCGTAAGCTCGAAATCCGCATCAATGAGGGCAGTAATATAAGCTACACTAATTTCAATGCTTTGATGCCGTTTAATATCCCTGCTGATTCTTTCCGCCGTATCACCTTCCTCATGACTAGTGCGTATCAAATCAATTAGCTCGGTGCTTCGTTGAGTTAGTCTTGTCGGTATATAAAGACTTTCCAGCTTGTTAGCGTAATAGATACTATTACTGCTCCGAATAACTGGCCGAAACAAAATATGCTCGTCGCCTGGCCGGGATTGGCCTCTCGTGCCGTTCTGAAAAGGGAGTAAACCATATTGTACCAAATCGGAACGGCGGACACGCAGACTATAAAGCCCATTCAGGCTTGTGCGAATTTGCTGACCGTTGGCATCTTGTAGAGGTTGACCCTGCTGATTTTTAGCAGTTAAGAAAATGCCACTCAGGTCACCCAATCGGTCAAATACACTATATTCAATAAAGCTAAAGCCAGCGGGTTGTGCTGCTTCAAAGTCAAGCATAGTAGCCTGCAACTCTCCATGGCGCTCCTGCACCCTGACCCGTCCTGGTTGACGAGCTAGCAACCATCGGTCCCAGGGTATATCAGCAACTTCGCCTGCTGGTGATACAAGCACAAAACGTACTTGTTCCAAGCGCTGCATTCGTACCGGGCTGCCTGGTTGGCGAGTCCGCGGTACCAAGCTTTTGGGTGGATTAAACTGATTAGCCTCTCTACCATTGGATGTCCATGCTGCACGCCAATCAGCAACCTTCTGAAATCGGTTGCTGATGGGGCAATAGGCCCATTCAGGAAAGTATTTTCCTAGAAGTACTCCATCATTATTAGCCAATTGGTAGCCGCGCCGTAATTCGTTGCTCGGCACACGAACGAGGCGTTCCAGTCGTGAATAATGAAGTTGCAACCGCTGCTTGAAACGAGCATCCAGTATCTCATTGTCAACCAGTAAATGTTGCTCTTGGGTATAATAAGGCCAATGCTCAAAAGGCTGCACAAGCAGTGCGCCATCTGTAGTTTCAACAAGGGCACCAGGTGCGGCCGCACCGGTCACTACTTTGCGGGTGGGCTGCTGCTCGTAGCGGCGCCGGGGTGGTCTTGGTCCTTGCATAAAAGGGCTAGGCAGGATTCATTTGAATGATGGTAGTGGTATCTATTTCTCGCATGGAAGTCATCAACGCCCATGGTGAATCAGAATCCACCGGTTTGATAAGGCCGTCGCGATACGTCATAGCAGCGTTTTGGGCAGCTTGCTGCTGCCAGTCTAACACCAGGCTATCCAGCTGTTGCTGTGCGTGGGCTCGCTGTTCAGGCTCAGTTATGCGCTGGCTAAGGAAATCTCGGAGACCATCGGCCTGAGCGGGCGTGAACTGTCCAGCCTGTGCTTTGCCAGGGATGCCCCCAGCACGTTGTCGCACGTAAGCCACCAGTAAGGTGCTTAGGGCCTTATCCAAGGTTACGTCGGTGTACGGCGTTACACTCAAGGGCTCCACGTAGCGGTAATAGGCTTGGTTGAACGCTACGTAGTTCTCGAAGTAAGACTTTTCTCTTGCCCGGTTGGGATTGAGTAGATTCACTACCAGCCCAGCCACTTTACGCGCTACCCGGCTCGATGCCTGGATATATTCGGCAACCACCTTCGGTTGGCCCACCATTAACATTAGGTTGAAGCGCTCGACGTCGATGCCGACTGATAGCATGTTGCTGGCCAGAACCAAGTCCACGGTCTCTAAACGCGGAGTTAATTGGCGAGTTTCGGGGTCGTACTGCGGTTTTATTTCTGGAAATGAAACCTCAACCGCTTTGAGTGCATCTTTAATCCGAGCGCTATCGATGCGGCTTGTTAGTTCCCTAGTACGTTGTAACAAGCCTTGGTAAGCAAAACGATACTGCTGAGAATCCAGCCCGTAGCGCGCATGCAGTAGGCGTAGGTAATCGGCAACCTCAGCGCCGACCTGATTATAGCTCTTGCCTAGGTCCTTAAGATTGTTGAAATAAACAACCAGCGTCCAATAGTTATCCAACAGTTTGGACCAGCCCGGTTGTTGCGCTAACTGTCGCAACAACAATGCTCGTTGTGCCAATAAGCCGGTTTGTACACGTACCTGTGTATCGGCTCCGGTCTTGCCTGTAGGCATGAAGCCAATATGGACTCGCCGGCCCGCCGTAACCTTTGCGAAGAAACTGTCATCGTATCTTATTCCCGTTGGAGGGAACACCGCAACCTGCCTGCCTCCGTACAAAGCGGCAATTTGCTGCTCTGTGTTGCGGGTAGTTGCGGTCGAAGCTACAATCTTGGGGGCTATTCCATCTCGGGTAGCCAGCAACTCCACTGCCGCCTCAAACAAGCCAACCACTGAGCCCAGTGGGCCACTCAGCAAGTGGAGTTCGTCCTGAATGATGAGGTCAGGTGGTCGTTGTGGGGTGCGTCCATTCTGGTTTAGACCAAAAAACCGGTACCCTTCTTCCCGGTGTGCCAGCTGTGCAAATTTGTCTACAGTAGCAAAAAGTAGGGTAGGGGGATTGCGATACAGTGAATCATCCACTACATCAATGGGCAGCATAGGGTTACCGCGAAAGAAGCACCGCTCATCGAGGCAGCGCACAGCAAAGCGCCCATTGTTGCCCCCTGTTACTTCAAAGCCGTGCACAGGTCGCCCAGTTGCATTGTGCATGCCAAATAAGCGCGAACCGCACCATGGGCACGCCGATAAAGCAAACCGATTCTTATCTCTAGCACCTGCTAATCGAGTAGTGGGAGGATTCCGGTTGTTTGCCAGCGCTTGGTTCATTTCATTCTGGCAACTCATGGCGCTGTCGGGGCCTGGTTCCAATCGGTTGGGGGTGCTACTCCCGCCCACCCAAAGCCCAATAGAAATTCGCTCATTCCCAAGCCGTGCTTGGGGTAGCTTTAGACGGAGCATGTCTAAGGCGCAAATAAGGCGCGCTGCTCGTTCAAACTGCTGTGAGGCAAGTAGCCTCAATGTGTAACGCATGAGCACCGAAGTGCCACCGCTTTGGGCCGGGTTCAAACGCCGTCGCCATGCTATAGTAAATGCCGCTAAAGCTAGGTAAGCTTCAGTCTTGCCACCTCCCGTTGGAAACCACAAAAGGTCTACTACTTCCCGCCGGTTGGCACAGGTAGGGTCCACAATTGCTTCCAGATTCAGCAGTAAAAAGGCTAGCTGAAAAGGGCGATACTGAAAAGGTGCGTGGCCATCTCCACTGCGCCGGCCGGGATGGTTCTCAAACGAATCCAACTCCCGGTATAGGTTAACCGGTGCGCCGTCCGGCAGGGGCACATTAGGCTCTTTTTCGGTATTGCCCCACGTTGGGTCATCCGATACCACCATCTGCATGAGCATGGCGGTATTGGCTAGTTGGAAGCAGCTCATGGCTTCCGGCTCATTGAGCAGCTCAATGTTGCGCACTAGCCGGTCATAGGTGTCCTGCTGTTTCTGGATAATTGGCTCCAACACATTGGCAAACGACATCGAGGTTGCGTCTCGTCGCTTCTCTTCTTCATGCGCTTCCGTAGCCTGAGCATCCAGCCATATCTTGTACTGACCAGCGAAATCCAACAACTCGGCAACGGTTTCTTCGGCTGTCAACTCGCTCCAAATTGATAGCCGTTTCAACTCGCAGGTCCGAGCCATAGCTCGCTTAACGGCGTCCGTCAATTCGTTACGGTCACGCAGGTCATTACTCATGCCCGGCACCGTTACTTGAGGCAGCCAGGTAGTAGCTAGCCACGTTGGCCGTGCTAGTGGCGTCACACCCTTGTCAATGCTCTCCCACTGCACCGCGCAGCTATGCCCTTGGCCGTAAGAATGTACGTCACGGTACAGGTAGCGAAGTGTGCGCGCTTCTTCGTCAAAAGCTTGCTCGCTAATCGGCTGGTGAGATAAGAGGGTTGTCCCGACTGGCACTCTTAAGCGCAGGGTTGTTTGGAAAAAGCAGATTTCGTTGAGAGGCTGGCTCGAAGCCATCAATTTTTCACCCTCGAAATAACTTGTGTTAGCAAGCAGCACCTTCACATAGTTGCATGCTCCTCGTGGTAGCACTTTTGTATGCAATTGCGCAGTAGCATGGCCCGGAAATCCATCTGCTGCTCCGAGCGGCATAGGCTCTCGCACGGCATCAGCCAAAACCAGTGTTTTGCTTAGCTGTACTTGATGCCGTTGCCAGCGCGGGTAGAAAAGCCGCTCAAATTGTGGTAGCGCTACCAGCTTTCGATTTTCTCGCCGAGCTCGTTTGAAAGTTTCAAGGTCAGCATAGTCGCCGGTGCGGCCAGCTCCTCGCTGTCCACTTACCGGCCGAGTCAAAGTGAGGTAATGATGTTCCTCATCGTAAGCCACCAGCTCACGCAAGCTGTCAGGAAAGCCATCCGCGGCAAACAGGTCATCAAGTACATTTCGGCCGCCTGGAAATGGAACTCTGAACTGTTCAGCACCCACCGTATTGGTTGGGTCGAGCATGATGTATACACCCAGTTCCAGTTCGACTGTTAGTTCATGTACTTCCGCAGCCACACAACACGTCAGACCCATATTATCAGGGAAAAACTGATTAGCCGCCGGGTATTCTACTGCGTTTTGAGTCCAGCTACGTTGCTCTTGTGTGGTGCTCGAGTTGTCGGTTAGCTCTTCGGGCTTTTCTTCTGGCTCCTCACCATCGGCTGTCTCTTCATTCGCTAGTTGGTCGTCGACCTTCTGGTCATTCTCATCGGCCTCGTCTTCATTGCCGTCTTCATCCTGTGTATCCACACCATCCATCTGGCTGGTAGTGGTTGCAGTTGGCCTTGGAAAAAGTACGCCCGAATAATAGCGTCGTAGAGGCAGGTCTGCCAATTGCTCCCGTGTTGGGTCAGTACCCGCTAATAGGTCGGTACCAGGGCCAATAAGGGTCTGGGATAAAAAGTCGCGGAACGAATCGCGTGCTTCGCTGTCCTTAAGCAGTGCTGGAACAGTAGTAGCTGTATTGGGCATAAAACAAGATGAGTGCTAGTGGTGGAACACGGGCCTTACTTCAAGCAACGTCCGTTCTCGAATGGCAGAATTATCGCGGAGTAGTAGGTATAGGTCTTCGCCCAGGTGGGCACGGCACTGGCTATCGTCACCGCTTAAGTGAGCCCCCAAAAGCGGCCCGCTGACTTGGCGATTGACTCGGGCCACCTCCCGGTTGTGAAACCGCCGTGCTTGGTACACGGCATCCATACGACCACGTAAAGGGTTACTGGCCCCGAGCTTTTCTTCCGCCAGGTCATACAAAGCCATTAAGTTTTGCCAGAGGCGCGGAAAACGAAAATTCTCGTCGGTAAGCCACTGCTCAAATCGAACAAACTTCACTGCTAGTCCCTTTTTTGTCAACACGTAGTAGAGCCGTTCCCAGCTTCCATAGTAGTGCTTGGCCAGCAGCATTCGCAAGGCATTCCGCCACCATCCCCATGCTTCCTGCACAGCTTGGGCCTCGGCGGGAAACCGTTGGGATAAGTAGCGGCGCACTTGGGCCGGGTCGGTTTCGACTATTATCACTCGGTCACCTGACAGCAATTCGCCTGGCCGCCGCAGGAGCCAGTCTCCGTCTACATCTTGAGTCAAGACTCGAGTGCTAGGCGCCAAGCGCATTTCGGTGTTGTCGGTGAATATGAGTCGCAGTTGTAGCCGCTCATCTGCGACTCCTGGTTCTTCATCGGTCAGCCGTCTCTGTTTGCTGTTTAGTGAAGTATTTAGGTTTGTGCGTTGAGCTTCTTCAATGTTCAACTTGCCAAATAATTCATCTAGAACAGAATAAATTGCCGCTGCAGCTGCAGAATCTGGCCCTATAGTAGTGTCCGCAGCTGGCGTTGCCGTCACTATCTGTGCTGACTCAACCAGTTCTAGAAGCTTAATGTGTACTCCGAAATGAGGACGGTCGGGATGGTGTAGTGCAGTGGCAACCCGACGGCGATGGTACAATTCTACTTGTGCATAGCGAGCAGCTTCTAGGCCCGAGTAAGCCAAGACAATTACCCGCCCACGTGCACGCAACGCGCGTCGGTACATCATCAATTCATCTTCGCCCTGCTTGCCTATCCGTAGCGCTGGCAGTATCCATAGGGTAGTAGCTTGGTTCAGTTTCTCGTCACTCAGCTTCTCGCGCAGTTCTTTGCCGCTTACTACCAGCGGTGCTTTGCGAGTCGGCCAATCCGCTTTGAGCGCAGCTGCAGTGCTTTCAACTTCGCGGCTCGCTACCACTAATACTACCCGCCCATTATGTGCTAAAGCCAACTCGCGTAGCGCAGCGTACTTAGCATTAGCGTGATGCAAGCAGTCTGCCACTTCAGCCAAGCACTTTTTAAGCAATTGCCGGGTGCTTACCATTTCGGCGGGCCTTAAGGTTAGCAACGCATCACGGTAAGGCCCATCGTCTTCCAATAGCGTCTGAGCCCAAAGAAGTAGCGCAGCAGTTTGCCGCTCAATCTCACTTCCTTTGGTACCCATCGGAGGCAATGTTAGCAGCCACAGCAGCGGAAGCACATGCAATAGCGCCCGTTGATTTACTCCGTATTCAATCTCCACAAGCTCGACAGCATCTTGTAGCGCTACAGTAGCCTGGTGCAACGAGTCGTTGTAAACTTCGTGTAGTTCTGGATAGCGCACCGGCTGCCCTTGCAACAGAGCCATTTCTTCAGGAGTCCACTCCCATACCCGAAATGGATGAGCCACCCGCGGCGGCCGTGAACCAACCAGCAGCAAGTTTTGGTAATAGCCCCAGTTTCGGCCCATCCGAATGGCATCAAATAAGCCATTTTCGTCACAGTACCGCTCATGGCCCATAATGAGCAATTCCTCCACTGGCCCACCGCCCGGCACTCCGTGCATGTTGAACACTTGTGTTTTCAACCGCTCGTAGCTGCTGGCCGCTTCTACCATCGGCGGCACCGGCAGCTGCAGCGTCGGATTACCCTGGCTCGACCAGCGGCGAAGCGGCATGGGTGCGGTGGCATGCAGGCGCTCGGTCAGCCGCCCGTCGCACAGTACCCCTAACCGATGTGGAAATGCCGATACCCAATCCTGAATTCTAAGTGTATCGCGGATAAACCGGAAGTTGCCAGCCAAGCCTAGTCGGGTCTGCTTGTGCGTGTACACGCCATCCAGCCCCAGGTGCTTGCATTCCTGACGCGAAAGGAGACGTACACCATTGCGCACGTTGCCACCGTAAAAAGTGGTGGCAGCATTGCGCCCCCGGCGCTTCTCTGGGTCAAAGGTTTTAACTATTTGACCCGTAGTAGCATCTACTTCGTGTACTTCGCGGAGTTCACTTTCACCATCATTCTTTAGCCGTAACATAACATCTCCAACGGCATAGCGAGTGGGTGCCTGGGAAGCCGCTATGTAATTGGCCCGATACTTCAATAGCATGGCTCCGAGCAGCGCGCCATCCAAAGCCAACTCATCCAATAACCGGTCTGGTAGCACGAGTAGGTAGTCAACTCGCTCATCCACGGTTTTGCCCTCATTGGCATCCAGTGCTTTGTGCAGCAGATAAAGGGTTGCCAGTCCCAACCGCGACAAGTTCATGCTCCGCAACTCGTACCACTCTTCCAGTTCTCGGGCAAACAGTGCGCATAGCTCGTCGACATACGCCGACAGTTGCGCTGCTAATTCTTCGTGCATGAGGCAAGGACTCGCTCAGTTTATAAAAACAGATGATGCTTAAATGGCATTAAGCACCTTATGCCGAATCAGCTCTGGCTGCTTCCTGTTTTTTAAACTTACGGAGCTTTTCGAGTGGCTCCTCGCTTGGTCCTGCCTCTTGGCTTCCTAAGTAGAAATGGGTGTAGACATTGGTCGTACCCTTGCCAAAGATGTTGAAATACAGTACATAGGTTTTGGAGTACGCATCGTTGAGCGAGTACGCATACACTGGCTCGAAGAATGTCAACCGTTGGTCCAACTCGCGACGCACCACGCACTTGCAGTCGGCCACCGTACCGGCCCCGGTGCGCGTTTTACGTGTCAGGTACAGGTCTTCCAGCAACTCTACCTCAAACCACGACACAATGCGCTTCTTGCGACCATTGGTGTGCACGGTCCCCGCCGAGATTTGAAAAAATAGCACTTCACCCCGTTTCATAATGCGGAGTGCCTCAAAATACTGTCCCTTTTTTTCCTCTGCCTTTTTTGTTAGAGCGGCGAAATAGGCAGCTCGCTCCTCATCTGCTTGACTTGGGTTCTCCAACTCAGCACATGGGATGTTTTGAGGGTCTTCAGGATAAAGGTCTTGGTCACTGTTAACAGTAACGACCACCTCACTACCATTATGAAACACGAGCCGTTTGGCAACCCCTGTAACTTGGTCGCGGTGCCAGAAATGCCCGTTGTGAAACTCAGTAGAAATTACTTTCATAGGCCGGGTAGACAGAAAAAAGGGAAGATTATAGATAGCACATCATATTGTAACCAGTCCAGCATGGATTGTTAATCCTTAGCTGGTTTACGTTTCGTGGTTACTCGTTTAGGCTTGCTTGATGCAGACGCGCGTTTTTTAGGTGCCGCCGGTTCATCTCTAGCCTCCAACTCCTGCAATGATTGTTGAAACAGTTCTTGGGGGCTACGTAGGGGCAAAGCAAACCCGGCTAGTGGTGTCCCTGCAGTTTTGCCGAGCACTAGTCCGCGGGCAGTAGAATAGGCCACTCCGCCCAGCATTATCATCAAGTCACGTATTGGAAAAAAACCTTCAAACTCTTCTGACGTCGTGGAGTATTGCTCTAAGTTCTCAACTTCAAACACAAAGCGCAGCTGGAACTGGCCGGTAGCTCCGCTAGGGGCTCCCGCTTCATCGTACCCAGCGGCCGCCAGGGAAAGGGTATAGTAAATGCGCTTGGCTTCCATCTCAAAGCCAGGCTCGAGCAGCACGCGGGTTAAGCCATGGGAAGCTGTGGCCGTACCACCGTCAGCTGCGCCATTATCAATTAAGCATTGAATAAAACCTGCCTCAGCCATGCGAAACCGGCTCAGGTCAAATGAAAGCAAAGGAGCAGCAGGAGCTGGCATGGAAGAGCGTTTAGGAGACAACCGGGAGGTAGGGAGTTGATTTTTCAGTACGGGGCGTCTTGGCATAAATGGCTGCCGCAGCCTGCCACCCAGACCGAGCGGTAGGCTGCACCAAATCTGGCCCTGGCATGGCCCAGTCATCGGCAATGGCGGGTCGCTTAGCGGCCTGACGTTTGGGGCTACCTGAAACCACTCGCCCTACTGCGGGCGGATACATCGTCGAAATGGCAGCAGCATGCCTCGGCCAATGATGTATTGTTGTTATCTCATGCCCCAATGCCGATACGTGAGTGGCTTCTTGTAGCTTGCGAACCGTTTTGCTCGGCAAAGCAGCCAGACGAGCCTGCAGCAGACTGTTTAGCACCCGCTCATCGCAAAACAGCCGTAGCAGCAGCGTGTTAGATTCCGAGGGTAATTCACCGCTCTCGTACTGCCGAAACTGATTAACGCCAAAGCCCAGCAGGCGGGAGGCCTCACGGGCACTCAGGCCCAGCGTCTCCCGGCGTGCGGTAAGCTGTGCCGCAGAAGGCACGTGGTTATGCTCACGCCACTTTTGCTCCAGCCTAGCCAAAAAGGCTTCGTCTTGCTCATCCGTCGTGAACTCTTGCTCCGACTGGACACAGCGATAAACGGGAAATGTTACCTGTAAAGTCTGGCCCCGCATTTCAAACGGGCCTGTTTTATAAATCTCTTCTACCGGTCCACCGGTGAAGGGGCTGATTAAGTTAGCCATTGTCAAGTATTTAAACTGTGAATACGCGCCGTAACGGCCGTTCAGCTTCATGGAATGATACGCAAACAGAACTGGCTGCGAATGCCCCTATTTGCACCTTGATATAGTATTCGTGCTTACCTATAAACTGGCTGAATACCCATAAGTCGCCTTGCCCTGGCGGGGGATTGTCTAGCTCTTTGAATGGCCCTTGGCAATAGTCGTAGGGAGTAAGCCGTAAAACGTAGTCACGGCGGTCAATCGGGCGAATGCCGAGTTCTTTCAGCTTTACAAGTGCTTGCAGGTTTTTGCCCTTCGGGTCCACCTTGAACACAATACCATACGAACCGATTTTAGCATGCAGTTGCTGCAGGAAAGCTCGAACATCCTCAAATGTGGGCTTAGTGGGAGGCTGAGTAGTTGGTGGTGTCAAAGCTACGATAATTACAGATAATGCAACTAAAAAGTTGCAAAAATTTTTACGAAGTATTCTGATACGATACTAATAAAGCCTAGCTAGCCCCTGCTCGCAGCTTTCTATATACCTCAGCAGCAATGTATTTCACTGCCACGCCGCGCAGCTTTCCGCTGCCCAGTACCCGGCTAAACACTTCCTCGTTACCCTCCATGCGCTCCAGAAAGAGGGATTCGAGCATTTTTTCCACCACTTGCGTGAAATCAGGCAGGTTATTAGCCTGAGCTACTTCACGCAGGCGGCTGCTGGCTACTGCTGTTTCGGCCACTTGCTCGAAAAACAGTTGGTCAGCCAGCGTAAACTCAGTTCCGAACCGCTCATTGAGTCGGTCAATCAGCTCCGAAAGGTTCACCACCTGCTCTCGTCGCTCGGCGGTGCCTACCGCGCCTGGTCCGTAGAGGGGAGTTGGTTCGCCTACCCCCAGCGGAATGCTGCCTTCGCTCACCTTTTCGAGGCGGTAGTATTTTAGCGCTACGTCGTCATCGGCGCGGTAGCGCGGGTCGCCGTCACGGCGCGGCAGCTTCGTGAGCAAAAAACGGGCATACACGTGCAGCTTCTCCAGACCCGAGTCCTGATAGGGGATAATCTGAGCCAGAAAGGTGTAGAGGTTGCGGAAGCTAACGAGGTTGCTCTTGAACAGCACTTGGTCGGCTGGTGGCAAGGCTTCAAACCGCGCTACTGCCTGGTCCAGGAGCGCATTTATGCGCTTGTGGTCCTGTGCGGAGGGTTCCAGCGGCCCGCGGCGGTACCATACTTCGCACAGGGCCGTTACTTCTTCGGGCTCCCACACGCGGGCCTCTTCCAGTCGATGCTGCAAGGCATACAGCTGATGCGGGTCGGGCTCATCACCCCGTTCGGTCGTTTCGTAGTAAGGCTTGAAGGCATTGAAAATCTCCTCCCGCTCATTCACAAAGTCGAGCACGAACGTGTCCGTTTTGCCATGCGCCGTGCGGTTGAGCCGGCTCAGTGTCTGCACAGCCTGGATGCCGGCAAGGCGCTTGTCTACATACATTGTGTGCAGCAAAGGCTGGTCAAAACCAGTCTGATACTTATCGGCCACTAGGAGCACCTGGTAGTCATCCGACGCAAACCGGTCCGGCAGCTCGCTTTCCCTCAGGCCGTCATTCAAGCCGGGTTCGGTGTAGCGGGTCCCAGCTAAGTCAGGGTCTTCCACAGTGCCCGAGAAGGCTACCAGCGAGCGAATATCAGTGTAGCCCTTCTCCTTCACGTAGGCATCAAAGGCCAGCTTGTAGCGCACGGCGTGCAGGCGCGAGCTAGTGACCACCATGGCCTTGGCCCGTCCGCCGATGCGGTGAATGACATAGCGCTTGAAGTGCTCCACTATCACTTCTACCTTTTGGGCAATGTTGTAGGGGTGCAGGCTCATGAAACGGGCCAGGCCCAGCGCTGCTTCCCGTCGCGGTAGCTCAGGGTCATCCTGCGTGCGCTTCACCAGGCCATAGTAGGTCTGATACGTGGTGTAGTTGGCCAGCACATCCAGAATGAAGCCTTCCTCAATGGCTTGCTTCATCGAGTAGTGATGAAACGGGGCTTTTCCATTAGGGCCCGGTTCATCAAACACGGCCAGAGTCCGAAACTTGGGCGTCGCCGTGAAAGCGAAGTAGCTGATGTTGGGCTGGCGGGGCCGCCGCATCAGGTCGCGCAGCAGCGCCTGCCGGGCTTCCTCACTAAGCTCGTCTTCGTCCAAGTCGAGCAGCTGGCTGGCCAGTGCCGCTTCTATGCCGTCCTGGTTAAGAATCTTGCGCAGCTCCTGCGCGGCCTCGCCGCTCTGGCTGCTGTGGGCCTCGTCCACAATCACGGCAAAGCGCCGCCCCGCCGTCTGAATGCGGACAGCCGGACCCTTTTTCGCCAGGGTATTGAGTGCCTGCGCGATGTAGGGGAACTTCTGGATGGTGCTGATAATAACGGGCACGCCCCCGGCCAGCGCTTTGGCCAGCTGCTGCGTGTCCTCATCAATCTTCTGCACCACGCCCTGCTTGTGCTCAAACTGATAGATGGCATCCTGCAGCTGCCGGTCAAGCACCCGCCGGTCGGTTATCACCACCACCGTGTCAAAGACTCGTTCGTCCTGCGCATCGTGCAGGCTAGCCAGCCGGTGAGCAAGCCAGGCAATGGAGTTGCTCTTGCCCGAGCCTGCCGAGTGTTGCACCAAGTAGTGTCGGCCCGCGCCTTGGTCGCGAGCCGCCGTTACCAGGGTCCGCACGGCTTGCAGCTGGTGGTAGCGCGGAAATATCAGGGTTTCCCGCCGCACGATGCGCACTACCTCGTCAGCACCGCGCACCTGGTGTTCGGTGGTTTGAATGTGAGCAAAGCGGGCGATGATGTCCATCATCGAGTCGCGCTGCAGCACTTCATTCCATAGGTAGGCGGTGCGGTAGTCACCATCTGCCGACGGTGGGTTGCCGGCTCCGTTACGGTAGCCTTTGTTGAAGGGGAGGAAGTACGTGTCGGGTCCGGCCAGCCGGGTGGTCATCCACGCCTGGTCCGGGTCGAGGGCAAAGTGAACCAGGGCCCCCGACTTAAACCGAAACAGTGCATCCTGCGGATTGCGGTCGGTGCGGTATTGCTGTTGGGCGTGTTCGTAGTTCTGCCCGCTCAGCGGGTTCTTCAATTCTATGGTGGCCACCGGCAGGCCGTTGAGGGCTAGCACTACGTCCACGCTCTGGCCTGGCCGGCCAGGGCTGGCATGTACTTGCCGATGCAGGCGCAGGCGGCTGAAGGCGTAGTGCTTCTGCGCATCCGGGTTCAGCTGCGTATTGGGCTTGAAAAAAGCCAGCCGCAGGGTTTTGCCGTAGCACTTGAAGCCCTGGCGCAGCACGTACAGCAGCCCCTTCGCTTCAAGCTCCTTGCCCAAAGCATCCAGCACTACGGTAGCCCGGGTTTCACCCAGCAGCCGGCCTAGATACTCCCACCGGGGCACCTGGCTCTTGGCTAGAAAATCGAGCACATCCTCCGGAAACATTCCCCGCTCGGCGTCGAAGGTGGAGGTGCCAGCCTCGTAGCTACCACCTTCGTACACGAGAGCTTGCTCGATAGCCGTTTCGAAACTGATTTCCCGGTGTATCATGCTGCCTCGGCCGTTACGGCGGCGCGCACGTCTATCTGGCCGGTTACTGCGGCGGTTATGAGTGCTGCGCGGTATTCCTGAAAGCGTTTTACTGCTTTTTCGGCCAAGGCAATAGTCTTATCGATTCGCTTTAAAACTGGCCGAATACTTTCCATAATCTTCGCTTGCTCAGCGAGTGGCGGAATAGGTATTTGTAGATAAGCATACTTTTCAGCGCTAACATTCTGAATGGTAGCTTGAATAAAGATGCTCTTTATCCATTCCCAATAAATATGTGACGAAAGGAAAAGCGAGACAAAGTCGGCCATTACTGACTTGTCAAGGCGGGCACGTATCAAATAGCCAGCAAAAGCAGCCGTGCCCCAGGACTTTTCATATTTGAAATTCTTGCCAACTGTGGCACCGCTTCGTGCCAATAAGATGTCACCTTCCTTAAGTAAGTATGGCTCGGCTATTTCTGGCGGTAAAGACTTGAATGTTTCATCCTTTAGTTTGCCATTAGGCTTCACATCGGTTATTCTTACAAATCTTGGGTGGTCAGGGTCTTCGAATTCGGCCACTTCGTTGGCACCGTATTTTAGTGACTCCGTCAGAATATATTTCAACCGCTTTACCTCCCAATGGGCGGGCATTTCGCTCAGCCAAGCCACGCCCGAGGGCCGGCGCGGGGCGGCGGCATCCAGCCCCTGCGTCACAGCTTGAGTTATGAGTGCCGTTCGCTTCTCTGCCAGCAGACGCAACAAACGATGCTGCCGGGCCAGCAAAGCATCAAGGCGGGCCGTTTGCTCGTCGAGGAAGGCCACAATGGCATGTTGCTCATCCAGTGGGGGCAGCGGCACTTGTAAGTTGGCAATGGTATCCTGCCCGATGTTTTGCATCGAACCACTTGTGCCAGTGGCTTCGCATTCGTAATGTGCCCGTGCCGCTTTTGAGCGCAAGTAGTTTACTAGAAAACGCTTGTCAATCGTGTCGTTCACGCGCAGCCGGTAAAGCTTATCACAAAGCAGAAGCTTTGTAGTCAACTTATCTACAATGCCAGCACTACCAAGTAACTCGCGCGTATTTGCCCGGCTGATGAGAATATCGCCAAGTTGAATTTGGTATTCAGTGCGCGGTTCCAACTCAGCAGGCAATTGCTTGTTTTCTTGTGGATTGAATGCGTTGCCATTTACGCAGCCAACTTTCAATACGCCCCATTCATCACCCTCTGCAGGGTGGTTATTGCACTGTGGCGACCAGCCTTGCTCAATGCCTTCAGCCAAAAACCGTAGCCGTTTTATTTCCCAATGCGCGGGCACTACTGGTACCCAGGGAAGTCCGGTTTTAGTTGTCTTTACGTAGACGGGGTAGTTCATACTTTTAGTAAGCGCTGCGGTAAATCAATTTGTCTGCCTCTTCGCTTTTTAGTTCTACATCTTAAGTAGACCGTAGCAGAAGAAGACTATTTGTCTCTATACTACCTCACGCAGCAGTTCTAATATTTCTGTTTCTAGTTCTTTGATATTGCTTTCTATAGCCGGAAGCGGCCGTGGTGGCGCATAACTGTAGAAATGGCGTGTCAGAGGTATTTCGTAGCCTAGACGAGTTTTGGAGTAGTCTACCCAGGCATCAGGCCAATGGGGAATCACCTCCCGCAGGAAATAAGCTTCGCAGTGAGGCTGCACCAGATGCAGCAAGTCGGTTGGGTCGGCATCCTTCGTATAATCAAAGGGCAACTTAGCTGGCAGGCCAGCGGGTAAGGGTACCAGTTCGGTATCGCGTAATTCGGCATCGGCTACGGGTGCCCCGTTGCGGCTGCGAATGATATCGGCTTTTGGGTCGCGTTGCGAAAGGCCAGCCACAAGTACCTTCTTTTCTGAAAGGTCCAGCTTAATCTTTTTCTTTTTGTCCGCATGCATGCGGCCAACAACTGCGTCCAACTCAGCCTCAAAGTCAGCTTGATTACGGAATATCCGGCCATCCTCGAAGCTTTCTAGCACCCTCAGTAAGTACTCTTGATGTAGCTGGCCATGATACACTTCTTCATCGTGGGCATGAGTTCCAGGCTTCTTCTTACTTGTCGCTAGCTTCTTAAACTCGTTGTGTTCTTTCAGTTGGGCTATTCGCTCCTCGTTTACCTGGAAGTTGAGGCGTAGCGGCCGTTCCACCGTCAGCCGCAGATAGCCAAACTCGTAGTTGTCGAATATTTTGCTGCACACCCGCTCCTTGCCATCTACCATTGCGGTGCCGCCATCCTTGTTTTCGGCATACAGGCGCGTGATTTCCGCCAGCTGATTGGGCCGCCCCTCTGTGCCATCGCCAATTTCATTGCGCTTGTTGCCGAGGCTCTTTTTCATCTTCACGTAGTGCCCCGTCGCGTCAATGAGCTGCACTTTGCCTTGGCGTTCAGCCGGCTTGCGGTTGCTCACCAGCCAGATGTAGGTGTAGATGCCCGTGTTGTAAAACAGCTGGTCGGGGAGAGCCACCACGGCATCGAGCCAGTCATTCTCGATTATCCAGCGGCGCGTATTGCTTTCACCCGAGCCCGGCTCCCCCGCAAACAGCGGCGAGCCATTGAATACCACGGCGATTTTTGAGCCTGGTCCCCCTGCATCCGGGCCAGGGTGCCGCTTGCTCAGCATGTGCAGCAGGAACAGCAACGCTCCATCGGAAATACGGGGCAGGCCTGGCCCGAAGCGGCCCGAGAATCCCAGCTTCCGGTGCTCATCTTCCACCGTCTCCTTCTCGGGCTTCCACTCCACACCGAAAGGCGGGTTGGCCAGCATGTAGTGAAACAGCTGGTCGGCCAGCAAGTCACCACCGCCCTTCTTCGTGCCCAGCGTGTTACCGAACTTGATGTTGTCAACGGGCTCATCTTTAATGAGCAAGTCCGAGCAGCAAATAGCGTACGATTCCTCGTTGTATTCCTGGCCAAACAGAGTCAGCTCTGCCTCCGGATTCTGCGCCTTAATATGCTCTTCTGAGATAGAAAGCATCCCGCCAGTGCCGCAGGTGGGGTCATAAATGGTACGGGCAATACCGCGGCGGTAAAGCTCCTCGTCACCGGTATACGCCAGGTCGGCAATGAGGCGAATTACCTCGCGGGGCGTAAAATGGTCCCCCGCTTCCTCGTTGGCCTGCTCATTGAAGCGTCGCACCAGTTCCTCAAACAGCTGCCCCATGTGGGCATTGTCGAGCGTCGACGGGTGCAGGTCAATGTTCGCAAACTCCTTGATGATAAGATACAGCCGGTCCTTCTTATCCAGCTCTTCAATCTCCGCCTCAAACTTAAACATCTCGAAAATCTCGCGCACCTTGGGCGAGAAACCCTGAATGTAGTTGGTCAGGTTTGCGGCAATATTCTCCGGGTCATCCAGCAGCTTCCGGAACGTGAAGGGGCTCACGTTATATAGTGGGGCCTGCTTCCGGGTAGGGTCAGCCACGCGGGCCAGTACCGGCCGCATCGCTGGCTCCGACATGCTCTTGGCCGTTAGGCGGGCAAACTCCGCCAGCACAGCATCCTTGGTAGGCTCCAACACGCAGTCGAGGCGGCGCAGCACTGTGAGCGGCAACATCACCTTGCGGTATTGGGGTGGGCGGTAAGGTCCCCGCAGCTTGTTGGCTACGGTAAAAATGAAATTGGCTATGTCGGACATGGGTACTTCTCGGCTCAGGTATGGCCGGTTATGGCTGGTAGTCGGATGGGATGGGAGGAGCGCTGCTGGTAAGTGCTTTTTATTCCGAAGGCGAACCGTCCGGAGCAGGAAACTCGATTGAGGGTGCCTCAGCCTCACGGCTCACCTGCTGAGTTATGTCAGCTAGTGAGGTTTTGCGTCCCCTTGGTGAGCCAGCGGCCGGCGCTTTAGCTCTCGGGGCTGCGGCCTTTGAACCTTCCTTAGGTGCAGCCGCTTTGCGGCCCCCCTTGGCCGTAGACTTGCTGGCTATTGGCTCAGTTGCTTGATAACTGGCAGCTTCGTGAGTTATGCCAGTTTCGTTTTGTGGACTAACGGGTGCTGCACTAGATGCCGGCTTTTCATCAGTCATCCATGGCAGCTGTTGTGATGCGAATAGGTCAGGAGCCTTCGGCTTTAGGGGAGCAACTTGTAACTCAACAGTTACAGCAGGCTCATCGGGCCGAATTTCTGCAGGTCGGGGCGCAGGCGTGGTATTCGGCACTTTGAAGGTGATAGGTGCTTTAACAGCCGTATCGGGCTTGGAATCAATGTTATTGACTCGGGTAAGTTTTCGCCCGTTATCCTGGAATAAGGGGATTTGCATTACCTCGTAGTAAGCCCCTGAAATCTTATCAAAAGTTAAAAACCCACCTAATAGCTGTAGGGCAACCCTTGTTTCGGATGGATAATGGTCGGCCGTTCGACGAATTACCTCCAGTAAAGTTCTACTAAACTGATATTCCTCAGTGGCAAACTCTTGTCGAAGTTTCAGATAAAGGAAGGCGCTTAAGTACTTCCGCAGTCCATTACTTGGGTCAGTTAATGACTGACGCAACTTCTCGGCCCACTCAACTTGTAAAAGCAGTTGGGTTACTTTTTCACGAGCAGAAGCCACTTTGTTGGCTTCCAGTGCTCTGTAAAATCCCGTTGCTTCAAAGCCGTTATCGTGTCCTCGGTTACCATCGCGCCCGCTTAGGCTGCGATAGAACACTACACATAGGTCATATAAGTAGCCGTAATCGTTTTTGGGGAAGGGCTCATACCGGTCATAGGTAATAAGATGCACCCAGAACGAGTCGTCAGATTGAATTTCGCGTCGCCCGAGCCGTATTGCAACAGCCTTCGCTACATCTTGTAATAACTCTTCATCAAGACGCTCATCGGGGAATCCGGCAATTTCTAGAAGTGCTTCGCTTCCCAACCGGGTCTCGGACGTCAATAAACGCTGGTCGGCCTGTTCTGCCACAGACTCAAACACCGCGGGTTGACGCTTAATGCGAGGGTCTAAACGGGACGCCAGCAGTTGTCCGGCTTGTGTAGTAAGTGGATACAGACGCCGGACGTGCGCAATGTTCAGCCTGATATTTCCGCTCGCAGTAGGCTGCTTATTCAACTCCGCAGCCAAGGTATCAAAAGCTGCTTGGGCCACTGAGCTAAGTTGTGGATAGCGTGCACCCATACTAGGGGCACTGGCTATTTGTAGAGAAGTCTTGCTCTGCTCTGGCAATTCAATGTCCAACAGAACTACCTCATCAGCTGTACTAAAGGCTGGCATTTTAGCCAGTAGGTTTGCCTTTGGTACATCAGGGTGCCCTGTGGTTGAGTCCCTTTCATAAGGGACCCACTCGTCGGAGCTGACCTCAATGAAGCCAAATTGATACAGCAGGTTAAAGCGAAGCCTGTATATAGGCAGAAGGGCGCGTTGAGCAGCCATAGATTAGAAGTCGTAAGTAGCAGCCTGTGGTTGAGCAGTTGCTGTTGGTGCATCTGTTATTTCAAACATGGTGCAGTCACCGGCCAACGTGTCCACCATGCTACTGCGAGTACCGCAGTAAGTCAGAACCAGATTTTTGCGGCTACGAGTCATAGCCACCATGAAAAGCGTCTTGTCTTTGCCACCACCGTTCAAGTGCAAGCCTGCCGATACCCATGGCAAGTACACATTTTCGTAGTCCAACCCTTTAGAGCTGTGATAGGTCATGACCGCTACCCGATGGTTCGTATAAGCTCCATCGAGAGTGCCAACCCCGTTGCCGATGTATTCGAGCTTGATACCTTGTGCTTCCAGATGCCGGTTCATGGCCGCAAAATCCTCGTTTTTGCCCCAACGGTCAGGAACAACGGCCCAGGCAGGTTTGCCATTGAGCGTCAATATGGCGTTGCAAAATGCTGCGATGTTCTCCCGGAAAGGCAGCAGTATAACGGTCGACTCGCTTGCTTGAGCCCGCTTGCTGGACTCACGCCATACATACTTGATTTCTCGGGCAACATCGTTGGTATAGCCCAAACGTACCTGTACATCGAGCTTGGTAGCATCACGACGGGCCCCGAGGATAGTGCCGCCAATTAGGCTGCTGACCATCTTAATAATGGACCGTGTCAATCGGTAAATCGTCGGCAACTCGTGAGACTGCCCGCCCAGCAGATTCCCTATCTCCTCAGGCCTCACTACCGGCTCACGGGTTTTGGGGTCGCGGTCGTAAATTGACTGCTGCGAGTCGCCCGCCACAATGACCCTCTTTGCCTTATTCCGCAGCAGCGTTATCATGCTGGATGGCAAATCCTGTACTTCGTCACAAAACAGCAAGTCAAACTGCTGACTGGTATTTTGCAGTTCGTAGTACGTCATTACGGGTACCTGAATACCAAATTCTTTCTCTACCCCAAGCTCATTAAGGCCGGTTCGTATCAAATCCACTAATGCCCGTGTGAACAGCACGACGCCAACTTTCAGATTCTTGTTTTCAACAAGCTTATCACGAAGGCCGTGTACCAGCAGCACTGATTTGCCACTACCAGCGTGCCCCTTTATCCAGACGTTGCCGCTACCACCTCTAATGTGGCGCGTAATCAACTCCTCCTGGTCGCTGTCCAGCTTCGTGCGTTGAACCATCCATTTCATAAGCTTGCAGAGTAATAAAAGGTGAAGGATTATAGTTTTGCCAAACCGGTGTTATCACGCAGCTGAGCCAGATTTTCGTCGTCGTACAGACCCTTTTCCTGCCGTGTAGGTGCGCTGCTTTCTACCCGTTCGGCTGTAGCCTTATCGCCCAAAATTCGCGCGCAGTCAGCCAGCCGATGGTAGTCGTTTGAACCTAGTGTACCAGCCTCAAACCGGGCATTGAAAATGTCAAATGCTTTTTGCACCAAGGGCCGACCTCGCCCATCTCCGCGTTTCATGAGGTGTTCCCCATAGTAGTGAGGAGCATAAGGGTAGGAGGGGTCCATGCGCAGTACTTCCTCCATTAGCTCCTCGTACCGCGCCGGCTTAGTATACCGGAAGCTCATCGCCAAGTTGAATGCAGTTACTGGAGCCGGGCTACGTAGGTAAGCTTGCTCGTACCAGTGCTGGCCCTTGTCGCGATGGCCTGCCATATCGTAGTGGTAGCCAATATTGTTGTGGTAATCATTGGTTGGGTACAGCTCCTGTATAAGCTCTAGGGTCTCTGCTGCCCGCAAATGATTGTCTGCAAACTCGTAAGCTTGAAAAAGCTTATACAATGTGCTCTGAGCTGGTTTCCCGCCTTGCTGCTCGGCCGCAATGTTGGCATTACGTTCCGCCTGGTAAAGCATCCGCTCGGCGGTGCTCAAGGCCCGGTTCGCAAACGGATTCATCGGCTCTACCCGCACCACCTGCCCATTGACAGTGGCTTGCACGTGCACAAGCTTGTCAGCACTTATGCTACATTCCAGCCGAATGGGTGTTCCGGCTTTGAATGGCTGATTGGCTGGCGCGAATACCTTGAGCACCTGTAATACCTTGTCTGTGCTCGATACGCAGATGGGAATTTCAATCTGCGCTTGTCCATCCCGTTGAGTCACCAGTTCGTCCAGCACCACCGGTTCGCACGGTATGCGGGTGCCAGCCTTAACCAATACCTCTGGTTGGCCGCCCTTGGTCACTATTAGCAGTGGCTCACTGACAATCGGCTGAATAATGTTCTTGCCGAAGCCGTTGTAGATGAGAGAATGAATTGCTGCTCCTGCCGCCACGTGCGTTTGCAGGTCCTGTGGAATTATCAGCTCCGAGTCATCGAAGTAAGCCGCTAAAGCTTGTTGGATGTAAGGGTTTTTGGCACTGCCGCCAATCAGCAAAACATAATCGACTTCTGACTTTGCTAGCCCCGCTTTTTTCAAAGCCGACTCGACAGGACTAAATATGCTGACAAACTCATCTTGGCCTTCCTGACGCGCCGTAGTGCGCCCTGCCTTGCCCGTAAATGTCCCCATCAGCTCTCTAAACTCCCGGTAGGACAAGCGCGGTTGCTTGAGAGTTAGCTGATGTTTGGGAAGAAAAACTTCAATTGGAGTTCCCAATGTCACGGCCGTCTCACTACCCGCTACCATTGGTAGTTCAGACGCCGTCTGCATCTCCATTGCCACTTGCTTACAGAGGCGAATTTTTAGTTCTTCCGCGGCCTTCAGCAACCGTGGCAAGATGCCCTTGTTGATTTGTGGAGTGCGAAAGTCTTTTATGCTAACGCCATTTTCTTCCAGCAGCTGTGGCAGTAGCACCCGCAGCGCAATAAGCCGGTCCACGTCATCTCCTCCCAACTTCTCAAACCTGGAGATGGCCAGGTTTTTAGAGTACGTACCCTGCAGGGCGGTACCTACTTCAAGGACGGAAACGTCGCAGGTGCCGGCCCCAAAGTCGAAGACGAGTAGATGGATTGGATAATCGGGAGTTAGCAAAAGTTGGGCACCTTGCTCCGTTGCCGTGCTGGCTACTAGGTAGCTCAGGAAAGCCGCATTAGGCTCATCAATCAGCGCTTGCGAGCCGAGCTTGATACCCGCTGCTGCGAGCGAGTCAAGTAAATCTCGCCGTTGATTCGCTTCAAATGAAGCCGGTATGCTCACTGCGTACTCAACCTGTGGCCGACTGCCTAGTTTGTCTAGGTGCTGGTCTAATTGCTTTTTTAGATAAGTGAAGAAGACCGTTGCCGCATCTGTCGGCTTCAAAATGGTCGCCACCGGGTGGTTGCGCTTCAACTCACTGTTGAAATATTTTGAGCCAAGGTCTTCACCCAATTCCATTTTGAAGGAGTACCAGACGTTAACTCCCCGCTTGAGCTGATGCTTTAATTCTGCCGCTCCATTTCCTATCAACAGCTTCTCCCCATGCCATGCAATAACTGAAGGCAGCTTGTCTGCAGACTCGGTGCCGATACCATCCGCCTGCAACTGCTCCGTCCAAACTGGCTGCACCTGAATCGGTGCATCAGGTCCCCCCATTAGTTGTGCTACGCTGATGACAGTAGTAGAGGTGCCAAAGTCTATTCCCACAAAAACCTTCCCCGCGGTTGTTCCACTTTGGCCGATGCCTGCATTCCGCACGGCCGGAAATAAGCTTTGGATGGTAAGGGCAGTAGCAGTAGAACTCATAGCGTATTGGAAAAGGCAACTAATGTAAGAAAAACAATCTTCATAGGTGCCTAAATAAAGAACAGCTAACTAAGCCTTGGCAAAAACTGCTGCCGCCCCTTAAGTTGTTTTCGGAATGACACCACCTCAAATGCCTCGGCTGTGAGCTGAATAGACGATTACTTTACATGGGCCTGAAGAATAAATTCGTCCAACACATCCCGATGCCTCGGGACTCGTCGTGCGGTCGCCTCGTCTAGAGCCAGCACCTTGGCCACCTAACAGCTGGTAATTTCCTTCCGGCGTCACCAGCATAGTAATTTGGGTAGTGATTTAAATTGTGGTGTCGTTACAATGGTCGTGGCAATTGATGTGCACGCAATACATGGTTCAGCACTTGTAGAACGAACACGTTTTGTGCACCAGCACCGGGCAGCGCTGGTGCAGCCAGCAGTTCAAGCCTTCGGCCAGATTAGTCGGACCTTTGCGCAGGGTGGGCCGATGTGGCCAGTCGGCACATCCGCTGCATAAGCGGCTCAGGCATCGTTAAAGACGCGGGTGTGACGGCGGTAGGCTGGCGGTAACGCAGCCCACTAGCGCCATATAGTGGACTAGCCCTGGCTGCCCACCACTCAAGCTATCACCCGGCGGGAGTTACGGGCAACGGCCAACCATAGCCAAGCTTTGTGTCGTTTGTGCCCTATAAACGACCATTGCTCATCCAGTTCCAGCCAAGGATGCCGCCGTACGGGCCGAGTTGGGGCTGCTTTCTTGGGCCAGCTTGGCTACGGTCATACGCGGGACCTTGTCAGGCGCACGATGGCCCGTTGCGAAACGCGTGCAGTAAACAAGGCCTCGACCTGCGCGTAGCGGGTAGCGTGGACCGGACCAGCGGGGCATAAGACAGCTTGGGCTAGCAAACCCAACAGCGGTACTGGGCATACCTATTCAAACTGCCGTGGTGCCATAACTCCGGGCTGCCACATTGCTGCAGGTTTTCGATTCTGTTATCATAAGCTAAAGCTGAGCACACCATAAGTAGAACACCACTAATTTGCCCTACTATGTCGAGCTCCATTGTCCTCGGTCATAAACGGGTTTCGATTCCATTATCACCGAGTAATCCATTGCAATAATGCCACCCAGTTCGCCTTAGCTAGCTCTGGGCATATCTGCACACCATTTCTGTTATTTTAGGCCCAGCTATACGGGATTGGCTACATAATTCTACTTGACCGGAAGTTTTGTGTCCCCTAAAGTGTCCCCTGAAAACCGAAAAACCCCGCCTGCATACCGCAAACGGGGTTTAAAGTGGAGATGCAGGGATTCGAACCCTGGTCCAGACAAGGAAATCAACGTGCTTTCTACGTGCGTATCTATGCTTGGATTTTCATGGCGGTACAGGCGCACATCAGGCCTTTGCACCGCCCCTAGCTGCAGTTGGGTTTCGCCCCCGAGTCACAGCTCCTCGAAGGCTATTTTCTACTTACGACGCGCCGAACTCCCAGGTGTAGAAACTTACCCGGGCGGCACGATGGCAATTACCTAATTCTGAACTAGGCAGCCATGGCGTACGAATAGTCGCCAGTTGATTGTTGATAGATTTTTTGACAGGAGAGCTTCCATCAACTCCTGGCACGCTTACCCGCAATTTGCGCAAGCTGTCAATTCCGGTCATCCCCAAATGGTAAAGAACGAGTCCCGCCGTTGCCTCGAAAGGCTAAGCGGGCCGCGAAGGTACGCGGTGAAATTGAAACGGCAGGGGAGGAGGGAAGGTTTCCGGTCCTCGTCTGTCATCCTGAGCGCAGCGAAGGACCTTATCACGGCTGAACGATGCATAGCAAGCCCTTTGTTACCGGTAAAGCTCGGTGAAATTTTTACTGCAAACTGTGCCAGCGTGATAAGGTCCTTCGCTGCGCTCAGGATGACAGACGTGGTCAGGCCGCTTCCAAAGCCGCCCGTTTCGGGGTAACTTTGTAGAGAGAACTTATGGATAATTTCGTCGTTTCGGCCCGCAAGTACCGTCCTTCCACGTTTCGCAGCGTGGTGGGGCAGCAGCACGTCACCACCACGCTGCAGAATGCCATTCAGAGCCACCACCTGGCCCAGGCGTTCCTGTTCTGCGGCCCGCGCGGGGTGGGCAAAACCACCTGCGCCCGCATCCTGGCCAAAACCATTAACTGCACCAACCTCACGCCCGAAACCGAGGCGTGCGGGCAGTGCGCCTCGTGCGTAGCTTTTCAGGAAAACGCCTCCTTCAACGTGCACGAGCTGGACGCGGCTTCCAATAACTCGGTCGAGGACATCCGCTCGCTGGTGGAGCAGGTGCGCTACGCCCCGCAGGCCGGCAAGTACAAGATTTATATCATCGACGAGGTGCACATGCTCTCGAATGCGGCCTTCAATGCCTTCCTGAAGACATTGGAGGAACCGCCGAGCTACGCCATTTTCATCCTCGCCACCACCGAGCGCCACAAGATTATTCCCACCATCCTGTCGCGCTGCCAGATTTTCGATTTCAGCCGCATCAAGGTGGAAGACATGCGCGGGCACCTGCGCTACGTGGCCACCCAGGAAGGCATCACGGCCGAAGACGACGCCCTGCACCTGCTGGCCCAGAAGGCCGACGGCGGCCTGCGCGACGCCCTCTCGATGTTCGACCAGATGGTCACTTTCGGCGGCAACAACCTCACCTACAAAGAGGTGGTGCAAAACCTGCACATCCTCGACTACGATTACTACTTCCGCCTCGTCGACAGCCTGCTCACCGAAAACCTCTCGGCTGCCCTGCTGCTGCTCGACGAGGTGATGCAGAACGGCTTCGACCTGCACAACTTCGTGGTGGGCACCGCCGAGCACCTGCGCGGCCTGCTCGTGTGCAAAGATGCCGTGACGGTGCAGCTGCTCGAGGTGTCCGACGGCATCAAGCAGAAGTACGTGCAGCAGGCCCAGGCCGCCCCGCTGGCCTTCCTGCTCTCGGCCCTCAACCTCATCAGCCAGTGCGACCGCGAGTTCAAGCAGGCCAAAAACCAGCGCCTCCACGTCGAGCTGGCCCTGATGAAGCTGGCGTATCTGAACGGGGCCGTGCAGTTCGTCCGCGAATTAGCCCCTGCCGCCAACGGCGAGGCTAAAAAAAAAACTAGCAGCCTGAATGGTGCGGGAGAAGCGGCTCCCGTTGTTGTGGCAGCCGGTAGCGGCGGCAGCGGCCCCGCCCAGCCTGCGCCGGCAGCGCCCCCGGCGGCGAGTGCTCCGGCAGCTGCGGCGGCGGCTTATGCCGCTCCGGCC